>NZ_JAKVIJ010000004.1:0-259956 GCF_022760965.1 Simplicispira sedimenti
TGCGACTTTGTTTAACGACCACGGTTGTGGGTATCCGGTGTTTGGTCAGATAAACCATAAGTTGGGCGGCTGTGGAACCAACTGGCTCACACGGAAAGGGAGAAAAAGATGATGAAGTTCAGCGAGGTGGTGGACTATCTGCAGAAGAAGAAACGGCCGATGTCCCTACTCATTGGCAATGGCTTCAGCATGGCATACGACAAAGACATTTTTTCGTACAACGCGCTTTACACGTTTCTGAACTCGCAAAACGACGATCTCATCAACAAGCTTTTTGGCGCCATCAAGACGAAAAATTTCGAGCTGGTTATGCGCCAGCTCGACACCACGATCGCTTTACTGAAAGCATTTGGTGCTGAAGCAGCGCTTCAGGAACAGATCAAAGCGGCCAGCCAACACCTCAAGGATGGCCTACTCAAATCCGTTAAAGAGTTGCATCCCGAGCATGTCTACAAAATGCCAGAAGAAAGGGCAGCAGCGTGCGCCAAGTTTCTCAGTCTGTTCTTGGCCAGCGGAGGGCACATCTATTCAACAAACTACGACCTCCTGCTCTACTGGGTTCTTATGCGCCAAGGGGTAGTCAACCCAATAGACGGCTTTGGACGAGAACTATTGAATCCAGTCGAAGCAAGTAGAGGTGAGGAGCAGGAATGGTCTGACCTTCTTTGGGGGCCAAATCAAGCTGATCAGAACATTCACTACCTGCATGGAGCGCTACATCTCTTTGATTCGGGTCATGAGGTAATCAAAGAGCAATACGACCAAGGCACCTACCTTCTTGAAAACATTGGCGAACGGCTCGAGTCCGGAAACTATCCGATCTTCGTGACTGCAGGGAACGGTGACGAAAAGTTGGAGCACATTCGCCACAACCGCTATCTTTCGACGTGCTACGACAGGCTATGTGCCGCCGACGGATCACTCGTGACATTCGGCTTCAATTTCGGCCCCTACGATGAGCACATCATCGAGGCGATCAACAAGGCGGCCAAATTCGGTTCAAAACAGCCACCAAAACTTTGGAGCATATATGTTGGCGTGTATTCCGAGGCGGATGCAGCGCACATGGAATCAATTAAAGGCAAGTTCCATCCGAAATTGCACCTCTTCGACGCGAAGACCGCAAACATTTGGGAACCGTGAACAGCCGTCCAACCCGTCATTGCAGCGGACTGCCTTCGGCAGCCGCTGAAATCGAACGTTATGCCTCTAATCGCGCCATTGGCCGATATTCCACAAGCTCATATTTCGGGAGATAAATTAATGGCCGGGGAAGAGATTGTCGTTACTTCAGCTATTGCCGTTGGTGGCTACATCGGAACAAAACTATTTGGTACAGCCCTTGCAACCATGGGCGACGACATTAACAAACTCTACGTAAAGGGGCGAGACAAGATTGTCGAGATAGCTTCAAAGAAGGTGGATAACCCGGACGACGGAAAAAAGGTAAACATCCGTGCAGCCCGCGATGTACTTTGGAATGGCGCAATCACTGAAGACGAAGTCTGCGCTGAATACTTTGGTGGCATGCTCGCTGCTGCGCGCAGCGAAGACGGAAAAGATGATGGAGTCGTTCACTACGTCGATACCATCAAAGCGATGTCAGCGCGACAACTTGAACTGCACTATGTCATATACAAGGCTTGGCAAGGGCTACTTAATCAAAGTGGCAAGTCGATAAACGTTGCGAAAAGCGCAGATGTCCAAGCTTGGCATATCTTCATGAATGGACTGGAATTGAGCCAAAGGCGGCTTCCGTATGACCGTGATTTAACCGTTCTACATCGGCTCGGTCTCCTCTCTCAGTTCGAGTACAACAGCCATACGATTGGCGACAAAACCATGCCATTCCTTAACGTTACACCTACAACCTTTGGCGTCATGTTGTTCGCTGTAGCGCACAACAAAATCGAGACATGGCGGGAATTTGGGAACGAGAGTTACGAATCAACAGCAGGGATTCAACCACTCGGATATTTTGCGGAAAACTTGGAGAAGCTATGCAATGCTTCAGGTATGCCATTCAAGGCCGAGGCATAACCCAGCAGTCAAGCCGATCCGCCTGCGACGGCCGGCTTACTTTATGCGTTATACCTTGAGGCCGCACCGAGCACACACATGACAAGCACGTATCCTTCATTCCTAGAAAGAGCAGAATTTGTCGCAGAGATTATTCGCGCTTACAGATTCGGTCGGAAAGTTGATCAAAATTCTCTATTTCAGCGCGCCTACGAACTCTGGCCTTGCTCTCATCGTATATCAACAGTTTTAAAACCCGACAATGTGAAGTGCATTGATGAGGAGATTCGAAAGCGGCTTTTGAAAGATGACGAATTTCTCCACTGCACATACACTTCGCACATTTACTGGAACTCCGATGAGGCAATTGTCGGTAAAATCGCTGTTGCTGCTGGGCTAGCCGAGGTTGCTGCAAACTCAATTGACAGTAGTACCGATCTACTGGCCGCAGCCAAGATGCTAAGGAACCTGTTCCAAGGCATTGCGCTCCCATTTCTAGATGGCGACTACAGCAATGAATATGAAGATCAACCGGGCCACTGGGTTCACTTCGTGACGAGCCTGGAGCCAGCCGACGCGATGATCCACCTGTTCCATCAGCGCATCTACTCAATAGAAGATGACGAAGTTTGGAGCCAAGAGAAAAAGGATTCTGAGTTTCGAAGGCTATCTGGGGTTTTGGAAAAGTATGAAGGAAATGTCGGTCGTGATCCGCCTATGGCATAACCGTTCACTCAAGCCGACGCCGCTACGCGGCGCGGCTTAATTCAGACGTTAGCAAAAAGAGGAGTCCGCGTGTTCCGAATTCGATATGTTATTTTTGGTGCGTTGCTTGGACTCTTGTCTTTGAATGCACTCGCTGAAAAGGCTGTAGTTGTTCTGTATCAATCTGGCTGTCGTAGCTATTTCATAGCAGATGGCCCTCGTGGCTTTTATCTCCTTGAATGGTACGGCGGATACGATCCATCTAAGGGTGATGTCATCGTAGGTGACATCGGATCATATGGATTCAAGGATGTTTATTATCCACGGCAAGATCGAGAAGGTCGAATTTATGTGGATGATTACATGCTTTCAAAAGACCGCGTACTTGAGAAATACCGAGAAAAATGCAATTAAAACTGCATCATGAAGTAGCCAACGTTGGGGCTAACCCGGCGCTTAAGCCGACCCGCTAAAGGCGGGCGGCTTACCTTATTCGTTGAAAGTCTGCTTTCATCTGCCGCCACAGGCCGCTCCTGGCCGAGACCAGTCACGCAGCGCCAGAGGATGACTGGCTGCAATCCCTGCAAACCAGTCCTTGGTCCTTGCGGCCACGTTGGTACCCCACAGAGGGTGCCAGCGCCTACCCACCTCGCGCACCACACCTCCGCGCCGCCTTGGTGCACCGCACAACACCGGTGCACTCCATCCTGCATCGCTTTAAGCCGAATCGGCCTCTGGCGCTCTTCTAAATTGCGCCTGCAGCTCTCAATTTGATAGCAAACTGCAGCTTTCAAAACCTGGCACGCGCTTTGCATTGATGCTGGCAGACCCCCCACAGGGTCACCACGGCGGCGCCACCCAACGGCGGGTGGCTGCCGCCTGTTACCGGACAAAGGCGTCCCCACCCTGCGCATGCGGCCCCTGGCTGGCGTGCGCAGCGTGAGGACGCCTTTTTTTGTTTTTCACGATGCAAGGGGAGCCCCATGACCGATGTTCTGAAAACCAGCCTCAACCGCCGCACCGTGTTGCAGGCCGCCACCGTGGGCGCCGTGGGCGTGAGCCCCGCGCTGCGCGCGCTTGTGCACGCCCAGGGCTCGGACGCGCCCGAGAAGAAGGAGGTGAAGATCGGCTTCATTCCGCTGACCGACTGCGCCAGCGTGGTGATGGCCTCGGTGCTGGGCTTCGACAAGAAGTACGGCGTGACCATCATCCCCACCAAGGAGGCATCGTGGGCCGGTGTGCGCGACAAGCTGGTGAATGGCGAGCTGGACTTTGCCCATGTGCTATATGGCCTGGTGTACGGCGTGCACCTGGGCACGGCGGGCCCCAAGAAGGACATGGCGGTGCTCATGTCCCTCAACCACAACGGCCAGGCGATCACGCTCTCCAAGGCCCTGGCCGACAAGGGTGCCGTGGACGGCCCCTCGCTCGCGGCGCTGATGGCCAAGGAGAAGCGCGAATACACCTTCGCGGGCACCTTCCCCACGGGCACGCACGCGATGTGGATGCACTACTGGCTGGCGGCGGCGGGCATCAACCCGTTGTCGGGCGCCAAGCTGATCACCGTGCCGCCACCGCAGATGGTGGCCAACATGCGCGTGGGCAACATGGATGGCTTCTGCGTGGGCGAGCCCTGGAACCACCGCGCCATCATGGATGGCATCGGCATCACGGCCAACACCACGCAGGACATCTGGCAAGACCATCCCGAGAAGGTGCTGGGCACCTCGGCCGAGTTTGTGAAAAAGTACCCCAACACCACGCGCGCCGTGATGATGGCGGTGCTGGAGGCGAGCCGCTGGATCGACGCGAGCCTGTCGAACAAGACCAAGATGGCCGAGACGGTGGCTGGCAAGGCCTACGTGAACACCAGCGTGGATGCGATCAACCAGCGCATCCTGGGCCGTTACCAGAACGGCCTGGGCAAGACCTGGGACGACCCGAACCACATGAAGTTCTTCAACGATGGTGCGGTGAACTTCCCCTACCTGTCGGACGGCATGTGGTTCCTCACCCAGCACAAGCGCTGGGGCCTGCTCAAGAGCCACCCGGATTACTTGGCCGTGGCCAAGCAGGTGAACCAGGTGGACCTGTACAAGTCGGTCGCCAGCGCCATGAAGATCAGCGTGCCCAAGGACGTGCTGCGCACCAGCAAGCTGATCGACGGCGTGGTGTGGGACGGCAAGGACCCCGCCAAGTACGCCGACGGTTTCAAGATCAAGGCCTGAAACCACGGCTTTCGCCATCTACCACTTTCGACCCACCGGAGATCACCATGGTCAGCGCCGTTTTTCATGCACCGCTGGAACCCACGCCAGCCAAAGCATCCGATGCTACTAAAAGCATAGCTACTAGCGCCCTATCTACGGGCGCTAAAGCCCAAAAAACCTTAAATCCACCCGCAGCACCCGCCCTGGCCCAGCGCGACGCTGGTGCGCTTTCGCGCGCCTTTTGGCAGAAGGTGCTGCCGCCCGTGCTGGGCCTGGGGCTGCTGGTGGGGCTGTGGGCGCTGGTGTCGGCCAGCACGGGCCGCAGCATTCCCACGCCCTACGAGACCTGGTTGCAGGCAGTGGAGGTGTTCAGCAACCCGTTCTACCGCAACGGCCCCAACGACCAGGGCGTGGGCTGGAACGTGCTGGCCTCGCTGGAGCGCGTGGCCGTGGGCTTTGGGCTGGCGGCGCTGGTGGGCATTCCGGCGGGGTTTGCCATCGGGCGCTTTGCGTTTCTGTCGCGCATGTTCAACCCGCTCATCAGCCTGCTGCGGCCGGTATCGCCGCTGGCGTGGCTGCCCATCGGGTTGCTGGTGTTCAAGGGCGCGAACCCTGCCGCCATCTGGACCATCTTCATCTGCTCCATCTGGCCCATGATCATCAACACCGCCGTGGGCGTGCAGCGCGTGCCGCAGGACTACCTGAACGTGGCCCGCGTGCTCAACCTGAGCGAGTGGAAGGTGCTCACCAAGATCCTGTTCCCCTCGGTGCTGCCCTACATGCTGACCGGCGTGCGCCTGGCCGTGGGCACGGCGTGGCTGGTGATCGTTGCGGCCGAGATGCTGACGGGCGGCGTGGGCATTGGCTTCTGGGTGTGGGACGAGTGGAACAACCTCAACGTCAAGAACATCATCATCGCCATCTTCGTGATCGGCATCGTCGGGCTGCTGCTCGAAGCGGCCCTGGTCAAGCTGGCAACCGCCTTCACATTCGAGGAAGTGAAATCATGAACGCATCGCTGTCCACCAAGTTCATCGAAGTCCAGGGCGTGGAGCAGACCTTCCGCACCGCCAAGGGCCTGTTCCCGGCGCTGCGCGAGATCAACCTGACCATCGCCAAGGGCGAGTTCGTGGCCCTCATCGGGCACTCGGGCTGCGGCAAGTCCACGCTGCTGAACCTGATCGCCGGGCTCACCACGCCCACCAACGGCGCGCTGCTGTGCGCCAACAAGGAGATCAAGGGCCCCGGGCCGGAGCGCGCCGTGGTGTTCCAGAACCACTCGCTGCTACCCTGGCTCACCTGCTTCGACAACATCTACCTGGCCGTGGAGCGCGTGTTCGGCGCCCGCGAGGGCAAGGCGCAGCTCAAGGCGCGCACCGACGCCGCCCTGGCCCTGGTGGGCCTGACGCACGCGGGCCAGAAGCGCCCCGGCGAAATCTCGGGCGGCATGAAGCAGCGCGTGGGCATTGCCCGGGCGCTGTCGATGGAGCCGCAGGTGCTGCTGATGGACGAGCCCTTCGGCGCGCTCGACGCGCTGACGCGCGCCAAGCTGCAGGACGAGCTGCTGGAGATCGTGGTGCGCACGCAGAGCACGGTGGTGATGGTGACGCACGACGTGGACGAGGCCGTGCTGCTGTCCGACAAGATCGTGATGATGACCAACGGCCCGGCCGCGACCATCGGCGAAGTGCTGCACGTGGATTTGCCCCGCCCGCGCTCGCGCGTGGAACTGGCCGAGGACGCACGCTATGTGAACTACCGCAAGGCGGTGATCGACTTCCTGTACACGCGCCAGGGGCACGTCGAAAAGGCGGCGTGACCGGGACTCGCACAAAGGCCCTGGCTGCGTGCAGCCAGGGCCTTTTGCATCTTCGGCGCGAAACAATGCTCACGGCCAATGAGCCTGGCGCGGCCCACGCCAGCAGCCGCCGCGCAAGGGCCGCCAGTGCTCCGAGTCCAGGCGCTGGTGGCGTCCCCCTTCCCGAATTGCGCAGCAATTCGAGAGAAGGGGGAAGCGGCGCAGCCGCTCAGGGGGTTGTGCCCTGCCCTACCTCCCCCTACCGGTGATGTAGTGCTCCAGCTGCTCGATGATGAATTTCTGCTCGGAGATGATGTCCTTGACCAGGTCACCGATGGAGATCATGCCCAGCAGCCTGCCGTCCTCTTCCACCACGGGCAGGTGGCGCAGGCGCTTGCCGGTCATGATCTGCATGCACTGCTCGCTGGTCTGGTTGGGGCGCACGCAGAGCACAGAGGCGGTCATCACGTCGCGCACCGGCGTGTCCATGGAGGTACGCCCGCGCAGGGCCAGCTTTCGGGCGTAGTCGCGCTCGGTGAAGATGCCTGCGATCGTGCCGCCATCGAGCACGAGCAGCGCCCCTACCTCCTTCTCGGCCATGGTGCGCAAGGCCTGGAACACGCTGTCTTGGGGTGCCACGCTGTACACCGCAGCGTGTGATTTGGATTTGAGAATTTCTGCAACGGTGGTCATACTCGGTAGCCCCTTCAAGGGTGATGGTTCAGGCATTCATTTCAGCCCAAGCCGCAGCGGATTGCAAGCCGTGGCAGCCCGAGGTGCAGCGCACATGGCGGGCCTGTAGCGCCTGCATGACAACGGCAGGGATCTTCGAGAGACAACACGCTGCCGACCCGACGATTATTCTTAAAACCGGAATAGTCAATTAACGACTGGGCAGTTTTTTTGTGGTCTTTGCAGGCGTACAGTTCACCCCATCGATGAGCCCAACGCTACCGCGCAACTCAGCGACAGAGCTCCAGCAATCACCCGATGGCCTTTGCCGGAGCACCTTTGGAGTCACTTTTGATCAAGGAAACCATCATGCAAACCGCACGCATCCTCACCATCGCAGCCCTGTCCGCTTTCGCTACCCTGGGCGCCCAGGCCGCTGAACTCAACGGCGACCTGTACGGCACCGACTTCGAATCCAAGGTGCAATCGGTGCGCAGCGTCGCCGAAGTGCGCGCCGAAGGCCGCAAGGCTCTGCCCAGCTTCAACGACGGCCCTCCCGCCGACCGCTACGCCAAGACCCCCAGCGTTCTGGAGCGCCCTGCAGTGCGCGCCAACGGTGCCATCGCCATGCGTGCCCACGGCATTGCCACGGGCGAGCGCAGCTAAGCGCTTGCAGCCCCCGGCGTTCAGGCCGCAGACTGAACGCCCCCCAAAGCCCGCTGGCCCTGCCTGCGGGCTTTTGCTTTGCCCCCCACCCAGTGGCAGCATGGAATAAAATGATATGCATTCTTATTCGCAGCGTCTGCCATGTCACTTTCTCGCCGCCCTTTCCTGCAACGCGCCGCACTGCTGTTGGGCGCCGCTGCCCTGCCGCCCAGCGCCTGGGCCCGCATGGCGGCCGCATCCAGCCCCGAATCCAGTGCGGCACCAATCGCCCCCACCGCCCGCCTGGCCGCCGCCTGGCGTGCCCGCAGCGCGGGTGCCGACGCTGCCAGCACCACCGACTACGTGGGGGTATTGCACCTGGACTGGACCGCTGGCCAGGTGCGCATTGCCCAGGCCACACCGGTGCAAGGCCGGGCGCATGGCCTGCTGGCCGAGGCGGGCGGCGGCTTCCTGGCCATTGCCAGCCGCCCAGGCCGCTGGCTGATGCGCCTGGACGCGCAGGGCAAGCTGGTGCAGCAGCACTGGCTGGACCAGGAGACCCCGGCGCACAGCTTTGACGGCCACATCATGGCCAGCAACGACGGGCAGTGGCTGTACACCACCGAAACCGACCGCAATTCCGGCCAGGGCTGGGTGTCGGTGCGCGACGCCCGCACCCTGTCCAAGGTGGCGCAGTGGGCCACGCAGGGCATGGACCCGCACCAGCTCCTGCCCGATACGCAAGGCATGCTGGTAGTGGCCAATGGCGGCATTCCGCGCACGGCCAAGGGTGACAAGCGCGACCTGCACCTGATGGCCCCATCCTTGGTACGCCTGAACCCCGCCAATGGCGAACTGCTGGGCCAGTGGCGCCTGGCGGACCCGCGCCTGAGCATTCGCCACCTGGCCTGGAGCACAGGGGAGCAGCCACTGCTGGGCGTGGCCCTGCAGGCCGAGCACGACGACATCGACCAGCGCCGCGCCGCGCCCGCGCTGGCACTGTGGGACGGCAAGGAGCTGCGCATCCCCACGCGCACCGCCACGGCGGGCGGCTACGCAGGCGACATTGCCCCGGGGCCGGGCGGCGGCTTTGTGATCAGCGGCCAGCGCGTGGGCCGGGGCGTGCTGTGGCACCCCGACGCGCCCGACACCCTGATGACGATTGCCGAGCTGCGCGAGGTCTGCGCGCTCAGCCCCCTGCCCTTGACCGACCAGCCCGGCGGCGTGCTGCTGGGCGCAGCGCGCGGAGTGGCCCTGTGGCACCCGCGCCTGGCCCCGGCCATGCTGGCCTGGCCACAGGAGATGTCGCCCGACAACCACTGGATTGCGCTGAGCACCTGAGCTTTGGCGATGCCGCTTCGGAATGGCTGCATATGGCCAGCAGCGCACGAGAAAGCAGAAAGTGGTGGCCTGCGGTGCTGATGAGCCTGGTCGCTGCGGGCTACTGCACCATTATCGTGATGGTAGTGGCGGAAAAAATGCATCGCTAGGAGCCTGCCCCCGCCCTGGTGCAATGCAGCGGCGCATGCACCAAAACAGCGCCTGCGTGGTCCAAGCCTGCGGGCACGACTCGCGCGATCACCGCCCCAACCCCTTGCCCAGCCCTGGAGCCGCCGCGCCAAAGCGGGGCGCGAGCGTGTTGGCACGGTCGTTGCATTGACCTGTGTGTGTGGCCCCCAGGGCCGCAGGCACGGCGCGCCAGCAAGGCCCGCCGCTTTCTGGACAAGCAACGCGCGAGGGCACGATGAAGAAATCGAAACTGGTGATGGTGGGCAACGGCATGGCGGGGGTGCGCACACTCGAAGAACTGCTCAAGATCGCACCCGACCTGTACGACATCACCGTCTTCGGTGCCGAGCCCCACCCCAACTACAACCGCATCCTGCTGTCGCCGGTGCTGGCGGGCGAGCAGACGCTGGAGCAGATCGTCCTCAACGACTGGTCCTGGTACGAGGATCACCACATCACCCTGCACGCAGGCTACACGGTGACGCAGGTGGACCGCACGCGGCGCATGGTGCACGCCACCAATGCGGCGGGCGAGACGGTGAGCGTGCCCTACGACCGGCTCATCATGGCCACGGGCTCCAACCCCTTCATGCTGCCCATTCCGGGCAAGGACCTGCAGGGCGTGCTGGCCTACCGCGACATTGCCGACACGCAGGCCATGATCGACGCGGCCGCGCACTACAAGCACGCCGTGGTCATTGGCGGCGGCCTGCTGGGCCTGGAGGCTGCCAACGGGCTGTGCAAGCGCGGCATGCAGGTGGCGGTGGTGCACGCCAGCGAATGGCTGATGGAGCGCCAGCTCGACGATGTGGCGGGCAAGATGCTGCAGAAGGCACTGCAGGAACGCGGCATGCAGTTCCTGATGAAGGCGCAGACGCAGGAGCTGCTGGCCGACGATGCCGGGCGCGTGCGCGCCGTGCGCTTCAAGGACGGCTCCGAGGTGAGCGCCGACCTGGTGGTGATGGCCGTGGGCATCCGCCCCAACGTGGCGCTGGCGCAGAACATGCGCCTGCACGTGAACCGCGGCATCGTTGTGAACGACACCATGCAGACCACCACCGACGCGCGCATCTACGCCGTGGGCGAATGTGCCGAGCACCGCGGCGTGGCCTACGGCCTGGTGGCGCCGCTGTTCGAGCAGGGCAAGGTGGCGGCCAACCACCTGGCGGAGTTCGGTATTGGGCGCTATCAGGGCTCGCTCACGTCCACCAAGCTCAAGGTCACGGGCATTGATCTGTTCTCTGCGGGCGACTTCATGGGCGGCGAGGGCACCGAGGAAATCGTGATGAGCGACCCCGGCGCCGGGCTGTACAAAAAGCTGGTGCTCAAGGACGACAAGCTCGTGGGCGCCTGCCTGTACGGCAACACCGTGGACGGGAGCTGGTACTTCAAGCTGCTGCGCGACGGTCGCCCCGTGAGCGACCTGCGCGACAAGCTGATGTTCGGCGAGAGCAACATCGGCGACAGCGGCCACGCAGGCCAGAACAAGGCCGCCAGCATGCCCGATGAAGCCGAGGTCTGCGGCTGCAACGGCGTGACCAAGGGCACCATCTGCAAGGCCATCAAGGAAAAAGGCCTGTTCACGCTGGACGAGGTGCGCAAGCACACCAAGGCCAGCGCCAGCTGCGGCTCGTGCACCGGCCTGGTCGAGCAGATTTTGATGGCCACGGTAGGCGGCGACTATTCCGCCACGCCCAAGACCAAGCCCGTGTGCGCCTGCACCGACCACGGCCACCAGGCCGTGCGCGACGCGATCCGCACCAACAAGCTGCTGTCCAAGGAGGAAGTGTTCGCCTTCATGGAGTGGAAGACACCCAACGGCTGCCCCACCTGCCGCCCGGCCGTCAACTACTACCTCATCAGCACCTGGCCCAAGGAGGCGCTGGACGACCCGCAAAGCCGCGCCATCAACGAGCGCAGCCACGCCAACATCCAGAAAGACGGCACCTACAGCGTGGTGCCGCGCATGTGGGCGGGCGAGACCACGGCCGACGAACTGCGCCGCATTGCCGACGTGGTGGACAAGTACAAGATCCCGGCCGTCAAGGTCACGGGCGGCCAGCGCATCGACCTGCTGGGCGTGAAGAAGGAAGACCTGCAGGGCGTGTGGAACGACATCGGCATGCCCTGCGGCCACGCCTACGGCAAGAGCCTGCGCACCGTGAAGACCTGCGTGGGCAGCGAATGGTGCCGCTTTGGCACGCAGGACAGCACCCAGATGGGCCGCGACCTGGAGCGCGCGCTGTGGCGCATGTACGCACCGCACAAGGTCAAGCTCGCCGTCAGCGGCTGCCCACGCAACTGCGCCGAAAGCGGCATCAAGGACGTGGGCGTGATCGGCGTGGACTCGGGCTGGGAAATCTACGTGGCCGGCAACGGCGGCATCAAGACCGAGGTGGCGCACTTCTTCACCAAGGTGAAGACCGCCGAAGAGGTGCTGGAAGTCAGCGGCGCCTTCCTGCAGCTCTACCGCGAAGAGGGCTGGTACCTGGAGCGCACGGTGCACTACATCGCCCGCGTGGGCCTGGACTACGCCAAGAAAAAGGTGCTCGAAGACCACGCCAACCGCAAGGCCCTGTGGGCGCGGCTGCAGGCGGCACTGGAGGGCGAGCCCGACCCCTGGTTCGAAGGCGAAAAGGCGCGGGTCGATGCACGCCAGTTCATCCCCATTGCCGTGGCCTGAAGCCACCGCCCTCCATTTTTTAAGCAAAAAGTGGCCCCAGCCCTTTATTGACAAGCGCAAACAGCTACAAAAGGTATAGCAATGACACAGTGGAAATACATCTGCAAGCTCGAAGACATCCCCGTGCTGGGCGCCCGCCGCGTCACGCGCGCGCAGGGTCTGGAGGTGGCCGTGTTCCGCACCGCCACGGACGAGGTGTTTGCCCTGCTGGACCGCTGCCCACACAAGGGCGGCCCGCTGAGCCAGGGCATCGTGTTTGGCAAGAGTGTGGCCTGCCCGCTGCACAACTGGACCATCGGCCTGTGCGACGGCCAGGCCGCTGCGCCCGACGAGGGCTGCACGCCCAGCTTCCAGGTCAAGCTGGAAGACGGCGCCGTGTACCTGGACGCCGACGAGCTGGCCCACCGCGCCCTGACCGAAACCCGCCCGCTGGCCGGGCCCGCCTTGCGCGCTGCAGTGGCATGACGCAGGCCGCCACCACCCGCTCCACCTGCCCCTACTGCGGCGTGGGCTGCGGCGTACTCATCGACAGCGAGGGCGGCCGCATCACCCGCGTGCGCGGCGACCCGGAGCACCCCGCCAACTTCGGGCGGCTGTGCTCCAAGGGCTCGACCCTGCACCTCACGGCCCGCCCCGAAGTGCAGGACCAGGTGCGCCTGCTGCAACCCCTGCAGCGCGCACAGCGCGGTGGCGCGGCGCTGCCGCTGGCCTGGGACCAGGCGCTGGACACCCTGGGCCAGCGCATCGCCGCCACCGTGCAGCAGCATGGCGCCGATGCCGTGGGCCTGTACGTCTCGGGCCAACTGCTCACCGAGGACTACTACGTCTTCAACAAGTTCGCCAAAGGGCTGCTGGGCACCAACCAGATCGACACCAACTCACGCCTGTGCATGAGCAGCGCCGTGGCGGGCTACAAGGCCACGCTGGGCGCCGACGCGCCCCCGGCCTGCTACGAAGACCTGGCCCACGCGGCCACGCTGTTCATCACCGGCGCCAACCCGGCCTGGGCGCACCCCATCGTGTTCCGGCGCATCGAAGACGCCAAGCGCGCCAACCCGCGGTTGCGCATCATCGTGTGCGACCCGCGCCGCACCGATACCGCCGAGCTGGCCGACCTGCACCTGGCGCTGCAACCGGGCTCGGACGTGTGGCTGTACCACGGCATGCTGCGCTGCATGCTGGAGCAAGGCTGGGTGGACCAGGCCTTCATCGCCGCGCACACCCAGGGCTGGGACGCCCTGGCCGCCCAGGTGCAGCACGCCACACCCGCCGCCGTGCAGCAGCACTGCGGCATTGCCCCGGCCGAGCTACTGCAGGCCGCACGCTGGTTTGCGGGCGTGGACGCAGGCCCTGCCGGCCGCAACCCCACGCTCAGCCTGTATTGCCAGGGCCTGAACCAGTCGGTGCGCGGCACCGACAACAACACCGCCCTCATCCACCTGCACCTGGCCTGCGGCCAGATCGGCAAGCCTGGCGCGGGGCCGTTCTCGCTCACCGGCCAGCCCAACGCCATGGGCGGGCGCGAGGTGGGCGCACTGGCCAACCAACTCAGCGCCCACCGCAACCTGGCCGACCCGCAGCACCGCGCCGAAGTGGCCGCCCTGTGGGGCGTGCCCGAGGTGCCCGCCACGCCCGGCAAGGCGGCGGTGGAGCTGTTCGAGGCCGCTGCCGACGGCCAGATCAAGCTGCTGTGGATTGCCTGCACCAACCCAGCGCACAGCCTGCCCGACCAAACCCTGGTGCGCCGCGCCCTGCAGCGTGCTGAGTTCGTGGTGCTGCAGGACGCCTATGCCACCACGGCCACCGCACGCTATGCCGACCTGTTGCTGCCCGCCGCCACCTGGGGCGAAAAAGAAGGTACCGTGACCAACAGCGAGCGCCGCATCAGCCGCGTGCGCGCTGCGGTGGCGGCGCCCGGCCAGGCCTGGGCGGACTGGCGCATCGTCACCGAAGTGGCGCGGCGCGTGCAGCCCCTGCTGCCCACGCGCGCCCACCTGCCCAGCCTGTTCCCCTACGACGGCCCCGAGGCCATCTGGAACGAGCACCGCGAAAGCACGCGCGGGCGCGACCTGGACATCACCGGCCTGAGCTGGACACAACTGGAAGCCGCCCCGCAGCAATGGCCCTACCCCCAGGGCCAGGCCCAGGGCAGCGCGCGCCTGTACACCGACGGCCGCTTTGCCACGCCCGATGGCCGCGCCCGCTTTGTGCTGCCCCAGCCCGGCACCGTGGCCGAGCCCACCGATGCACGCTACCCCTTTGCGTTGATCACCGGCCGCCTGCGCGACCAATGGCACGGCATGAGCCGCAGCGGCACCGTGGAAAGCCTGTGGGCCCACGCGAGCGAGCCCGTGGCGCAAATGGCCCGCGAAGACATGGACCGGCTGGGCCTGGCGCCCGGCGAGCTGGCCTACCTCACCAGCCGCCGGGGCACCGTGCTGGCGCCGGTGCAGCCGGGCGAAGGCCTGCGCAGCGGCCAGGTGTTCATGGCCATGCACTGGGGCGACGAGGTGCTGGGCGGCGCCAGCAGCACCGGCAAGCGCCTGGCGGGCGTGAACGCACTGACCACAGCGGCGCGCTGCCCGCAGTCGCTCCAGCCCGAGCTCAAGCACGCGGCCATCAAGGTGCTCAAGGCCGAACTGCCCTGGGGCGTGTGGGCCCAGGCCTGGCTGCCGCTGGCCCAGGTGCACCTGGCACGCCAGACGCTGGAGGGCCTGATGGCCGCCTTCCCGTTTGCCAGTTGCACCCTGTTTGGCCGCCCCGAAACCGGCGTAGGCCTGCAACTGCGCGCCGCCGCGCACCAGGCGGTGGAGACGGCGCTGCTCGAGCGCATCGCCCAGATCCTGGGCGTGCACGCCCCCGGTGCACTGCACTACCAGGATGCACGCCGTGGCCAGTGGCGCCGCGCACTGCTCCAGGGCGAAGGCAGTACACAGTTGCTGCAAGGCATGGTGCTGGCAGGCGACGTGCGCGCCCAGGCCTGGATCGCGCCGCTGCTGCAAGAGCGCCAGAACGCCCAGCCCCTGCGCCGCGCCCTGCTGCAACCCGGTGCCCAGCCCCCCGTGCAGGTGGCCAGCCGCGGCGCCACCGTGTGCTCTTGCGTGGGTGTGGCGGAGAACACCATCACCGACACACTGCAACGCTGCACCGGCGATGCGGCCCAGCGCCTGCAGCAGCTCAAGGACGGGTTGGGCTGCGGCACGCAGTGCGGCTCCTGCGTGCCGCAACTGCAGCGCATGGTGCAGGCCAGCCTCTAGCCGCCTGTTCAAAGCCCACCGCGCGCTGCGTGCACCCGTCGCTGGCGCACCAGCATGGCGCACCCAGGGCGCCGCGTGCACGCTCGGGGCCACAGGGTGCTGCATGGTGGTGCGCGCGGCGTACAGCACGGTGGCTGCATGCAGGCCCCACGCCCGGCGCACCGGCTTGGCACGCAGTTTGCTGAACAGAGTGCAAGCCGTGGAGGGACAGCCCCGCTGCCACCACGCACCACAAAACCGCATCGCAACCTGGAGCACACACCATGGCCTACCTCATCCCCGCCGAATTCGTCACCAAGATGGTGGACGCCGGCGAATCCAAGATCTACATGTCCACGCGCGATACGCTGATCCGTGCCTACATGGCCGGCGCCATCCTGTCACTGGCGGCGGTGTTTGCCGTCACCGCCACGGTGATGACAGGCTCGGCATTGGTCGGCGCCATCCTGTTCCCGGTGGGCTTTTGCATGCTCTACCTGCTGGGGTTCGACCTGCTGACGGGCGTGTTTGTGCTGACCCCGCTGGCCTGGCTGGACAAGCGCCCCGGCGTCACCGTCCAAGGCATCCTGCGCAATTGGGGGCTGGTGTTTCTGGGCAACTTTCTGGGGGCACTCACGGTGGCCTTCATGATGGCGTTCATCTTCACCTACGGCTTCTCGGTGCCACCCAACGAGATCGGGCAGAAGATCGGCCACATCGGCGAAGCGCGCACCCTGGGCTATGCGCAGTACGGCCTCATGGGCTGGATCACCATCTTCATCCGCGGCATGCTGTGCAACTGGATGGTGTCCACGGGCGTGGTCGGCGCCATGATCTCCACCACCGTGAGCGGCAAGGTCATCGCGATGTGGATGCCCATCATGGTGTTCTTTGCCATGACTTTCGAACATTCAGTGGTCAACATGTTCCTGTTCCCCTCGGGCCTGATGATGGGCGGCAACTTCTCCATCATGGATTACTTCCTCTGGAACGAAATCCCCGTGGTGCTGGGCAACCTGGTGGGCGGCCTGGCGTTCACCGGCCTCACGCTGTACGCCACCCACGTGCGCACGGCACCCAAGCGCAACCTGGCATGAAGTGAAACACCCCCCTGAGTCGCCTTCGGCGCCTTCCCCCCTCTCTCGAATCGCTGCGCGATTCGGGAGGGGGGACGCTCCCGGCGCGGCGGGGCGGCCCTTGCGCGGGAGCCCTCGTTTGGGGCGCGCCGGTTTCATGCGCTGCGGGTGATGCGTTCGCGGAATGGATAACTGATATGCCAACGTCAACCCTGCTGCAGGTGCGTGTCGGCCAGCATTCCGATGCGGGGCGCAAAAGCGTCAACCAGGACTTTCACGGCGCATGCCTGCCCGACGGGCCGCAGCGCCAGAGCAAGGGCGTGGCCGTGGCGCTGGCCGACGGCATTGGCAGCAGCGATGTCAGCGACGTGGCCGCGGCCGCCGCCGTGCATGCGCTGCTGGTGGACTACTACTGCACCTCGGACGCCTGGAGCGTCAAGCGCTCGGCCCAGTGCGTGATCGCAGCCACCAACTCGTGGCTGCATGCGCAAACGCGGCGCAGCCCCTACCGCTTTGACCAGGACCGGGGCTACGTCTGCACGCTGAGCGCGCTCATCGTGAAGGGGGCCACGGCGCACCTGTTCCATGTGGGCGATACGCGCATCCACCGCGTGCAAGGCCGCACGCTGGAGCAGCTCACCGAAGACCACCGCGTGTGCATGACCGACGGGCGCAGCTACCTGGGCCGCGCGCTGGGCGTGCAGCCCCAGACCGAGATCGATTACCGCAGTCTGCCGGTGGACGCGGGCGACATGTTTGTGCTGAGCACCGACGGCGTGCACGAGCACATGCTGCCCGGTGCCATCGTGCAGGCCATTGCCACGCATGCCCCCGACCTGGACGCCGCTGCACGCAGCATCGTGCAGCAGGCCCTGGAGAACGGCAGCCCGGACAACTGCACGGTACAGATCGTCGCCATCGACCGCGTGGCCCCGGCCGACGCCAGCGAGATGCAGCACCAGCGCGCCCAGCTGCGCCTGCCGCCGGTGCTGTCGGCACGCCAGCAGTTCGAGGGCTACGAGATCGTGCGCGAGCTGCACGCCAGCCACCGCAGCCACGTGTACCTGGCCACCGAGCCAGGCAGCGGCCGCCAGGTGGTCATCAAGACCCCGTCCATCGACCGGCAGGAAGACCAGGCCTTTCTCGACCGCTTTGTGCTGGAGGAATGGATTGCGCGGCGCATCGATAGCCCCCATGTGCTGCGCCCGGCCGACGGTGCGCAGCCCCGCACGCGCGAGCACCTGTTCGTGGCCATGGAGCATGTGAGCGGCCAGACCCTGGCGCAGTGGATGACCGACCATCCCCGCCCCAGCCTGGTGGAGGTGCGAGACATCGTGGGCCAGGTGGCGCGCGGGCTGCAGGCCTTTCACCGGCGCGAGATGCTGCACCTGGACCTGCGCCCCGAGAACGTGCTGATCGACGCCCAGGGCACGGTCAAGATCATCGACTTTGGCGCCGTGCAGGTGGCCGGACTGACCGAGGCCCAACCCGCTGGGGAGAGCCCGCCGGTGCTGGGCCATCTGCACTACACCGCCCCCGAATGCCTGCTGGGCGAAGCCCCCACGCCCAGCGCCGACCTGTATGCCCTGGGCGTGCTCACCTACCAGATGCTGACCGGCCGCCTGCCCTACGGCAGCCAGGGCGCCGCTGTGCGCACGCCCGCCGACCTGCGCCGCCTGCAGTACCGCAGCGCGCTGGACGAGCACCGCCCCATTCCCGCATGGATGGACGCCGTGCTCGAACGTGCCGTGCACCCCCAGCCGCACAAACGCCAGCAGGCGCTCACCGAATTCGTGCACGACCTGCATCACCCAGGTGCAGCCTACCTGCGCCAACACCGCCTGCCGCTGACCGAGCGCCACCCGCTGGTGTTCTGGCGCGCTCTTTCGCTGCTACTGGGGTTGGCGGTGGTGCTGCTCCTGGGCGTGGTGCACAGCCTGCGCTGACAAGGCCCAGTGCCTGCAGGGGGCGGCGCTTTCACAGCACAATCGGCACCCTTGCTGTTTTCATTCCAGACCACGCACCATGGCCATCAGCCACTACCTCAAAGACATCGGACGCGGCAAAGAGGGCGCACGCTCCCTGGACCGCACCCAGGCCGCCGACCTGCTGGGCCAGGTGCTGGACGGCACGGCCAGCGACCTGGAGGTGGGCGCCTTCTGCATTGCCATGCGCGTCAAGGGCGAAACGCCCGAAGAAATGGCGGGCTTTCTGGACGCCATCCACCAGCGGCTGCCACGCCTGGCTGCACCCGAGCGCCCCCTGGTGGTGCTGCCCAGCTACAACGGCGCCCGTAAGCTGCCACTGCTGACCCCGCTGCTGGCGCTGCTGTTGGCGCGCCAGGGACTGTGCGTGCTGGTGCATGGCAGCGCCACCGAGGAGCGGCGCGCCAGCAGTGCCGACGTGTTGGCCCACCTGGGCATGGCGCCGCAGCAGGTCTTGCGAACCCCCGCCCCCGGCAGCGTGGCCTATGCGCCCACGGCGCTGCTGCTGCCCGGCCTGGAACGCCTGCTGCAGGTGCGCCGCGTGCTGGGCCTGCGCAACAGCGCACACAGCCTGGTCAAGCTGCTGGACCCGCTGGCCCACCAGGGCCTGCGCAGCATCGTGGTGGGCAGCTACACCCACCCGGAATACGCCCAATCCATGGCTGCCACCTTTGCGCTGACCGGCGCCTGTGCCTTGCTGCTGCGCGGCACCGAGGGCGAACCCGTGGCCGACCCGCGCCGCACGCCGCAGATGGATGCCTTCCTGCACGGACAGCCCCAGCGGGTGCAGGATGCGCAGGGGGGCCCCCTGGCGGCCCTGCCCTCCTTGCCCACGGCCATTGACGCGGCCCACACCGCCGCATGGATCCGCAGCGTGCTGGACGGCGCTCAGCCGGTGCCGGCACCGATTGCGCAGCAGGTGGAACACATCTTGCGTCTCGCAGCGCAGATGACCACGGAGCCCGCGCATGCTGTCCACCGCCCAACCGCACCACCCGCACCCCACTGACACGCACGGCCGCTGCACCCTGGTGGGCGCCGGGCCGGGCGACCCCGAACTGCTCACCCTCAAGGCCGTGCGCGCCATCGAGTCGGCCACCGTGCTGCTGGTGGACGACCTGGTCAGCGAAGCCATCATCGCCCTGGCGCCGCGCAGCGCACGCGTCGTGCGCGTAGGCAAGCGCGGCGGCTGCAAGAGCACGCCGCAGGCCTTCATCGAAACGCTCATGCTCATGGCGGTGCACGAGGGCGAGCATGTGGTGCGCCTCAAGGGGGGCGACCCGTTCATCTTTGGGCGCGGCGGCGAAGAGGCCGAGCACCTGCGCGCTGCGGGCGCGGCGGTGGAGGTGGTCAACGGCATCACCGCCGGGCTGGCCGGGCCCACGGCACTGGGCGTGCCGCTCACGCACCGCGACCACGCGCAAGGGGTGCTGTTCATCACCGGCCACGTGCGCCCCGGCGGTCCCTGCCCCGACTGGGCGCTGCTGGCCCACACCGCGCAGCAAGCGCGGCTCACGCTCGTCATCTACATGGGCATGAGCGGCGCGCGCCCACTCCAGGAAGGGCTGCTGCAAGGGCTCAGCGCAGACACGCCCGTGGCCGTGATCCAGCACGCCAGCCTGCCCCAGCAACGCCATGCCACGGCCACGCTGGACCAACTGGCCGACACCATTGCGCACGAAGGGCTGGGCAGCCCGAGCGTCATCGTTGTGGGTGAGGTGCTGCGCGGGCTGGCGGCGCTGCACGGCCAGAGCGCGCGGAACCTGACGCGGCACCCCGCCGCCTGAGCGCCCCAAAAGCACTCGACGCCCCCCCTGCAGCACCCCTGCAGCGGGCGCCTGAGGCCGCACGCGAGGTTCTGTGCGTGCCGGTTCAGAGTCCTTCCAGTTCCTTCTCCAGCGCCTTGAGCTGCTGGCGCAGCTCCTCGGAGCGTGCCTCGCAGGCCGCCTTGTCCTTGGCGCCAGCGGCCTCCTGCTCTTGCACGAACTGGGAGCCTTGGGGGAGGTTGCCACGCCGCAGAGGCCCCGCGTGGGCAACAGCTTCTGCCGGTGCCGCCGCGCATTCGCGCTGGTTGCGCTCCAAGGCTGCGCGCGCCTGCGGAATGCCCTGGGACTGCAGATACTGCTTGCGCCGCCAGGTTTCGCCAAATGCCCCCTCTTTAGAAGTCCTGAAACGACACCTTGCCCTGGGCATCCGTGCATTTGTTGATGGCCCAGGCCGGGGGCACCAGGCCCAGTGCCAGGATGCAGGCGGCGTAGCGAAGCGAATTCATGGGGCAACCCTCGGACGATGAAGACATCATGCTACCGCGCCGCATAGGAATGGCGCCCTACAATCCGCAGCGTCCATGCGCACATCACTTTTTGACGTTGTCATCATCGGCGCTGGCGCCGCTGGTTTGTTTTGCGCAGGCCAGGCCGGCCAGCGCGGCCTCAAGGTGCTGCTCATCGACCATGCCGAGGCGGTGGCCGAGAAGATCCGCATCTCGGGCGGGGGGCGCTGCAACTTCACCAACCGCGACCTGGACCCGGCGGCGCCGCACAAGCACTTTGTGGGGCAGAACCCGCAGTTCTGCCGCTCGGCGCTCTCGCGCTACACACCCGCCGACTTCATCGCGCTGGTGCAGAAACACGCCATCCCTTTCCACGAGAAGCACAAGGGCCAGTTGTTCTGCGACCGTTCAGCCGAGGACCTCATCGCCATGCTGCTGGCCGAATGCGAGGCTGGCGGTGTGGAGCGCTGGCAGCCCTGCAGTGTCAAAAAAGTAGCTTTTTTGGCCTCTGAGGCCGATGGAATGGGCGCTGGCAGCTATCAAATCGATACCGATCGGGGGCCCGTGCGGGCGCGCAGCCTCGTGGTGGCGACGGGCGGGCTGTCCATCCCCAAGATCGGCGCCACGGATTTCGGCTACCGGGTGGCGCAGCAATTCGGCGTACCGCTGGTGGAGCGCCGCCCCGGCCTGGTGCCGCTGACCTTCGACGGCGAAGCCTGGGCGCCGTGGGCGCAGCTCGCCGGGCTGGCCCTGCCGGTGCAGATCAGTACCGGCAGCAAGAAGGCCCGCATGGCCTTCGACGAGGATCTGCTGTTCACGCACCGGGGCCTGTCGGGCCCGGCCGTGCTGCAGATCTCCAGCTACTGGCAGGAGGGCTCGCCCCTGGACATCAACCTGGCGCCCACGGTCAATCTACAGGAGGCCCTGGCGCAGGCCAAGGCCCGCTCTCGCAAGCGGATTGCCAACGAGCTGGCCCAGCTCGTGCCCAGCCGCCTGGCCGACGCCTGGTCCGGACGGGACGCCGACTGGCAGCGCCCCATCAACGAAGCCTCCGACAAGGCGTTGGCCCGGTTAGCCGAGCAGATGGCGCGCTGGGAGCTCACGCCCACCGGCACCGAGGGCTACAAGAAGGCCGAGGTCACGCTGGGCGGCATCGACACGCGCGCCCTCTCGCAGCAGACCATGGAATGCAAGGCCCAGCCGGGGCTGTACTTCATTGGCGAGGTGGTGGACGTGACGGGCTGGCTGGGTGGATACAACTTCCAGTGGGCCTGGGCCAGCGCATTCGCCTGCGCGCAGGCGCTGGCCGCTTGATGTTTGCCTGGCAACGGCTATAATCCTCGGCTTTGCTGGCACTAGCCCCGTCGGCCAAATACTAGTTACAGTCACTGACTGAGACGGGGAAACCCGCCACGCACGGTCACCAGGCCCGATCTTCCTGGTGACCCTCTGCGGGCACATTTTGGAAAACATTAGCTAATGACCACCATCCGTGTAAAAGAGAACGAGCCCTTTGACGTTGCCCTGCGCCGCTTCAAGCGCACCATCGAAAAGCTGGGCCTGCTGACCGATCTGCGCGCCCGCGAGTTCTACGAAAAGCCCACCGCTGAGCGCAAGCGCAAGAAGGCCGCCGCCGTCAAGCGCCACTACAAGCGCGTGCGCAGCATGCAGCTGCCCAAGAAGCTGTACTAAGCACAGCCCGGCCCGTCCTCGGACAGCCACCAAACCCGCGCTAGGGACGCCAAGCGCGGGTTTTTGTTTTTCGGGTCTGCACAAAGCCCCTCTGGCGTCGTTGCAGCGCCTTGTCGTAGCAGCACTACTGCCTGCGGCGCGGCGCCTAGCCAGAGGGGCTTTGTGCAAACCCTCCGTCTCAGCCTAACCCAATAAAAGGAAGCCGCCATGAGCCTCAAGGACCAGATCACCGAAGACATGAAAACCGCCATGCGCGCCAAGGACAGCGAGCGCCTGGGCACCATCCGCCTGCTGCAGGCCGCGATGAAGCAGAAGGAAGTGGACGAGCGCGTCACGCTCGACGACGTGGCCATCGTCGCCATCGTGGACAAGCTCATCAAGCAGCGCAAGGACAGCATCGCCGCCTTCGAGGGCGCGGGCCGCCAGGACCTGGCCGACAAGGAGAAGGCCGAGATGGCCGTGCTGCAGGCCTACCTGCCCGCGCGCATGTCGGAAGCCGAGGTGATCGCGGCCGTCCAAGCCATCGTGGCCGAGGTGGGCGCCAAGGGCCCGGGCGACATGGGCAAAGTCATGGGCGTGGTCAAGACGCGCCTGGCGGGCAAGGCCGACATGGGCCAGGTGTCTGCCGCCGTGAAGGCCGCGCTGGCGGGCTGACAAGCCTCCACCATCCTCTGAGCAGTATCTTTTTGATAGCTGCCACCGCTTACCAGACGGGCGGTGGCGGCTATTTTTGCTTGCAGTTTCCAAAACCAAGCCTGCATCGGCCAGGGTGGTGAATCGCCCCCAAAGAGGACGGATCCAGCCGCTCTGATGCACATGCCTTCGTGCCAATCAATGCATGGCCTGTGGGCTTGGGCCATCGCTTACCATTGGTGACATTCGGGCTGAACGAACAACCCTTCGAACCCCCTCCGCATGCGCCCGGGCCATCCTCTCGTTGTTTCGTTGCAAGCGCTCGCCGCTGTTCTGTTGTGGGCCGTCAGTTCGATCGCCTGGGCCAACGCACCCAGCACCGCCACCGCTGCCACGTCCATTGAATTCACCCCGGCTGAAAAGGCCTACATCGCCAAGGCAAGCGCGATCAAGATGTGCGTGGATCCCGACTGGGCCCCCTTTGAGCGGATCAACGCGCAGGGGCAGCACGAGGGCATTGCGGCCGATCTGGTGCAACTGGTCGCGCAGCGGGTGGGGCTGCGCATTGAACTCCTTCCCGTCAAGGATTGGGACGAAAGCCTGGCAGCGTCCCAGGGCAAGCGCTGCCAGGTCATGAGTTTTCTCAACCAGTCGCCCGCCCGCGATGCCTGGCTGATTTTTACTGCGCCGATTTTTTCCGACCCGAACGTCATCATCACCCGCGAGGAGCATGATTTCATTGGCGATCTGAAAGGACTGAAGGGCAAAAGCGTTGCCCTGCCGCGGGGCACCATGGTCGAGGAGCGCGTGCGCCGTGATTTCCCGAATTTGAGCGTGGTGCTGACCGCCAGCGAACCAGAATCCATGAAGCTGGTCTCCGAGCGCCAGGCGGACATGACCATTCGCTCGCTGATTGTGGCCGCCCATGCGATCAAAACGGAGGGGCTTTTCAATCTCAAGATTTCCGGCCAGATCCCCGAATACACCAACCATTTGCGCATGGGCGTGTTGAAAGACGAGCCGGTATTGCGCTCCATTCTGGACAAGGGCATTCAGACCATCACGCCCCAGGAGCGCCAGGCCATTGCCAACCAGCACATAGCCATCCGAGTACAGCAAGGCATCGACTGGGCCCGCGTGTATGCCTTGCTGGCCTTGCTGGGATTGGCCGTACTGGTGGCGCTGTACATCTATCGGAACAACCGCAAGCTCCAGGCAGCCCTGACGGCCAGCCAGGAGACCCGCGAGGCCTTGCGGCTTTCTGAAGAGCGGCACCGCTTTCTGGCCGACAACGCGTCCGACGTGATCTGGACCATGGACCTCCACGGGCGCAACACCTACGTGAGCCCGTCCGTGGAACGGCTGCGAGGCTACACCGTGGCCGAAGCCATGCAGCAGACGATTGACCAGGCGCTCACGCCCGCCAGCGCCAAAATCGCACAGGCAGGAATGGCGCGGGCCCTGGAAGCGATCCAGGCCCACCAGAAGGCCCCGGACTTCCGTGCAGAGCTGGAGCAGCCGTGCAAACACGGCGGTACGGTCTGGACCGAGGTGCGGTTCTCCTGCATGTACAACGAGGCAGGCGAGTTCGTCAATTTTCTGGGCGTGACACGGGACATTTCGGAGCGCAAGCGCACCGAGCTGGACTTGCAGATTGCGGCCATCGCCTTCGAGTCGCAAGACGGCATGATCGTGACCGATGCCCACAAGACCATCTTGCGGGTGAACCATGCCTTCAGCCAGATCTCGGGCTACGCACCACACGAGGTCATCGGCAAGACGCCGCGCGTACTGCGGTCCGATCGGCACCCGCCCGATTTCTACGATGCCATAGGGGCAACGATCCAAGCCACAGGCATGTGGCACGGCGAGCTCTGGAGCCAACGCAAGAACGGCGAGGTGTACCCCGAGCAGATCACCATCACCGCCGTCAAGGACGGTACCGGGCAGGTCACCCACCACGTGGCTGTACTGCGCGACATCACCGAACGCAAGCGACTGGAGCAGGAAGTCAACCAGTTGGCGTTTTTCGACACCCTGACGCAATTGCCCAACCGGCGCTTGTTCGGTGACCGATTGGGCCAGGCCTTGAAGCGTGCTCAGCGCACCTCCTCGTCGGTCGCCTTGATGTTTGTGGATCTGGACAAATTCAAGCCCATCAACGACACCTACGGGCACGAGGCAGGTGATTTCATGCTGCAGACTGTGGCAAAACGCCTGATGGGTTGCCTGCGCGCGTCCGACACGGCGGCACGCGTGGGCGGGGACGAATTCCTGGTGCTGTTGCCCGACATCCCATCGGGCCCCGCTGCCCTGGCCGTGGCAGAAAAAATCTGTGCAGCTTTGGCAGGGCCTTGCACTACGCCCGAGGGAATCGAGCTGTGCATCTCAGCCAGCATCGGCATCGCCATCTACCCGGAACACGCAGGAACCGAGCATGAACTGATGCGCCTGGGTGACCGTGCCATGTACGAAGCGAAGAGTGCGGGCGGCAATCGGGTGCAATTGCACGACAGCCCGCACGACAGCCCCGAGGGCGAGGTTTGCAGTTCAGCCGTCTGACAGCACCCAATCACCGGAATACTCCCGTACCAAGCAAGCGGCGCACCTGCCGCCAGCACCTGGTACGCCTTGCCGGTTTTGCCCCTCCACCGGTTAATCAGTCACTTTTTGATAGCTACCAACGCTTGCCAGACGGGCGCTGGAGGCTGTTTCTTCTCTAAACCGGTGTTCTTGCGTCGGTGCCAGCACCCTGCGCCATCCACCCGGTGCGAAAGTGCTCCTGCAGAAAATCCACGCACACCCGCACCTTGGCCGAGCGCTCCAGCCGCGTGGGGTACACGGCCCAGATGTTGGCCTCCTGGCGCCACTCGGGCAGCACCTGCACCAGTTGCCCGGCGTGCAGCAGCGTCGCCACGTCCCACAGCGAGCGCAGCACGATGCCGTGCCCGTCCACGGCCCACTGCACCGCCATCTCGCCATGGTTGGCCGAGAGCGGGCCGCGCACCTTCACCGCCTGCTCCTGGGCGCCGCTGCGCAGGCGCCATACGCCGAACGGGTGGTCGCGCTCCTTGATCACCAGGCAGTCGTGGCCTTGCAGCTCGGTCAATGTGCGCGGCGCGCCGCGCCGCTCCAGGTAGGCCGGGGCCGCGCAGAGCACGCGGTGGTTGTCGGCCAGGCGCCGCGCGATCAGGTGCGGCGCGATCTCGTCGCCCACGCGCACGTCGAGGTCGAAGCCCTCGCCCGCCACGTCCACCAGGCGGTCGAACACCTCCAGCCGCACCTGCAGGCCGGGGTGGCGCTGCACCAGTTGCGACAGCATGGGTGCCACCACCTGGCGGCCATAGCCGAAGCTGGTGCTCACGCGCAGCAGGCCGCGCGGTTCGCGCCGGGTCACGGCCACTTCTTGCAGCAACTGATCCATGTCATCAAGGATGCGCAGCGCCCAGTGGAACACGCGCTCGCCCTCCTCCGTCACTGCCACGCGGCGCGTGGTGCGGTGCAGCAGCTTCACCGCCAGGTCCTCTTCGAGCAGACGGATGCGCTTGCTCACGAAAGCGGGCGAGGCGCCCAGCTCGCGTGCGGCCTCGGCGAAGCTGGCCTTGCGCACCACGGCAGTGAAGACACGCAGGTCGTCGGGCGAAGGGGTTTTATGCACGATCCGTGAATAATGAGACAACAGTTGGCCGATTGTATTTGCCGGTGTTCTACCCAAGAATGCCTGCAACACCATTCATCGCAAGGAAACCCATGTCCCGCACCC
Organism: Simplicispira sedimenti; assembly: GCF_022760965.1. NCBI lineage: Bacteria > Pseudomonadati > Pseudomonadota > Betaproteobacteria > Burkholderiales > Comamonadaceae > Simplicispira > Simplicispira sedimenti. The sequence continues at coordinate 26,899 of NZ_JAKVIJ010000004.1, forward strand.
ACCAGATTGCCGTGATCGCCGGCGACGGCATCGGCAAGGAAGTCATGCCCGAGGGCCTGCGCGCCGTGCAGGCCGCCGCCCGGCGCTTCGGCCTGCCGCTGGAATTTCATACCTTCGACTGGGCGCACTGCGACTACTACCTGCAGCACGGCAAGATGATGCCGGACGACTGGAAGGCCCAGCTCTCGGGCATGGACGCAATCTTCTTCGGCGCCGTGGGCTGGCCCGCCACCGTGCCCGACCACATTTCGCTGTGGGGCTCGCTGCTGAAGTTCCGCCGCGAGTTCGACCAGTACATCAACCTGCGCCCGGTGCGCCTGTTCGAGGGCGTGCCCTGCCCGCTGGCGGGCCGCAAGCCGGGCGACATCGACTACCTCGTGGTGCGCGAAAACACCGAGGGCGAGTACACATCGCTCGGCGGCATCATGTACGAGGGCACGGACCGCGAGATCGTCATCCAGGAATCGGTCTATTCACGCCACGGCGCTGAGCGCCTGCTGAAGTTCGCCTTCGACCTGGCGCAAAGCCGCCCGCGCAAGCATGTGACGCTGGCCACCAAGAGCAACGGCATCGCCATCAGCATGCCCTGGTGGGACCAGCGCGCCGACGATGTGGCGCGGCACTACCCCGAGGTCACGCTGGACAAGCAGCACATCGACATCCTCACCGCGCGCTTCGTGCTGCAGCCCGGGCGCTTCGACGTGGTGGCCGCCACCAACCTGTTTGGCGACATCCTCTCCGACCTGGGCCCCGCCACCACGGGCACCATCGGCCTGGCGCCGTCGGCCAACCTCAACCCCGAGCGGCGCTTTCCGAGCCTGTTCGAGCCGGTGCACGGCTCGGCGCCCGACATTTACGGCAAGAACATCGCCAACCCGATCGCCATGGTCTGGTCCGGCGCGCTGATGCTGGACTTCCTCACCCACGGTCAAGGCGCGGGCCGCGCGGCGCACGACGCCATCGTGGCGGCGATTGAGGAGGTGCTCAAGACGGGGCCGCGCACACCGGACTTGGGCGGCACGGCCAGCACCACGCAGGTGGGCGAGGCCATTGCTCGGCGCATCGCGCAAGGGTGACGATGCAGGCACCACCGCGTCGCCCCCCCATGGCATCCACGTCGAATGCTCCTAAAACAATAGCTTTTGGCGCTTGATGGACGGGCGCTACAGGCATTTTTGATTGTGAACCGCCACAAAACGGGGTAAGGTGCCCCTTGCAACCGCCACCCAGAAAGAACCGCCCCATGCCCGCCCACAACCCCTTCAAGACCGCCCTCGCCGCCCGCCAGCCCCAGATCGGCCTGTGGCTCTCCATGGCCGAGCCTTACCTAGCCGAGGTGGCCGCCACGGCGCGCTACGACTGGCTGCTGATCGACGGCGAACATGCCCCCAACGACCTGCGCAGCACGCTCGCAGCGCTGCAGGCCATCCAGGGCCACCCCGATTCGCATGCCGTGGTGCGCGTGCCACACGATGGCACGGCGCTCATCAAGCAGGTGCTGGACATTGGCGCCAGATCGCTGCTCGTACCCATGGTGGACACGGCCGAACAGGCGCGCGCCATCGCGGCGGCCACGCAGTACCCGCCGCGTGGCGTGCGCGGCGTGGGCAGCGCCGTGGCACGCTCCTCGCTGTGGACGGCCCGCGCCGACTACATGGACGTGGCCGACGACGAGATCTGCCTGCTGGTGCAGGCCGAAACGGTGACCGCCATGCGCAACCTGCGCGAGATCTGCGCCGTGGACGGGGTGCACGGCATCTTCATCGGCCCGGCGGACCTGTCGGCCTCCATGGGCCACCGCGACAACCCCGGCCACCCGGAGGTGCAAGCCGCCATCGAGAGCGCCATCGCCACCATCGTCGCCAGCGGCAAGGCGGCGGGCATCCTCACCTCCGACCCGGCGCTGGCCGAGGGCTACCTGCGGCTGGGCTGCACCTTCGTGGCCGTGGGGGTGGACGTGCTGCTGTTCGCCCACGCGGCGCGGCAGTTGCGCGCCCGGTTCAGCGGTGGTGCACCGTCAACGCACACACCCGGCACCGCCTACTGACAATCACGTGGGCCTGCGCCCAAAGCGTTCCAGCCCATCCCATGCCGACCGCACTGGCGGCCGCTCCAGCGGATGGGCGAGACCGACCTCGGCCAGGGTGTAACCACCCCGGCCGTAGTTGCATGCGGCGCAGGTGACGACGATGTTCGAGAGTTCATTGCCGCCGCCATGGGCATGCGGCAGCAGGTGATCGTATTGCGCCCACAGGGCGAAAAACGCGGCGTGCCGCTCCACATTGCGCTTGCCCCAGCGCAGCGCCTGGGGATAGGCCCGCTGGATGCGCTCGCGCACTTCCGCGCGGATGACCGGAATGCCGCAGAACCGGCAGTGAAATCCATCGCGCACATGCAGTTGGCAACGCTCCTGCGCATTGGGCATGCGCGCGGCCACACGGTACTCGCTCGCAAGGCCGGGGGTACCGGAGGACTGGATAACGACGTAGGGGCTGTTCTTGCCCAGGATGGACTCGACCCACGCGGCCACCGGCGGCATGTCGGCCCGTCGGATCAAGGCCTCCGCCTGCGCCGCGTCCCCCAAAAGGTGGGCCGTTACCGCCGCGTCCAACAGCGCGGCAGCCTCCGCAATCTCCGGGATCGCATCACGGAAGCAGGCCCGCAGGGGTGCGTTGCCGCTCAATCAGCTGCCCGCCACCTTCATGCGGTTGATGAGCACCGAGCCCACGGTCTTGGCGCCGTAGGCGTAGGCATCGGCGCCCACGGCCTCAATGCCTTTGAACATGGTCTTGAGGTTGCCGGCGATGGTGATCTCGTGCACCGGGAAGGCTATCTGGCCGTTCTCCACCCAGAAGCCGCTGGCGCCGCGCGAGTAGTCGCCCGTCACGTAGTTCACGCCCTGGCCCATGAGTTCGATGACGAACAGGCCGGTGCCGAGCTTTTGCAGCATGGCTTCGAGGTCATCGCCCTTCTTCGTGCGGCGCGAGGTCAGCACCAGGTTGTGTGAACCGCCCGCGTTGCCGGTGGTCTTCATGCCCAGCTTGCGCGCCGAGTAGCTGCTGAGGAAGTAGCCCTGCACGCGCCCCGCGTCCACCACCTTGCGCGGCTGCACGCGCACGCCCTCCTCGTCAAACGGCGAGCTGCCCTTGCCGCGCAGCGCGAACGGGTCTTCCAGGATGTCGATGTGCTTGGGAAACACCGGCTTGCCCAGCGAATCGACCAGGAAGCTGCTCTTGCGGTACAGCGCGCCGCCGCTCGTGGCTTGCACGTAGGCGCCCAGCAGGCCAGCGGCCAAGGACGATTCGAACAGCACCGGGCATTCGGTGGTGGGGATCTTGCGACTGCCCAGGCGGCTCAGGGCGCGCTGGGCGGCATAGCGGCCCACGGCAGCGGGCGAGGCCAGCTCGGAAGCGCTGCGCTGCGAGCTGTACCAGGCGTCGCGCTGCATCTCGCCGTGCTTGCCTGGCAACGATGCGATGGGCGCGACCGACATGCTGTGGCGCGAGGTCGCATAGCCCCCCCGGAAGCCCCGCGTGTGTGCGCTGAAGAAATGGCTTTGCTGCGCAGACACGCCTGCGCCTTCGCTGTTGGTGATGCGCTTGTGCGTGGCAAAGGCCGCCGCCTCGCACTCCAGTGCCAGGCGCGCGGCCTCCTCACTGGTGATCTGCCAGGGATGGAACAAGTCCAGGTCACGGTGCTCGGCGGCAGGTGCGATGTCGTCGGCGTCGGGCAGGCCCGCCACCGGGTCTTCGGCGGTGAAGCGGGCAATATCGTAGGCGGCCTGCACTGTGCGCTCGATGGCGGCCTCGGAAAAATCGGACGTACTGGCATTGCCACGGCGGTGGCCCAGGTACACGGTCACGCCCAGCGACTTGTCGCGGTTGCGTTCCACAGTTTCCAGCTCGCCCTTGCGCACGCTGACCGACAGGCCGCAGCCCTCGGAGGCCTCGGCACCGGCGTCGGTGGCGCCCAGCTTGTGCGCGTGGCGCAAGGCGAGGTCCACCAGGTGTTCGAACTGGGCACGGGTATGGCTGAAGCCGGTATCAGAAAGCGTATGGTTCATGGCGGCAGCTATGATACTTGCCACTGCACACGCCGCCCGGCACATGACGCAACCGCTGCGGCAAGCCCCCCATTCCCCACCCGATCCACCATGTCACGCAAACCCAAAAAAGGCTACTACGTGAAAGGCCAGTTCGTTGCCGAAGGCAGCGAGCTGGATCTGCAGCTCAAGGCCGAACTCAAGGGCACCGAAACCAGCAGAACCGACCTCAAGCGCGAAAGCGATGAATTGCAGGAGCTGGGCAAAGACCTGCTCGGCCTGCGCGCTGATCTGTTCCAGCGCCTGCAGCTCCCCGAAACCCTGGTGCTGGCCCTGGGCGAAGCCCGACGCATCACCAACTTCGAGGGCAAGCGCCGGCAGATGCAGTATGTCGGCAAGCTCATGCGCAAACTCGACGAAACCACCGTAGAGGCCGTGCGCGAAGCGCTGTCCGAACAGCGCAGCGGCCCGGCGCGTGAAACCCTGGCATTGCACCAGGCCGAGCACTGGCGCGACGAGCTCATCGCCCGCGACGGCGCCCAGGCCGAATGGATCGCGCAGTTTCCGGACACCGACATGCAGCAACTGCGCGCCCTGGTGCGTCAGGCGCGCAAGGACGCACTGCCCGCGCACGATGCAGCCGTGGCCCAGTCCCAAGGCAAGGCCCCACGCAAGGGCCGCGCATACCGGGAGCTGTTTGCCCTGCTGCGCGCCCAACTGGGTGCCCAGGCCGACGAGGAGCCAGACCTTTCCAGCGATGCGGACGAGCCCAATGACTGACGCCGCCGCCCACTCCCATGCGCCGGTGCGCATCGGCATTGTCTCCATCAGCGACCGTGCCAGCACCGGCGTGTACGAAGACAAAGGCCTGCCCGCTTTGCAGGACTGGCTGCTGCGCGCGCTGCACAACCCCATCGAGTTTGTGTCCCGCCTGATTCCCGACGAGCAAGAGCGCATCAGCGCGACGCTGATGGAACTGGTGGATCAGCACCAATGCAGCCTGGTGCTGACCACGGGCGGCACGGGTCCCGCCCTGCGCGATGTGACCCCCGAAGCCACGCTGGCCGTGGCGCACAAGGAGATGCCCGGCTTTGGCGAGCAAATGCGCCAGATCAGCCTGCGCTTTGTGCCCACCGCCATCCTGTCGCGCCAGGTGGCAGTGATCCGGCACCAGAGCCTCATCATCAACCTGCCCGGCCAACCCAAGGCCATTGCCGAAACGCTGGAAGGCCTGAAGGACGCAAGCGGCCAGCCGCTGGTTCCCGGCATTTTTGCGGCGGTGCCTTACTGCATTGATCTGATCGGCGGCCCCTACCTGCAGACCCACGATGCGGTGTGCAAGGCGTTCAGGCCCAAGAGCGCCGTGCGCCCTCAGATGGAGGTTTGAGCCGGCGGGACCGGCGGCCGCAGGGTGGATTCCGACAGCAGCAGCGTCATGTCGTCGGAAGGCAGTGCCGCTGAGCACAGGTAGCCTTGGTAGAAGTCACAGGCCATGGCTTGTAAAGCCTGGCGTTGGGCGGCGGTTTCCACACCCTCCGCGACCACACTCAGGTGCAGGGCTCGGCCAAGGTGCACGATGGCGCTGACAATGGCACGATCTCCCTCATCCCCAGGGATTCCGCGCACGAAGGACTGGTCTATCTTCAGCTTATGGATGGGAAGATTCTTCAGGTAAGCCAAGCTGGAGTAGCCGGTTCCAAAATCATCAATGGCCAGGGCCACGCCCAGCGCAGCCACCTTTTCCAGCCTTTGGGCCGCTTCCTGCGCATCCTGCAGCAGAATCGATTCGGTCAACTCCAGTTCCAGCAGGTGTGGGGGTAAGCGGTAGTCCTGCAGGAGCGTGGTGAGCCGATCGATAAAGTCCGGCTGGCGCATCTCCAGCGCCGAGATATTGACGGACACCATGACCGCAAGACCTGCCTGGGCCCAGCGGGCAGCCTGCGCGACCGACTGCTCCAACACCCATGCACCCAGCGTGACGATGTAGCCCGTTTCTTCTGCCAGTGGAATGAACACCCCTGGCGACACCTTGCCCCACTGCGGGTCGGTCCAACGCAGCAGCGCCTCGGCGCCCACGATGCATCCCGTCGCCAGATCCACCTGGGGCTGGTAGTGCACACTCAGTCGCTGATGGGCAAGCGCCTGGCGCAGTGCATGCTCCATCTGCATGCGCTCCAGCAGATGGGTGCTCATCTGAGGCTGGTAAAACCCAAAGCTCCCCCGCCCCCGCTCCTTGACCTGGTACATGGCCGTGTCGGCCTGCTTGATGAGCTCGTCCAGTGTGCCTCCGTCCTGCGGGAACAACGCCAGTCCGATACTGCACTGGATGGAGAAGCCCATGCCGTCCAGCGTAAAGGGACGCAGCATCACATCAAGCAGGCGACGCGCCACCTGCTCGGCCACCTTGGCATCGCCGCCGTGCAGGTACATGGCGAACTCGTCTCCCCCAATGCGGCAAAGCATGTCGCTCTGGCGCAGGCAGGTCTGAAGCCGGGCTGCGACTTCCTTCAGCACGCGATCACCGAATTGATGCCCCAACGAATCATTGACGAGCTTGAAGCGGTCCAGATCCATGAACAGGATCGCAAAACCGGGGTCCGTGGCCCGCGCAGTGCGAATGGCTGTCTCCACACGTTGCGACAAGAGCAATCGGTTGGGCAACCCCGTCAGGGTGTCGCTGTAGGCCAGTTCGTCAATTCGCTTTTGTGCTGCGTGCTGTTGGGTCAGATCACGCACGAAACCAATGCTTTGTTCAAGCCGCCCATCGCCATCGCGCAGAGCCACCCAGGACAGATGCACAGCGCAGCCGCTCTCGCCTTCGCGGGTTAACCAAAGCTCGCCATTCCATACACCGCCATGGTCCCAATCACGCTGCACACATTCCATGAACTGGCGTGGCACGCCCACCCCCAGCAAATCCAAGATCTGGGCACCTTGCACATCCTGCAGCGGCCTACCCAAGATCCGTTCGCAGGCGGGATTGACCTGGACCAAGTGGTGCTGCGCGTCCGCCACGAAGATGGGGTAGGGACTGGCTTCAAACACCCGGCCCGCCAGTCGCAATGCGGCCTGCGCTTGCACGTCACGCGTGATGTCACGGAAGGAGTACACCCTCCCCACCACCACCCCATGGCTGCGCTGCGGCACGCTGCGTCGCTCCAGCAACGTTCCATCACAGAGTTCAAGCACCTCGCAGGCATCGGCCTGCGGATCGCATTCAAGCGCCTGAATGGCAGCACGGTAGGCCTGCGGATCGCTCACCCTTTGGGCCATGTGTGCCTGCAAAGCCGCATCATTGCGCTGTACCAGCAGAGACTGTGGCAGCGACCACAACTGCACAAAGCGCTGGTTGAAGGCCCGGATCTGCCCATCCAGCGTACACACCAGCATGCCATCGGCCGCAGAGTCCAATGTGGCGCGCAACTCCGACAGCAGAGTTTCCAGTTCTCGCTCGGCAGCTTCGCGTGCCGAACAGTCCGTCAAGGTGACAAGCAATGCCTGGTCATGCAGATCCTGCGGGCATGCCACCACCCGCTGCTCCACCGGCACCAGCGTACCGTCACACCGCTGCAGCTGGGTTTGGCACTGGGAGCCCTGCGCCAGCACCTCGGCCCCATCGGCCCAGAAGCACTGGTCTTGCGGGGTCGAAGCGAACCGAAGCACCGGCTCGCCCACCAGTTGCGCCGGATCCAGGCCCACAAGCGCCGCAGCCACCGCATTGGAAAACAGAATGGTTCGATGGCGGGTATCCACCAACCAGACCCCCTCCTGCAGGCCATCAAAGGCCTTGAGCAGCGGGGCGTCCAGGCGCTCACGCGTCACGTACCCACCTCCAGACGCTGGGCATGCACTGCACGCTCAAAGAAATAACAGATGCGCTGACGCGGTGAAAGGTATTCCAGCGCCTCCCGTGGCAGCTGCCCTGGCCGCAGACTGCGGCGGATACCCAGATCTGGCTGCGTCTCCAGGTCAAGCACCAGCGCGCTCTCGCGAGGCACCAGCGGGTCATGAACAATGACCCTGGGGCGCAGTGGGCGCGAGGAATTAACCGATACGACCAAGGCATAGCGGTTGTTCGCCAACTGCACCACCGAGCCGGGCGGGTACACACCCATCATCCGGATGAACAGCCCGAGCACCAAGGGGTCAAACAGCTCCTTTTGCTGAGCAAACATGACCGACAGCGCCTCATGGGGCGTCATGCCCATGGATGGACGCGCCGGGTTGCACAGGCGCTCATAGTGATTGACGAGCGCGAGAATGCGCCCAGCCATGCAGAGCTCTTCGCCGCGCATGCGCAGCGGAAAGCCGCTGCCATCGGCCATTTCATGGTGTTGTGCCATGGCCAGCAGCACCGAACTGGGCAAACCCATGGCCTTTCCCAGCAGCACGGACTCGCCCACATGCCCACGGTAGCGGGCCAGATCCATGGGCTGGATACCAGGGAAAGGCAACACCAGGGATGCCGGAAGCTTGAGCTTGCCAATGTCATGCAAAAGCGCCGCCATCCCCAGATCCTGCAATGCCTGGGGCTCCAAGCCCTGCGCCTTGCCCATGAGAAGGCACAGAACCATGACGTTGACAGGGTGCAGCGCATTGCGCTCCCCCACGCCCTCGGACAGCAGCACAATCGTGGACTCGCTGCATTGCAGCAGTTCCTGCACGCATCCGTTGACCAGATTCTCGCTTTCCATGCGAGCCATGGCCGGACTGCCCTGCACGTTTTCGGCCAGTTTGCGGAACTGCCGGGTCGTCTCGACAAACCGCCGATCACAGGCCTCCAGGCGCTCGCGCTGCTGCCTGAGCTGCTCATCGATTTGCGCGAGATCCGGAGCGGGGGTGGTGTGGCCCTTGCCATTGAGCGCAGCACCAATGCTTGGCTGCACGCCCGGTTTTTTTACCGGCGCATGCACCTCTTCCATTGCATCAGAATCACTCAGCGATGGAATGCAACGGACCTTGTCCAACCCGAGTTCACGCAGGATTTCGAGTTGAGAATCCGAAGCAATGCGAAACCGATTGACCGGAAATGGATGGCTGAGCCAGCCCAGATCGAGCACGATGTACATGCCGATGCGCAGTTGGTGGATGTCCACCAGGATGGAGGGCTCTTCTTCCATTGCAGGAATGCTGCGTTTCAGTGATCACAGGATAGTCGCTTTGCATTATCAAGCGCTTGTTCCCACCGTTTCAGCTTGGCAGACCAATTGCTGCAATATAGCAACATTTGTATCTAATCGCAGATCAGTGATGGGCGATAGATCAAATCGTGCCACAGGGCCCAAACCGCCACGCCGCTGAGCAGTAATCCGGCCAGTCGCGTGCCCCAATCGGTTCGCCAGGCATTGACGCGGACGCGCACCTGCAACCAAAGCCAGGGGGCCAGCAACAACCATAACCCGCTACCCAGAGCGAAAAAGGCCATCGCCAACGCACCTTGCAGTGCGCCCCCCGTCAATGCGGCGACCAGCAATGCCGAATACAGCAAGCCACATGGCATCAATGACCAGAGCATGCCTGCCATGAACACACCTGTGTGTGACTGAACGAGTGGTTGAACCCGCCGCCACACCGAGCGCCCTGCACGCTCCACCCAGACAGGCTGACGCGCCTGGAGCAACAGCAAGACGCCCCATGCCAGCACGGCCACATGAAAAAAAGTCCATACGGGACGCAGCGCAGACGCCTGCTGTGTCAGCCATGCCAGACTCTGCATGGCCACAGCAGCCAGCGCGCCCACCAAGCTGTATCCGAGGATGCGCCCTGCATGGTAGGCGGACAACCTGCGCCAAGGCACGGCACGGTTCGCCCAATGGACGGGTTGTTCAGCCTCTTGGGCGCCCCCCCCGCCGCCCGACACCACCGCGCTGCAAGGGGCGGCACACATGACAAGGCAGTGCGACCCACCCGCAAGCCCCATGATGAGTGCGGTCCAGGCCAGTGAGGAAAGCATGCAGGTGGCGTATTCCGCGAGGAAAGTTAGATGATCCGCGAAAACCGTGCGCGGTTCTTGTCGGCCTGCAGATACCTGTCAAACACCATGGCAATGGCACGCACGAAGTACCAACCCATGGCCGTGACCTCCAAGCCCTCGTTGCTGACCATAACAAGGCCCTGCTGCTCCAGTTCCTTGAGCTGCTCCAGCTCCGACGCAAAATAGTCCCGCACATTGATCAGCCAGGCCTGCTCCAGCGGCTCAAACAGCAGTTCGCCCTGGCACATGATGGCCATGATGACGGCGCGGCGCACCAGATCATCGCGCGTGAGCGCCAGACCACGCACCACAGGCAGACGACCCTGGTTGAGCAGGTCGTAATAGTCTTCCAGTGTCTTGGCATTCTGACTGTAGGTAGCACCCACACGGCCGATGGCGGATACGCCCAGACCGATCAGGTCGCAGTCCGGCTGCGTGCTGTAACCCTGGAAGTTGCGATGCAGCCTTCCCTGGCGCTTGGCCACGGCCAGCGCGTCCTCGGGCAGTGCAAAGTGGTCCATGCCCACATACACATAGCCCGCGGTGCTGAAGGCTTCGAGCGAGCGTGCCAGCATGGACACCTTGGACGACGCCATGGGCAGGTCAGCCCACACGATGCGCCGCTGCGCCTTGAAGCGCTCGGGCAGGTGGGCATAGGCATAGAGGGCGATGCGGTCAGGCCGCAATTCGGCCACCTGGGCCAATGTGCGGTCAAAGGACTCCGGCGTCTGCTTGGGCAGACCGTAAATCAGATCCACATTGACGGAGTCGAAGCCGATGCTGCGCGCAGACTCCACCAAGGAAAACACCTGTTCTGCTGGCTGGATGCGGTGCACGGCCTTCTGCACCTCGGGATCAAAGTCCTGTACGCCAAAGCTCAGACGGTTGAATCCGAGTTCCGCCAGCAGCGCCAGGCGATCCGCATCCACGGTACGGGGATCGACCTCAATCGAGTACTCCCCCCCCGGCACCAGCGTGAAGCTGCTGCGCAGCATCCCCATCAGGTCACGCAGGCCTGCATCGGATAGAAAGGTCGGCGTCCCTCCGCCAAAATGAATCTGGCTGACCATCTGGCCCACACCGCAATGGGCGGTATGGAGATCGATCTCGCGCTGGAGGTAGCGCAGGTACACATCGGCACGGTCGTGGTGCTTGGTGATGATCTTGTTGCAAGCACAGTAGTAGCACAGCGATTCACAGAACGGAATGTGCACATAGATCGACAGCGGCAACGCCTTGCCCACCGGACTTTGGCGGCGCTGCCCAAGGGCAAGCACGTAGTCCTGCTCTCCAAACGCATCCACGAAGCGATCGGCAGTGGGGTAAGAGGTGTAGCGCGGACCGGAAACGTCGTAGCGGGTCAGCAGTTCGGGGGTGACAATTGTCATTGTTATTCCTGGCTAGCGTGCTTAATGTGCACCAGATTGCCCTTGCGACCCTTGATTCCCGTCAAGCATCCGACATCCGAGTGCAGGATTGGATCATCACCAAGCGGATAGGTCATAATTTGACCTATGTCACACCCCGCCCGCATACCCATCGTCCGTTCGTTACCTGATTCCGAAACGGAAGGATCGGCATGCGAGGATTCACAGACACCCCTGCATATGACACCGCAGACCATCAAGGTTGCCTGCTCCAATTGCAATCTGCGTGAGCTTTGCATGCCGCTGGCTCTCTCCGATGAGCAACTGCGACGTATTGACGACGTGGTGGCCGTGCGTCGGAAAATCAAGCGCGGCAGCACCTTGTTCCGCAACGGTGAAGCCTTCACCTCGCTGTTTGCCATACGCACGGGGTTCTTCAAGACCTGTGTCGCGACTGAAGATGGGCGCGACCAGGTCACCGGCTTCCAGATGGCTGGCGAGATCATTGGTCTGGACGGCATCGTCAACGACCACCATACCTGCGACGCCGTGGCACTGGAAGATGCCGAAGTGTGCGTCATGCCCTTCGAGCGCATCGAAGAACTCTCCCGCGAGGTGAATGCGCTGCAGCACCATGTGCACAAAATCATGAGCCGCGAAATTGTGCGTGAGCACGGGGTGATGTTGCTCCTGGGCAGCATGCGGGCAGAGGAACGGTTGGCGGCTTTCTTGCTCAACTTGGTGCAGCGACTGCATGCACGCGGATTCTCGCAATCCGAGCTGATTTTGCGCATGACCCGAGAGGAAATCGGAAGCTATCTCGGCCTCAAGCTGGAGACGGTGAGCCGCACCTTCTCCAAGTTCGTGGACGACGGCATTGTGGAAGTGAAGCAGCGTCACGTGCGGATACTGAGTCCCGAGGCACTGCATCGCATCGTCAACAACCAGGCTGCCTGCCACTGAACCCCTTGCGCCGCGGCAGACTTACCCCACAGGACGCCGCTGCGAACGCGCCACACCGCAGACTTTGCCGCCAGACCTTGGCGCCAGAGCTTGGCGCCACAGCAACAAGCCGAAGCAAAAAAACATCCCGCTCGCTTGGAAAGCCGTTTTTTTGCCGTTAGCATCGACCTGCCAGTGGACATGCAGGTTTTCGCTGGCGCTATTGACCAATCCCCATAAGGAAAATCCGAAAATGGCAACTGCTAAGAAAGCCCCGGCCAAGAGCGCCGCAGCCAAGACCGCTGCTCCCGCCAAGAAGCGCACCCCCAACGCAGCATTCATGAAGGCGCTCACCCCCAGCCCTGCGCTGGCCGCCGTGGTGGGTGCCAGCCCGCTGCCTCGCACCGAGATCATCAGCAAGCTGTGGGTTTACATCAAGGCCCAGAAGCTGCAGGACAGCGCCAACAAGCGCATGATCAACGCCGACGCCAAGCTCAAGCCCATTTTCGGCAAGGATCAGGTGTCCATGTTTGAAATGGCGGGCCTGATTGGCAAGCACGTCCAGTAAGGACGGCCCCTCCGAGAAGAAGCCGGCTCTGTCGGCTTTTTTGTTGGCCACAAGCAACAATATGCCCCTTGAGCCGCATCAATTTGAATGCTAACCAATCTCGTTTGGCTTAACATTCTCTTGCGAGTTCCTGCATAGCCAAACCTCCGCGCCAGCCATTGCCCTCTCGCCTCTTTCACTGCATGCGTTCAATCGCCTGCAGCCATGTGCATTGCTCTTACCCATGGAGGCCCGATTGGCATACCCCCCCGTGCAGCGCAACCCGAGCGCGCAGCAGTTTTCTCTCACACCCCCCTCGCCACTGCGATTGCTGCCGCTGGCCATTCTGATGCTGGCGGCGTCCCTGGACGTGCAAGCCCAATCCGCCGACGCAGACCGCAGCCTGGCCCCGGTCACGGTGCGTGAACGCGCCGAGGCCGCCGAAGGCAAAGACAGTGTGCGCGCCACCGAGACCACCATCGGCAAGGGCAAGCAGCAGTTGCGCGACATCCCGCAGTCGGTCACCGTGGTGACCGAACGCCTGATCGATGATCGCAACCTCGACACCGTCAAGGAAGCACTGAAAAACACCGCAGGCATCACCTTCCTGGCAGCGGAAGGCGGCGAAGAAGACATTCGCCTGCGCGGCTTTGCCCTGCAAAGCACGGGCGACATGTTCATCGACGGCATGCGCGACCCAGCGTTCTACGAGCGCGATACCTTCAATCTGGATCGCATGGAAGTGCTGCGCGGCTCCGCCTCCATGCTGTTTGGGCGTGGATCGACCGGCGGCGCCGTCAACCAGGTGAGCAAGGCACCGCGACTGATCGACACCCACCAGGTGGACCTGACGCTGGGCAACCACGCGTACCGCCGTGTCACTGGCGACTTCAACTGGCACACCGGCGAAAACGCCGCTTTGCGCATCAATGCCATGGCCACCAAGGCCAACAACAACGGCGCGGGCAGCAGCCTGGACAAGAACGGCATTGCAGGCACCTACGCCTGGGGTATCGGCACGCGCGACGAGTTCGCCGTCAGCCTGTACCACCTGGACAACAACAACGGCATGAACTACGGCATGCCCTGGATTCGGCCCACAGCCAACGCTGGCGTGGCCGACACCACGCTGTTGCCGCTGGATCCTGCCAACTACTACGGCGCGAAGAGCGACTACAACGATGGCAGCGCCAGCATGGTGACCCTGTCCCATGTGCACCGGTTTGAAGGCAGCGCCGAACTCAAGACGCAAGTGCGTGCAGGCCAGTTCGAGCGCGACCAGCGCGCAGGCGCCATTCGCCTGGCCGCCGCAGCACAGCAGCCTGGCGGCGTGGCCGCAAGCCTGGCGAACTTCGGTCCCGCCACCCGTCTCACGCGGGGGAACCACCTGAAAATCCAGGACATGGACACCGTGCACCTGCAGAGCGACTTCAGTGACAAGTTCCAGGCACTGGGCGTACGCCACGAACTGCTGGCGGGCTTCGACTTTGCACATGAAAAAAAGAAAGTGTATGGCGCTCGCAGTGCCGCCCAGGGCGGCGTGACCATCAACAAGCCCACCACGACGGTCGGCACGCCCAACGATGGCGCGTGGGTGGATGAACGCAGCCGCGTGCTGCGCACCACCAGCGACTTTGAGGCCAAGGGCTGGGGCATCTATGCGCAAGACCTTGTGCAGGTAGCGCCCCACTGGAAGCTGCTGGGTGGCCTGCGCTACGACAGCATGGACGGCGACTACAACTCGTACGCCATCCCGAACGCTGCACCAGGGCCGGTCACCACCACCGCTTATCGACAGAAGATTTCCGAATGGAGCAAACGCTTTGGCGTGCTGTACCAGCCCACGCCCCTGCAGTCGTACCACTTCTCTTATGGCACCTCGTTCAACACTTCAGGGGACACCTATTCATACAGCGCAGCGACGGTCAACACGCCGCCTGAGTCGAGCCGCAACATCGAAATCGGCGCAAAAATCGACTCTGCCGACAAGCGCTTCACCACCCGTCTTGCGGTGTTCCATGCGGCCAAGCTCCACGAGCGCAACACCGACCCCGACCTGAACATCGCCGTGCTGTCGGGCAAGCGCCATGTGGCGGGGGCAGAAATCGACATTACCGGTCGCCTGACGCCCAAGTGGGAAGTCTATGGTTCCTACATGTGGATGCCGGACGCAAAAATCGACCGAGGTGCCGAAGGCGCCGAAGGCCAAGGCACACGTCCATCGCTCACACCGCGCCACAGCGGTACGATCTGGACCACCTACCAGATCACGCCACAGTTGCGCGTGGGCGGCGGTCTGAATTTCCGCAGTTCGCAAACACCCATTCGCAACCCTGGGTGGTCGGCGCCTGGCTACGTGACCGCCGACCTGATGGCCGAGTACGCCATCAACGACCGCTACAGCCTCAAGGCCAACCTCACCAACGTGACCAACAAGCTGTACGCCGATGCGCTGTACCCCGGTCACTACATTCCTGGCGCCGGTCGTTTGTTCCAGATCACCGCGAGCATGAAGTTCTGACGCCCAGCGAGCGCCCCAAAAAAACCGTCCACCCTGGACGGTTTTTTATTGGATACATCCACATGACTAGTAATGCGATCAATTCGTATTTATAATCAATACATCAGCAACCCGGCCCTGTCTCACCATGATCGTCTGCGTCTGCCATCGGATTTCCGACCGCGAGATTACCCGCTTCGCCCGGGCAGGCATGGGATTTGACGAGATCCAACTGGAATTGGGCGTTGCCACCCAATGCGGCAACTGCGAAGGTTGTGCGCGAGAGCTGGTGAGCCAATGCCACGCAAGTGCCCCCCTCGCGGCAGTGCACAATGATGCCCATGCCCAGCGGGCATGTGCTTGCGCCGGCTGAGACCATGGAGCCCGTATCCACACTTGCTGTCTGTCTTTTGCTGGTGGTGGCAGGTTCCGTGTGGACCTTTCGCCGCTAGCTGCACCGGGCCCAATTTTCAGCTCTGGGCGGCTGTGCCTCATACGCCCCACATGAGCCTTTGTCTCTACTCTCAATGACCATGACATACGAAGAAGCGCCCCCCTCCGGCCTGGGACGCAACGCCCTGATCGCCATCGGCGTAGTGCTGCTGCATGTGGTGGCGCTGTGGGCTCTCCACACAGGTTTGCTGCGGCGCGCAGTAGAGGTGATCGTTCCCGCCGTGTTGCTGTCCGAGTTCGTGACCCCTCCAGCCCCGGTGGTCGCGCCAGAACCTCCCCCCCCGTTGCCCACCCCCCCCAAGCCGCAACCCAAAACCGTGCGCACCCCCACGCCGCGCCCCGCGCCCGCACCGCTGCCCGTGACCAACGCCCCTCCTTCGGACAACGCACCCATGGTATCGGCCGAGCCCGCGGCACCGAGCAACGCACCGGTCACGGCAGCACCCGTGACCGCACCCGAAGCCCCCCCTGCGCCACCGCGCATCGAGTTGCCTTCCAGCAACGCTGCCTATCTGCAAAACCCGGCGCCCACCTACCCCGCCATCAGCAAACGCATGGGAGAGCAAGGCAAGGTGGTGCTGCGGGTGTTCATTGGGACAGATGGGCTGCCCCAAAAGATCGAACTGAACCGCTCCAGCGGTTTCGAACGGCTTGACCGGCAGGCCCAGGAAACGGTCTCCCGCTGGAAGTTCGTACCCGGCAAACGCAACGGCGTTCCCGAAGCCATGTGGTACCTCGTCCCCATCAATTTTGTTCTCGAATAAACCTCAGGAGTTTTCATGGATACGCAATTCGGCATTGCCAACGTCTGGATTCAGGGCGACTTTGTGACCCGCGCCGTCGCGGTGCTCTTGCTTGGCATGTCCCTGGCTTCCTGGATCGTCATCCTCATCAAGGCGCTGGACATCGTGCGCTTCAAGAAATACGCCCAGGCCGTCACCACTTTCTGGCACAGCGACGACCTGGCCGACGGACTCAACCGCCTGGGCAATGACCCCAGCAACCCGTTCCGCCAACTGGCCATCGAAGGCCGTGAAGCCACGGCTCACCACCGCAACACCAAAGCCCAGTTGCACGACAGCCTGGATGTGAGCGACTGGGTCACCGGGTGCATGCGCAACTACATCGATGGCTTTACTGCCCGGCTTCAGGCGGGCTTGGCCATCCTGGCCTCGGTGGGTTCCACTGCCCCCTTCATCGGCCTGTTTGGCACCGTGTGGGGCATCTACCATGCACTCCTCGCCATTGGCATGTCGGGCCAATCGACCATCGACAAAGTGGCGGGCCCGATCGGCGAAGCGCTGATCATGACCGCGCTCGGTCTGGCCGTGGCCATCCCGGCCGTACTGGGCTACAACGCACTGGTGCGCGGCAACAAGCACATCCTCACCCGCCTCAACAGCTTTGCGCACGACCTGCACGCCTATTTCGTCACGGGCGCCCGCGTCGGAGCATCCAACGAGCCTGGCAACGTTCGCCCGCTCAAGAAAGGGAACTGACCATGGCCTTTGGTACCCAGGATGACGCAGACGACGTCATGAACGAAATCAACATGACGCCCTTGGTGGACGTGATGTTGGTGCTGCTCATCATCTTCATCATCACCGTGCCGGTGATGAAGCACTCGGTGCAGGTGGACCTGCCACGCGCAGCCAACCAACCCGAAGAGGTGAAGCCCGAAACCATCCGCCTGAGCGTGACCGCCGACGGCCGCTACTTCTGGAACGGCCAGGAAGTGGGAGAAACCGAGCTGTCCTCCATGATGCAGGCCGAAGCCGCCAAGGAGCCCCAGCCCGACCTGCACATCCGCGGCGACCGCGAAGTGCGCTACGAGCGCGTCGCAGTGGCCATGGCCAGCGCCCAGCGCGCGGGCCTGCGCAAGATTGGTTTTGTGACCGATCCGCAGCAATAACCCCAGGCTTTGCAAAGGAACTCCGCAAGGCACTAGACAAGTAATTGCGAATCGTTATCATTACTTCATCAAACTGCTTTTCAGACCCTCCACCATGCAAGCCGCCATGCCCCGTCCCTCTGCGCTCACCCAAGGCATCCTGCCCGCAGCCCCGGAAACCATGTCTGATGCGCCCAACCTGCCCGCCGTGGACAGCCACAGCCTGCTGCGCGGACACAAGGCCGTCACCATCCAGCACAACGGCACGCTGTATCGCCTGCAGGCCACCCGTCTGGGCAAGCTGATCTTGACCAAATAGTTTCATCGTGGGGCGACTCCCGGACCGGCTCCCCGGTCCCCAAGGGTCGTTTTAGCCAGCCAACGGTTCAACCCCGCGTAGCCAGGCTTTTTTTCCCGCCTTCAATCACAAAAAAACCGGCATCTGCCGGTTTTTTCTTGCTCAAATCGGCCTCCAGCGCCCTATTTACAAGCGCAGATAGCTATTGCTTTTATAGCATTCAAAGCCCCAAGGCTGCGATTCCAGCCTTGGCGATCTGCGCATCTTCGGTGGACTTCACACCACTCACACCCACGGCGCCCAGACACTGGCCGCCCTGCAGGATGGGCACACCGCCCTCCAACAAGCCATCGATCTCGGGCGCGCTCAGGAAGGCGGTGCGGCCATTGTTGATGATGTCTTCGTACACCTTGCTCTCGCGCCGCCCCAGCGCCGCCGTGCGCGCCTTGGCGGGTGCAATGTGTGCAGAGACAGGCGCCGCGCCATCCAGGCGCTGCAACCACAGCAGGTGGCCTCCGGCATCGACAATCGCGATGGTCACGGCCCACTGGTTCCGCAGGGCTTCGGCCTCCGCCGCCGCAGCGATTGTCTTGATGTCTGCCAATTCAAGGGTGGAGATGGTCTTCATGGTGTGCAAAGCCTTGTGGGCCAGGGTGAAATCGACCGCGAGGGCCGGGAACGGGTGAGCGGCCAGCATAGCCAGGGCGCGCATCCACGTCACCTGCCTGCCGGTCAAAAGAACCTTGACCGAAAACGGGGTATTGCATGCCAGCAAAACAGGCCCCTGGCACCCACGCCTCTACAATGCGCCCACCTGCGCTGTGCAGGTCACTCAGGAGAGCAACGATGAACGAACGGGTCACCACCCTCCCCTCTGCGGACTATGGCTACGGCATTTCGCAGGAGCAGCGCCACAAGGTGCTGCGCAACACCTACTGGCTGCTGGCGCTGAGCCTGTTGCCCACCGTGCTGGGCGCCTGGATTGGCGTGGCCACGGGCATCACCCAAGCGCTGCGCGGCGGCCTGGGGCTGATCGTGTTCCTCGGCGGCGCCTTCGGCTTCATGTACGCCATCGAGAAGACCAAGCACTCGGCCGCTGGTGTGCCGGTGCTGCTGGGCTTTACCTTCTTCATGGGCCTGATGCTCTCGCGCCTGATCGGCATGGTGCTGGGCTTCAAGAACGGCTCCGATCTCATCATGACGGCTTTCGCCGGCACGGCAGGCGTGTTCTTTGTCATGGCCAGCCTGGCCACGGTCATCAAGCGCGACCTCTCGGGCATGGGCAAGTGGCTGTTCGTGGGCGCCATGGTGCTGATGGTCGGCTCCATCATCAACGTGTTCGTGGGTTCGTCGGCGGGCATGATGGCCATCTCGGTCGCAGCCATCGGCATCTTCAGCGCCTACATGCTGTACGACCTGAAGCAGATCATGGATGGCGGCGAAACCAACTACATCAGCGCCACGCTGGCGCTGTACCTGGACCTGTTCAACGTGTTCCAGAGCCTGCTGGCTCTGCTGGGCATCATGGGTGGCGAACGCGAATAAACGCCGCCCGCCCCGCGCCAAGGCCCCGACCCGGGGCCTTTTTTGTGCCCGGCGCGTGCCCACAACCCTCAAACCCAGGGCGCGGCTGCCGATAATGGGGGCAGAACCCCGCTGAAAGCCCTTCCGACATGCGTCTTCGCGCTCTCTCTGCCACCGCCCTGGCCCTGTTGCTGGCCGGATGCGACCAGTTGGCCGCCATTCCCGGCATGGGGCCGGACCCACGCATTGCCCAGCGCGAGGAAGAAGCCAAGGCCATCGGCGGCGCATGCCGCCATGCCCTGCGCGGCCCGGAGGACTGCTACGCGCTGAACCCCAAGGCCAGCAAGTCCGCCATCTTTGCGGGCTGGAAGGAAATGGACCAGTACATGCGCGAGAACAAGATCGAAGGCAGCCCTTCGGTCATTGCCCCCGCCGCATCCAAGCCCGCGGCCGCGGAAAAACGCGAAGCCAGCGCCGAGAAGTAATCACCCGCGCTCAAAAACGGCCATGCTTTCAACGTGTGCCGTGTGCGGGAACATGTTGACCACCCCCGCCGCCGTGCAGCGGTAGCCCGCCTGGTGTACCAGCAGGCCCGCATCGCGCGCCAGCGTCGCGGGGTTGCAGCTCACATAGACGATGCGCTGCGGCGGCGTCCAGTGCTGCGCGGCGGCCGGCAGCACGGGTGCACCTTCGGCCCCACGCCGCGCCTGTTCGATGTCGGCCAGCGCCTTGGACAGGGCAAACGCACCCTCGCGCGGCGGATCGACCAGCCATTTGTCCGCCTGGCCGTCGGCCACCAGCATCTCTGGCGTCATCTCAAACAGGTTGCGCGCTACAAATTTTGTAGCTACCAGCGCTTTATGGGCGGGCGCTAGAGCCTTGTTTTTCTCATAGTTTTCACGCGAGCGGGCGACCAAGGTCTCGCTGCCTTCAATGCCCAGCACCTCGCGCGCCTGGGTGGCCAGCGGCAGCGTGAAGTTGCCCAGGCCGCAAAACCAGTCGATAACGCGCTCGTGGGACCGCACCTCCAGCAGGCGCAGCGCACGCGAGACCAGCACGCGGTTGATGTGCGGGTTGACCTGCGTGAAATCGGTGGGCCGAAACGGCATGGTGATGCCAAAGTCGGGCAGCGCGTAAGCCAAGGGTTCCACGGCTTCGTCGAGCAAATGCACCGTGTCCGGCCCCTTGGGCTGGAGCCACCATTGCACGCCATGGGCCTGGGCAAAGGCGCGCAGCTGCTGCTTGTCTGCCTCGGACAGGGGCTCCAGGTGGCGCAGCACCAGGGCGGTGACGGTGTCGCCACACGCCAGCTCGATCTGCGGGCAGGTGTCGCGCGCATCCATGCGGGCAATCAGCGCCCGCAGCGGCATGAGCAGGGCATCGACATGCGGCGGCAGGATCTTGCAGGTCTGCATGTCGGCGATGTAGCGGCTCTTGCGCTCGTGAAAGCCCACCAGCACCACGCCCTTCTTGAGCACGTGGCGCACCGACAGGCGGGCACGGTAGCGGTAGCCCCAGGAAGGCCCTTCGATGGGGCGCAGCAGGGTTTCGGCCCGCACCTTGCCCAGGTGCCACAGGTTGTCCTCCAGCACACGCTGTTTGACGGCAACCTGCGCCGCCATGTCCAGGTGCTGCATCTTGCAGCCGCCACAGGCTCCGGCGTGTAGGCCGAAGTGCGGGCAGGCAGGCCGCACACGCTGGGACGATTCGCGGTGGATGGCCGTCAGGCTGGCCTGTTCCCAGTTGTTCTTCTTGCGGTGGGTGTTGGCGCTGACCACCTCGGTGGGCAATGCGCCATCAATGAACACCACCTTGCCATCAGGCTTGCGGGCCACGCCCTGGGCATCCAGGTCCAGGGCCTGCACCAGCAAATGGCCGTCAGGGAGTTCGGGGGCCGCGCTCAGGCCCGAGGGGGTATCGGGGGATTGGTCTTTGGATTCGCTCATGCCCCCGATTGTCTCAGCCTTGCGGGTCGGGGCTGGCTTTGGGGATGGGGGGTTGGGTTGGCGCGGGCAAGGCCATTTTGGGGGTCAGGCGGTTGACTTCGGCATCGCAACCGTAGTTGTCCAGCGAGAACACCAACTTTCCGCCCGGCGCCACCTTGGGCAGGGTCTGGTGCAGTGGCAAGGACAGATCGACCGGCGGCTCCGTCGAACGGTACAGCACCTGGTCATCCGGGCCATAGACCACATAGCAGGTGGCCAGTGCCTGCTGGGCACCCAGCACCCCGCACAGGGCCAGGGCAGCACAACGGAACGCGCGCATGGTTCTTCTCCTCGGTTTGCTTAGAACTTAGTCTGGCGCGATTATGCCGGGCCACACTGGCCAGGCAAGCCCTCACAGCGGCAAGCGGGTGCTGTGCTTGACTTCCTCCATCACCGCATAGGTTCGCGTCTCACGCACACCCGGCAGTTGCCACAGCACAGCGCCCGCAAATTCGCGGTAGGCATTCATGTCGGCCGTGCGCGTCTTGAGCAGGTAGTCAAAGCCGCCCGCCACCATGTGGCATTCCATGATCTCGGGGCGCACCTGCACTGCGGCCTTGAACTGCTCGAACACATTGGGCGTGGTGCGGTCGAGGAGCACTTCCACAAACACCAGCATCCCGGCGCCAAGCTTGAGCGGATTGAGCCGCGCCTCGTAGCCCACGATGTAGTCCTCGCGCGTCAGGCGCTGCACGCGCGCCAGCACGGCCGTGGGTGAGAGCGCCACGCTCTCGGCGAGCTTGAGGTTCGATATGCGACCGTCTTCCTGCAGGATCGCCAGAATCTTGCGGTCGATACGGTCCAGATCATCGGGGTGTCTTTCCATTGGTAGTGAATTATTTGTTTTCAATGCAAGTATTTGGATATTAATTCATCCTTCTTCGAAGGATGATGCGCACATTCCGGGCCACAGGTGCCTGGACCCACCACATCCCCACCACCGCCATGACCACAGCCTTTGCCGCCTTCGCCCCCCGCCCAGCCGACACGAGCCCGCTGCGCGCCGCCATCACTGCCGCCACCCGCGTGCCCGAACCCGTGGCCCTGGCCCCTCTGCTGGAACAGGCCCGCCTTCCGCAGGACAAGGACCAGGCCACCCACGCACTGGCCCTGCGCATCGCGGGCACACTGCGCCAGCGCAAGGCCTCGGCAGGCCGCGCCGGCATCGTGCAGGGGCTGCTGCAGGAATTTGCCCTCTCCTCGCAAGAAGGGGTGGCGCTGATGTGCCTGGCCGAAGCCCTGCTGCGCATCCCCGACGCCGCCACGCGCGACGCATTGATCCGCGACAAGATCAGCAACGGGCAGTGGGAACACCACCTGGGCAAGAGCCCCTCGCTCTTCGTCAACGCTGCCACCTGGGGCCTGCTGCTGACCGGCAAGCTCACGGCCACGCACAGCGAGGGCAGCCTCTCGGCATCGCTGGGGCGGCTCATTGGCAAAGGCGGCGAGCCGCTGATCCGCAAGGGCGTGGACATGGCCATGCGCATGATGGGCGAGCAGTTCGTGACCGGCGAGACCATTGCCGATGCGCTGTCCAACGCCCGCACCATGGAAGCCGAAGGCTTCCGCTACTCCTACGACATGCTGGGCGAGGCCGCGCTCACCAGCGAAGACGCCGCGCGCTACTACCAGTCCTACGAACAGGCCATCCACGCCATCGGCAAGGCATCCAACGGGCGCGGCATTTACGAAGGGCCCGGCATCTCCATCAAGCTGTCGGCCCTGCACCCACGCTACAGCCGCGCCCAATGGCAGCGCGTGATGGACGAGCTGTTCCCGCGCGTGCTGCGCCTGGCCGAGCTGGCGCGCCAGTACGACATCGGCCTGAACATCGACGCCGAAGAGACCGAGCGCCTGGAGACCTCGCTCGACCTGCTCGAACGCATGTGCCACGCACCCAGCCTGCAGGGCTGGAACGGCATTGGCTTCGTGATCCAGGCCTACCAGAAGCGCTGCCCCTTCGTCATCGACTTCTGCGTGGACCTGGCCCGCCGCACGCAGCGCCGCCTCATGGTGCGCCTGGTCAAGGGCGCGTACTGGGACAGCGAGATCAAGCGCGCCCAGGTCGATGGCCTGGCCGACTACCCCGTGTACACGCGCAAGGTGCATACCGACGTGTCCTACCTCGCCTGCGCGCGCAAGCTGCTGGCCGCACCCGAAGCCATCTACCCCCAATTTGCCACGCACAACGCACACACGCTGGCGGCCATCTACCACATGGCGGGCCACAACTACTACGCGGGCCAGTACGAGTTCCAGTGCCTGCACGGCATGGGCGAGCCGCTGTACGAGCAGGTGGTGGGCGCCGTCACCGCAGGCAAGCTGGGCCGCCCCTGCCGCATCTACGCCCCCGTGGGCACGCACGAAACCCTGCTGGCCTATTTGGTGCGCCGCCTGCTGGAAAACGGCGCCAATACGTCCTTCGTCAACCGCATTGCCGACCCCGCTGTGGCATTGGAAGACCTGGTGCAAAACCCGGTGGCTGCCGTGCTGCAAGCGGCCCAGATGGAGGGTGTCGCCGGCCTGCCCCACCCACGCATTCCGCTGCCGGTGCGGCTGTATGGCTCGGAGCGCAACAACTCGCAAGGGCTGGATCTGGCCAATGAGCAGGTGCTGACCGACCTGTCCACCACCTTGCGCCAAAGCGCGCTGCAGGCCTGGCACGCCGGGCCGCTGCTGGCCCAAGACACCGCCCCCGGCACCACCCAGCCGGTGCGCAACCCAGCAGACCACCAGGATGTGGTCGGCCAGGTGCAGGAAGCCACGCTGGCCGAGGTGGACCAGGCCCTGGCCTGGGCCAGCGAGGCGGCTGCCCCCTGGGCAGCCACTGCCCCGGCGGAGCGTGCCAACGCCCTGCTGCGCGCCGCCGACCTGCTCGAAGCGCAGATGCCGCAGCTCCTGGGCCTGCTGATGCGCGAGGCAGGCAAGACCTGCGCCAACGGCGTGGCCGAGGTGCGCGAAGCCGTGGACTTCCTGCGCTACTACGCCGCACAGGTGAAGGCCGACTTCCACAACGACACCCACCTCCCCCTGGGCCCGGTGGTCTGCATCAGCCCATGGAATTTTCCGCTGGCCATTTTTGTGGGTCAGGTGGCTGCGGCTCTGGCCGCAGGCAACACGGTGCTTGCCAAGCCCGCCGAACAGACACCGCTGATCGCCGCGCAAGCCGTGCGCGCCTTGTGGCAGGCAGGCGTGCCCCGGGCCGCCGTACAGCTGCTGCCCGGCCAGGGCGAGACCGTGGGCGCACGCCTGGTGGGCGATGCACGCACCATGGGCGTGGTGTTCACTGGCTCCACGGAAGTGGCGCGCATTCTGCAGCGCACGCTGGCCGGACGGCTGGACGCACGCGGCAACCCGGTCACGCTGATCGCCGAAACCGGCGGACAGAACGCCATGGTGGTGGACTCGTCCGCGCTGGCCGAACAGGTGGTGGGCGATGCCGTGGCCTCGGCCTTTGACAGCGCAGGCCAGCGCTGCTCGGCCCTGCGTGTGCTGTGCGTGCAGGAGGAAGCGGCCGACCGCATCGTGGCCATGCTCCAGGGCGCCATGGCCGAACTGCGCCTGGGCAGGCCCGACGCCCTGCGCGTGGACGTGGGGCCGGTGATCGACCGCGAAGCGCAGGTAGGCATCCTGGCCCACATCGAAGCCCTGCGCACCAAGGGCAACCGGGTTTTCCAGGCGGACGAACACCGGCCCTCGGATGCCGGCACCTTC
The DNA here is from genome assembly GCF_022760965.1 of Simplicispira sedimenti. Classification (NCBI taxonomy): domain Bacteria; kingdom Pseudomonadati; phylum Pseudomonadota; class Betaproteobacteria; order Burkholderiales; family Comamonadaceae; genus Simplicispira; species Simplicispira sedimenti. Next base: position 52,136 of record NZ_JAKVIJ010000004.1, read on the forward strand.
GTGCCCCCCACACTGATCGAAATCGACAGCCTGACCCAACTGCAGCGAGAAGTGTTCGGCCCCGTGCTGCACGTAGTGCGCTACGCCCGCAAGGACCTGGCGCGCCTGATGCAGCAGATTGCCGCCACCGGCTATGGGCTTACGCTGGGCCTGCACACCCGCATTGACGAAACCATCGCACAAGTGCTGGCGCTGGCCCATGCCGGGAACATCTACGTGAACCGCAACATGGTGGGCGCTGTGGTGGGCGTGCAACCTTTTGGCGGAGAAGGCCTGTCGGGCACCGGCCCCAAGGCCGGAGGCCCGCTGTACCTGCTGCGCATGCTCTCGCGCCATCCTGCGGGCGCACTGGCCCTGTCCCTGCGCGGCGAGCAGCCGCAGGGGCACGCGCCCACGGCACTCATGGCATTGCAGGCCTGGGCCAGCCAGCGCCACACCGCATGCGCGAGCGCTTGCGAACGCATGGCCCGCCTGTCGCCCGCCCACATCACCCAGGCCCTGCCCGGCCCCACGGGCGAAAGCAACACCTACAGCATCCTGCCGCGTGCACGGGTGCTGTGCCTGGCCTCCAGCGATGCCGACCGCCTGACCCAGCTGGCAGCGGTACTGGCGGCGGGCGGACAGGCCCTGTGGCCCGCGGAATGCGAGGCCCTGCACCAGCAACTGCCTGAAGCCGTGCAGGAACATGTGTCGCTGGTCGCCCAATGGCAGGCCGAAAGCGTGTGGTTCGACGCGGTGCTGCACCATGGCGACGCCGACGCGCTGCGCGCAGTCTGCCAGGCGGTAGCGCAGCGCCCTGGCCCCATCGTCGGTGTGACGGGCCTGCCGACAGGTGCCACCGACGTTCCCCTGGAGCGCCTGGTGCACGAGCGCTCGGTGAGCGTGAACACCGCAGCCGCCGGGGGCAACGCGAGCCTGATGACCATCGGCTGATGGATGGAAGGGTCAGACCCCACCCAGCACCGGATCTGACCAGGACTCTGCGCCCCTGGCGGCGGCGCAGGGCGCTGTAGCATGGGCGGTAGCGGCTGGCTGCTCCCAAGCAGGGACACGGCCTCCGTCTGACTTGCCAACGAAAAACCGGGAACATTTGCGCCGCTGGTTCGTTGACATGGTCGTCCACCATGAAATCCTGCCGCCATCTTGATGAAAGCGAGTGCATCGCCCGCGCCCAGCAGGGCGATGTGCTGGCGTTTTCAGAGCTGGTGTCGCGCCATCAGGACCGCATCTACCGCTTTCTCGCACGGCTGACGCGATCGCCGGACGACGCGCTGGATTTGACGCAGGAGACCTTCCTCAACGCCTACCAGGCGTTGGGCCGCTGGCGCCCGCAGGCGCGCTTTTCCACCTGGTTGTTCCAGATCGCCCGCAACCTGGCCTTTGATCAGTTGCGCCGATCCCGGCGCGTCGAATTCGTGACGCTGGAAGAAGAGCAGGCATCGGGCATTCAGGATGCCGGCCCCACCCCTGAGGCCGCCTTGCAGACCACGCAACGCCTGCACGCCTTGGAGCGGGCCCTGGCCAGGCTTCCGGCCGAGCACCGGGAAATTTTGCTGCTCCGGGAGATCGAAGACCTGGGCTATGAGGACATTGCCGCAGTGCTCGGCATCCATCTGGGCACCGTGAAATCGCGCCTGGCACGCGCGCGCGCTGGACTTTTGGAGCATATGCCGCCCTGACCGGAGACACCACCATGACCTGCCCTTGCACAGAAGAACTTTCCGCCTATTCCGACGGCATCCTGGAGGCCTCGGAGCAGCGCGCCATCGCGCTCCATCTGCAGACCTGCGTGCATTGCCAGCAAAAGCTCGACGGCTTCGTGGCCTTGCGACAGGGGCTGCGCACATTGCCATCCCCCCCGCTGGGATTTGACGTGGCCCGCCACCTGGAAGAGCGCTTGTCACGCCCGGCGCCCAACCGGCGCAGGCCCTGGCACATGCAGGCTGGAGACTGGATCCGCTGGTTGCCCGCCGGTCTCGCAACAGGCATGGCATTGGCCTCGGGCATATGGCTCGGAGGACTGCTGGTCGGTGGTGGATCGGCCGTCGTGGCGCGGCCCTCTGTCTCGGTGCGCGTTTTTGATCCGGTTCCCCCTGGCGGTCTCTGCACGGTCAGCGAGATCTGCCGACTTTCGAAAGGAATGCCATGAACCACGCCACTTGGACACGTTCTCTGTTGGCCATTTCGCTCGCGCTGAATCTGGGCGTCGTGGCAGCGCTGGTCTTGCGTCAACCACCCCCCGCAGATCCGCCTGCGACCGCCCACGAGGCCCCTGTGAATCTGCAGGACTATCTGGAACTGACCGGCGAACAACGGCAGCACTGGCAGCAATTGGAGCCCGGCTTTCTCACCGAAGTCTCGGCCAACTGGAACGCCATCCGCAAGCACCGGGAAGCACTGGTGCGCCACATCTTCGCCGCGGCCCCAGACCGGCAGGCGATCGACGCCGAGCAAGCCGCCATCGCACGCTTGCAGGCCGAACAGCAACAGCGCGTGATTGCCCAACTGCTGGCCGAGCGCGCACTGCTCAACGAAGCGCAGCGTGTCCGTTTGATGGAACTGCTGCTGCGTCGCTATGCGCAGGAATCCTCCGAGGAAGAATTGCTGCATCGCGAGTGAAATCAAAGCACCTGCAAAAAAGCTTGGAACATTTGGCTCCGAGGTTCGTTGAAGAAGGCAAGGTCGCGCCGCGTGGCGCACCTCCTTTGTTCAATCTCTTTTGGAGCACCTGATGAAACCCACCCTGCCCCTGCTTCTTGCCATCGCTCTCGCAGCCCCCATGGGCGCATTCGCTGCCGACGCGCATGACCATGGAAAAGCCGCCCCCCACAAACTGGAGCTCAATGCAGGCAAGAAATGGAGCACTGACGACGCACTGCGCCAGGGCATGACAACCATCCACGCGTCGGTGTCGCAGACCTTGCCGGCAGCCCATTCCGGCAAGGCCAAGGCCTCGGACTATGACGCGTTTGGCCAAACCGTGTCTGCACAGATCGCCTACATCGTGGAAAACTGCAAGCTCGATCCCAAGGCCGACGCTCAACTCCACACCATCGTGGCAGACATGAGCGAGGGCATGGAAATCGCCCAGGGCAAACAAGGCGACAAGAAGCGCGCCTCAGGCGTGGTCAAGGTAGCCCAGGCGGTGAACGCCTATGGCAAGTACTTTGACCATGCAGGCTGGAAAGCCATCCAGATGCCACACTGATAGACCAGAGAGGCACCCTGACCGCACGCGCTGGTCACAGCGCGTGCGTCACGAGCTTGAACTCCGGATCGTCCGGGTAGGCCTTGATCGAGAAGCCCAGGTTGCGCATCAGTTTGAGCATGTCCGGGTTGTTGGCCAGCACCAGGCCCTCGATCGTTGCCAGGCCCTTGTCGCGCGCCACATCCATGATGCTCAGCATGAGCCGCGAGCCCATGCCCTTGCCGCTGAAGTCGTCAGCCACCACCAGCGCGAACTCGCAGCTGGTGAGGTCGGGGTTGGTCACGTAGCGTGAGACACCGACGATGCGCTCGGTCTCGTGCACCATTCCATCGTCATCCACCTGGCGGTTCTTGACCACCGCGACCAATGCCATTTCGCGGTCGTAGTCGATGAGCGTGAAGCGCGCCAGCATGGCCGGCGGCAACTTGGCCATGGTCGAAACAAAGCGGAAGTAGCGGCTCTCGGGCGAGAGGTTCTGCACCAGCTCCTGCAGCATCTGGGCATCATCCGGGCGCACGGGACGCACGGTGTATTCACCTCCACCGCGCAGCGGCCAGATCTGCTCGTAGCGTGCCGGGTACGGCAGGATGGCCAGATGGTTGTAGCGACTGGACGCCCCACCCGCCACCTGGGGAGCATGGTCCACCACAATGCGCGCGTCCACCGCCACCGCACCCGATTCGTCCACGATGATGGGGTTGATATCCATCTCGCGCAGCTGCGGCAACTCGCACACCATTTCAGACACGCGCAGCAACACCTGCTCCAGCGCCTCCAGGTCCACGGCCCGCGAACCACGCCATTCGCCCAGGGTTTCGGCAACGCGCGAGCGCTGGATCAGGCTGCGCGCCAGGAACTGGTTCAGCGGTGGCAATTCCATGGCACGGTCGTTGATCAGCTCGATCATCGTGCCCCCCGCACCGAAGGAGATCACCGGGCCGAACGGATCGTCGGTGACCAGACCAATGCACACCTCGCGGCCACGCCGGGTGGGCGCCATGTTCTGCACCGTCACCCCGTTGATGCGCGCATGGGGCTGTAGCCGAGCCACGCGTTGCACCATGTCGGTATAGGTGTCACGGGCGCTGGCGCCGTTCATGATGTTCAGCGCCACGCCCTGCACATCCGATTTGTGCAGGATGTCGGGCGAATCGATCTTGAGCGCCACCGGAAAGCCCATTTGCGTGGCGATCATCATGGCCTCATGCGCAGAGCGCGCCAGGATGGTGCGCGTGACCGGGATGTGGAACGCCGCCAGCAACGTCTTGGATTCCATCTCGGTAAGCACCTTGCGGCGCTCGGCCAGCACGCTTTCAATCAGCAGGCGCGCACCCTCAATGTCGGGCCGCGCCATGGCCGACAACGGCGGCGGTGTTTGTTGCAGCAGTTGCTGGTTCTGGTGGAACGATGCAATGTTGCCGAAAGCGCCCACAGCAGCTTCGGGCGTGCGGAAATTGGGAATGGAGGCTTCCAGCAGCACGCCACGGGCAGGAACCACCGTGGCGTCGCCCATCCAGCACGACAGGAGCGGCTTGCTCATCTGGCGTTTGACATCGGCCACAGCACGTGCAATTTCGGCCGGATCAACACCGTACTTGGGCGAATGGATGACCAACACTCCATCAATCTGCCTATCGCGCGATGCAGCGTCAATGGCCAGGCGGTAGTGCTCAGGGGTGGCCTCCTCGGACAGATCGATGAGATCGGCCAGGGATGCCAGTGCAGGCAACTGGGGCTTGAGTGCTGCCACGCTCTCGGGCGACAGGCGCCCCAGGTCCAGCAGAATTTCGTTGACCCAATCGGCAGCCAGCACGCCAGGCCCGCCCCCGTTGGTCACGATGGCCAGACGTTTGCCCACCGGGCGGTAGCGCGACGCAAGACACTTGGCGGCAGAGAACAGTGCGACGAAAGAGCGCACCCGTACGGCACCCGCCCTGCGCAACGCGGAGTCGAACACATCGTCGCTGCCCACGATGACGCCGCTGTGGGTTTGCGCGGCCTCGTTGCCGGCAGGCTTGCGCCCGGCCTTGAGCACCACCACGGGCTTGGCATTGGCCGCAGAGCGCAGGGCGCTCATGAAGCGGCGTGCGTTGGAGATGCCCTCCAGGTACACCACGATGCTGTGCGTCTGCGGGTCGGAAGCCAGAAAATCCAATACCTGGGCGATGTCAATCGCTGTGTTCGGGCCCACCGACACCACGGAGGAAAAGCCCACCGCATTGTTGCGTGCCCAATCCAGGATGGATGCCGTCAACGCACCCGATTGCGACACCAGCGCCAATGAGCCCGCGCGCGCCAGCGGCCCCGCCACACTGGCGTTGAGCTGCAAGGCAGGTCGCTGCAGGCCCATGCAGTTGGGACCCAGCAGAAACATGCCCTCGTTCTCGGCAATTTCGCGCAACTGCGCAGCCAGGTCGGCACCAATGCCGCTGGAAATCACCATCACGGAACGGCACCCCATGCGGCCCGCGACTTCCAGTGCGGTGCGAATGTCTTCGTGGGGAAGTGCAATGATGGCGAGATCGGCTCTGCTCTGCGCCAAATCGGCCAGCGTGCCAGACGTGTGGATGTCCAGAAACACCAGTCGCCCGGTGAAGCGCTGGGCGCGCAGCGCCTCGTGCAAAGCCTTGGCCTGGGGATGCTGCAATCCCTCGTCCTCGTCACGGCCGGCAAAAACGGCCACTGTCTGTGGTGCAAACAGAGGGGTCAGGTAATGTTTGTCCATGGCAAACTCCGATAAGCGCACTGGAAGTGCACACCGCGCAAATCCAGGGACACAAAAAAGAAACGGGCTACAGCATTTCTACTGTAACCCGTTGTCTTCGGTGAAAAATGGTCGGCGTGGCGGGATTCGAACTCGCGACCCCTTGCACCCCATGCAAGTGCGCTACCAGGCTGCGCTACACGCCGACAAGAGTTAGATTATATACCAGTTTTCAGCCATCAATCGAAAGCATCTGCCGAATTTCAATAAGCTCCTTGCGCACGGCAGCCATGTCGTGCAGCGCCAGCGCCGAAGAAGGCTGCACCGCACTGGCCCAAGATTCATCCTGCGGGACACCGCCGTCCATGTCTGCATCCGTGGTCGTGGTGCTGCGCTGCGCATGAAGCATTTCCTGCAGCTTGTTGCGCGCACCGCTGATGGTGAAGCCCTGGTCATACAGCAGGTCGCGAATGCGGCGAATCATCAGCACCTCATGGTGCTGGTAGTAGCGCCGATTGCCACGCCGCTTCATGGGCCGTAACTGCGTGAATTCCTGCTCCCAGTAGCGAAGCACATGGGGCTTGACGCCGCACAGCTCGGCCACCTCACCAATGGTGAAGTAGCGCTTGGCTGGAATAGAGGGGAGCACAGTACCCATGGTTGGACAAAGCCACAAAAGGCTGGCAGCAGCGACCATGCCGATGCCAAACCGTCAAGCGTACCTCAGACCTGGGCAACACGCCACCGCACTGCGGCGAATGAACCACAGTCGCGGCAGCCCGGAGCACGTCAGTCCACGGTGCCTTGGATTTGTTCCTTGAGTTTGCTGCTGGCGTGGAACGTGACCACCCGGCGCGCTCCAATGGGAATGGTTTCGCCCGTGCGCGGGTTGCGGCCTGGGCGCGGGGCCTTGGTGCGGATCTGGAAATTGCCAAAACCCGAGAGCTTGACGTCCTGCCCATCCACCAGGCTTTGGGCGATCAGGTCGAAAAAGGCATCGATCATGTCCTTGGACTCGCGCTTGTTCAAGCCAATGTGCTCAAACAGCAAGTCCGCCAACTGCGCCTTGGTCAGCGCGGGTGTTTCCAGACTTTCGACGGCAAATTCGATCACCTCGTTGCTCCGTTCCAGCATCATCCACGCAACCTTGCACCCACCTGGGCCTTGAGTTGAGCCAACACGGCCTGCACAGCCGCATCGATGTCCGCTTCGGTCAGCGGCGCATGGCCGCCCAGGGTCAGGCGCACCGCCAGGCTCTTCTCACCCAGCTCCAGCCCGGCCGATCCGACCTGCACGCCCTTGCCCTGCTGCGGACGGAACACATCAAACAGCACGGCATCGCGCAGCAACTCGGTAGGCAGTGCCGCCCGGATCGCGCCCATGATAGCGCCATGCGTGACGGCTTCCGCCACCACCACGGCCAGGTCGCGCTCCACCATCTGGTGCTTGGGTACGGGGGCGAAACGGGGCACCGGGCGCTGGAGCACGGCATCGAGCTCCAGCTCGAACAGCACGGGCGCCTGGGGCAGCTCCCAGGCCTGGCGCCAGCGGGGATGCAGCTCGCCCACATGGCCGATGACCCGCTCGCCCAGGCACACGCGCGCACAGCGCCCAGGGTGCATGGCCGGATGCTCGGCAGGCTCAAAGCGTGCACTCAACGGCGCCAGCAATGCCTCGACATCCCCTTTCACGTCAAAGAAATCCACCGCCTGCTCTTTGCGCCCCCATTGCAGCAGATCCACGCCACCATAGGCCAGCCCGGCCACACGCATGGGTTGGTGATAGCCCTGAACGGTGGTGTCGGTGTTGGCCACCGAGGCATCGCGCAAAAATACCCGGCCCAGTTCGAACACGCGCACGCGCTCGGCACGCCGATCGGTGTTGAACTTCAGCACCTGCAGCAACGACCCCAGCAGGCTGGAGCGCATCACGCTCATCTGACTGGCAATGGGGTTGAGCAGGCGGATCGGGTCTGCATTGCCGGCCAGTTCACGCTCCCAGCGCTCCTCCACAAAGGAGAAGTTGATGGTCTCCTGGTAGCCCAGCCCGGCCAGCATGCGGCGCACCGCAAACGGGCTGCGCTGGCTTTCCAGCTGCAGCTTGGGCGTGATGGGCGCCAGCGGCGGCGTGGTGGGCAGGTGGTTGTAGCCCACCATGCGGGCCACTTCCTCGATCAGGTCTTCCTCAATGGCGAGGTCGAAGCGGTACGAGGGGGGCGCCACGGTGACCGTGCCCTCGCCCAGCGTGACCGGCAGGCCCAGGCCCTGCAAGGCATCGGCACATTGCGCCTGCGTCAGCGGCATGCCGATGACCTTGGCCGCGCGCGCCACGCGCAGCGTCACGGGCTGTGGCTGGGGCATGGCCACCTGCTGGTCCACCACCGGACCGCAGACAGTCTCAGGCGTGCCGCAGATCTCGATGACGAGCTGGGTGATGCGCTCAATGTGCTCCACGGTGAGCTGCGGGTCCACACCACGCTCGAAACGGTGGCCGGCGTCGGTGGAGAAGTTGTAGCGGCGCGAGCGGCCGGCGATCGCCTTGGGCCACCAGAACGCGGCCTCGACGTAGATGTGGCGCGTGTCGTCGGACACGGCCGTGGCGTCGCCGCCCATGATGCCGGCGAGCGACTCGACCTGGTGGTCGTCGGCGATCACGCCGACCTTCTCGTCCACTTCGACGGTGTTGCCGTTGAGCAGCTTGAGCTGTTCGCCCGCCTTGCCCCAGCGCACATCGAGGCCGCCGTGGATCTTGTCGAGGTCGAAGATGTGCGAGGGGCGGCCCAGCTCGAACATCACGTAGTTGGAAATGTCCACCAGCGCAGTCACGCTGCGCTGGCCGCAGCGCGCCAGGCGGTCCACCATCCACTGCGGGGTCTTGGCCTGCGTGTTGACGTTGCGCACGATGCGGCCGGAAAAACGCCCGCACAGGTCGGGGGCGCTGATCTTCACGGGCAGCTTGTCGTCCAGCGCCACGGCCACGGCAGGGAACGCGGGCGTCTTCAGGGGCGCGCCGGTCAGGGCGGCCACTTCGCGCGCCACGCCGTAAACACTGAGGCAATGCGCCAGGTTGGGCGTGAGCTTGAGCGTGAACAGCGTGTCGTCGAGATTCAGGTACTGGCGGATGTCCTGGCCCAGCGGGGCGTCGAGCGGTAGCTCCAGCAGACCGCCGTGGTCTTCGGAGAGCTTGAGCTCACGTGCCGAACACAGCATGCCCTGGCTTTCCACGCCGCGCAGCTTGCCGACCTTGATGAGGAAGGGCTTGCCGTCCTCGCCGGGCGGCAGTTCGGCGCCCACCAGGGCGCAGGGCACGCGGATGCCCACGCGCGCATTGGGCGCGCCGCAAACGATGTTGAGCAGCTCGCCCTGGCCCACGTCCACCTGGCACACGCACAGGCGGTCGGCGTTGGGGTGCTGCTGGGCGTCCTTGATCTCGCCCACCACGATCTTGGTGAACGGGGGCGCGACGGGTTGCAGTTCTTCGACCTCCAGCCCCGCCATGGTCAGGGCGTCGGCCAGTTCTTGGGTGGAAAGCGGCGGGTTGCAGAACTCGCGCAACCAGGATTCAGGAAATTGCATAGTCAGACTTCTTTGGCGTGCTCTTAAAAAGAGAGCTGCTGGCGCTTTTCAGGATTGGTTTTCAGCATGAAAACAGCCTCAAACCCAATGTGGGCGTGCGCTGGCAGCTCACCTTTTTGCATTACTGGAACTGCGACAGGAAACGGATGTCGCCGTCGAAGAACAGGCGCAAATCGTTCACGCCATAGCGCAGCATGGTGAAGCGATCCAACCCCATGCCGAAGGCAAAGCCGATGTAGCGCTCGGGGTCCAGGCCCATGTTGCGCACCACATTCGGGTGCACCTGGCCGGAGCCGGCCACTTCGAGCCAGCGGCCGGCGAGCGGCCCGTCTTGGAACTGGATGTCGATTTCGGCGCTGGGCTCGGTGAACGGGAAGAAGCTGGGACGGAAGCGCAGCACCAGGTCGTCGCTCTCGAAGAAGGTGCGGCAGAACGCGGTGAACACGACCTTCAGGTCCTTGAAGCTGACGTTCTCGCCAATCCACAGGCCTTCGCACTGGTGGAACATGGGCGAGTGCGTGGCGTCGCTGTCCACGCGGTAGGTGCGGCCAGGCACGATCACGCGGATCTCGGGCATGGACTGGCCTGCGTCGAGCAAGGCACGGTGCTGCTTGACATGCTGCACCGCATGGCGCACCTGCACCGGGCTGGTGTGGGTGCGCAGCAGGTTGGGCGCACCGGGTGTGCCGCCTTCGATGTAGAAGGTGTCGTGCATCGACCGTGCGGGATGGTCCTCGGGCGTGTTGAGGGCCGTGAAGTTGAACCAGTCGGTCTCGATCTCGGGGCCTTCGGCCACATCGAAGCCCATGGACCCGAAAATGCCCTGGATGCGCTCCAGCGTCAGCGACACCGGGTGCAGCCCGCCCGCGCCGCGCTGGCGCCCCGGCAGAGTGACGTCGAGCGCCTCGGCCTTGAGCTGGGCCTGCAACTGGGCATCCTGCAGCGCCTGGCGGCGCTCGTTGAGCGCCGCTTCGATGGCTTGCTTGGCCAGGTTGATGGCAGCCCCGCGCGTCTTTTTCTCTTCGACGGAAAGCTGGGCCATGCCCTTCATCAGCTCGGTCACGCGACCGGCCTTGCCCAGAAACTGGGCCTTGGCGTTTTCCAGATCGGCGGGTGTGGCACTGTGCGCAAACTGCTCACGCGCACTTTCGACCAGCAAGTCCAACTCGTTCATATGCGTACTTCAAAAAAGAAACAAGGGCTAGTGCCTTTCAAAGCCCTAGCCCTTGTAGTTTGTGCGCTAGCAGCTATCAAAATGATAGTTGCTCGCCGGGAACTCAGGCAGCCAGCTTGGCCTTGACCTGCTCCACGATGCTGCCGAAGGCAGCCTTGTCGTGCACTGCGAGGTCGGCCAGCATCTTGCGGTCGATCTCGATGGCAGCCTTCTTCAGGCCGTTGGCGAACTGGCTGTAGGTCAGACCCAGTTCACGCACACCGGCGTTGATACGGGCAATCCAGAGGCGGCGGAACACGCGCTTCTTGGCACGGCGGTCACGGTAGGCATATTGCCCTGCCTTCATTACCGCCTGTTTGGCGACACGGAAGACATTACCGCGGCGACCGCGAAAACCCTTGGCAAGGGCCAGAACCTTCTTGTGACGGGCATGGGCCGTTACACCACGTTTGACGCGAGGCATGTGAGTACTCCTTGTTCGTCAGTTGATTACAGGCCAGCGAAGGGCAGCATCTGTGCCATGTGACCCATGTTGGTCTCATGAACGGCAGTGATACCACGCAGTTGGCGCTTGTTCTTGGTGGTCTTCTTGGTCAGGATGTGACGCTTGAAGGCTTGACCGCGCTTGACGGTACCACCCGGACGAACGCGGAAGCGCTTTTTGGCGCTGCTCTTGGTCTTCATTTTGGGCATGTGAATGCTCCTCTTTTTTGTGCTCGTGAGGCGTTTGCAAACCTGCTTGCAAACTTGTTGGCCCCGAGCCACTTTTCATGGCGGGCTTTCGCCCGCCAGGGCCGCAGCGTCTTCCGCTGCGGATCTTGGCGACACCGGCATTGCTGCCACCGTCGCCAGATTCGATTCTCGGCGGGCTACTCAGCCCACCTGCTCTGCACTTCCTGCTGCCTCGGTCGCAGACTTGGCGCCTGCCTTCTTGCGCGCCGGGGCGATCATCATGATCATCTGGCGGCCTTCGAGCTTGGGGAACTGCTCCACCAGGATGGAGTCGGCCAGGTCATCGCGCAAACGGTTGAGCAGCGCCAGACCCAGTTCCTGGTGCGTGATCTCACGGCCACGGAAGCGCAGCGTGATCTTGCACTTGTCCCCTTCAGCAAGGAACCGGCGGATGTTGCGCAACTTGATGTTGTAGTCGCCATCGTCGGTGCCCGGACGGAACTTCACTTCCTTGATTTCAATGACCGTTTGCTTGGCCTTGGCTTCGGCCGCGCGCTTTTGCTCCTGGTACTTGAACTTGCCATAGTCCATGAGCCTACACACCGGCGGATTGGCCGTTGCGGCAATTTCGACCAGATCGACATCCAGGTCGCCCGCCATGCGCAGCGCCTCCATGAGGCTGACCACTCCGATGGGCTCGTTCTCCGGCCCGGACAGGCGCACTTCGGGCGCGGTGATCTCGCGGTTCAGGCGGTGCTTGCGCTCTTCACGCTGGCGACGGTCACGAAATTCAGTAGCTATGGCTTTCACCCTTGATCAAAAACACGACAAAACGCAGCGGCACAGGAAAAACCCGCAAGCACACGGCTTACGGGCTCAATTCCGGTCAGGCTTTGGATGCAACGGCCTGGACGATGAGTTCGATGAATGCATCGACTGGCATGACGCCCAAGTCCTTGTTGCCCCGGGCACGCACTGCGACGGCTCCAGATGCCCGTTCTTTGTCGCCAGCGACCACAATGAAGGGCAATTTCTGCATGGAATGCTCCCGTATTTTATACGTAATCTTTTCGTTACGCAGATCGAGGGCCACGCGCAGCGGATTCTGGGGTACTGCTTTCTCGATTTTTTGGGCAATTTCGCGACAGTAGTCTGCCTGCGCATCGGTGATGTTGAGCACCGCCACCTGCACCGGCGCCAGCCAGGCTGGCAGGGCACCGGCATGCTGCTCGATCAGGATGCCGATGAAGCGTTCCAGGCTGCCGACGATGGCGCGGTGCAACATCACAGGGCGGTGGCGGGCACCATCCTCGCCCACGTATTCGGCGTCCAGGCGCTCGGGCATGGAGAAATCCACCTGCATGGTGCCGCACTGCCACTGGCGGCCGATGGCGTCCTTGAGGGTGTATTCGATCTTGGGGCCGTAGAAGGCGCCATCGCCCGGCGCGATCTCGAACGCGCAGCCGGAAGCACGCAGGCTTTCCATCAGTGCATGCTCGGCCTTGTCCCAGCTCTCGTCGGAGCCGATGCGCGCCTCGGGGCGCGTGGCTACCTTGTAGATGATGCTCTCGAAGCCGAAGTCCTTGTAAACCTTCTGCAGCAGCGTCGTGTACGCCGTGCATTCACCCAGGATGTGCTCTTCGGTACAGAAGATGTGGCCATCGTCCTGCGTGAAGCCACGCACGCGCATGATGCCGTGCAGGCCGCCCGTAGGTTCGTTGCGGTGGCACTGGCCAAACTCGCCGTAACGCAGCGGCAGGTCGCGGTAGCTCTTGATGCCCTGCTTGAAGATCAGGATGTGGCCCGGGCAGTTCATCGGCTTGAGGGCGTAGTCGCGCTTCTCACTCTCGGTCGTGAACATGTTGTCGCGGTATTTGTCCCAGTGCCCCGTCTTTTCCCACAGGGTCTTGTCCAGGATCTGCGGACCCTTGACCTCCTGGTAGCCGTTCTCGCGGTACACGCGACGCATGTACTGCTCCACTTCCTGCCACAGCGTCCAGCCCTTGGGGTGCCAGAACACGGTGCCAGGCGAGTGTTCGTCGATGTGAAACAGGTCCAACTCACGGCCGAGCTTGCGGTGGTCGCGCTTCTCGGCCTCTTCCAGCATGGTGAGGTACTGCTGCAGTTCGTCCTTGGTGGCCCAGGCCGTGCCATAGACGCGCTGGAGCATCTCGTTGCGGTGGTCGCCGCGCCAGTAGGCGCCGGCCACCTTCATGAGCTTGAAGAATTTGAGCTTGCCCGTGCTCGGCACGTGGGGGCCCCGGCACAGGTCTTCGAAGGCGCCTTCGCGGTACAGGCTCACGTCCTCGTTGCTGGGAATGCTGGCGATGATCTCGGCCTTGTAGTGCTCGCCCAGGCCCTTGAAGTAAGCCACGGCCTCATCGCGTGGCAGCACGCGGCGCACCACAGGCTCGTCTTTGGCGGCCAGTTCGGCCATGCGCTTTTCGATGGCGGCCAAGTCTTCGGGGGTGAAGGGACGCTTGTACGAGAAGTCGTAGTAAAACCCGTTTTCGATGACGGGGCCGATCGTGACCTGGGCATCGGGAAACAGCTCCTTGACCGCATAGGCCAGCAAGTGGGCCGTGGAGTGGCGAATCACTTCCAGGCCCTCAGCGTCCTTGGCCGTGACAATGGCCAGCGGGCTGTTCTGGGCAATGGTGTAGCTCGTGTCCACCACCTTGTCGCCGATCTTGCCCGCCAGCGCGGCCTTGGCCAAACCCGTGCCGATCGAAGCGGCCACCTCGGCCACAGTGACGGGGCCGGGAAACTCTCGCTGGGAGCCATCGGGAAGCGTGATTTGGATCATGGGTGTCTTTCGAATCGGTCAACTGGGGGGCGGTGTCTCCGTACCCCAAAAAACAAAAAAGCGCGGAGGACGTCCGCGCTGTGCAAGGGTAAGAAAGGTCTCACGAACAGGCGCGAACAGCCCGCCTCAACGGCAGGTGGAAGGGCTCCAACGAGTTCGCGGTGTCATAACCAGGGTGCCTTTCTCGCTCTTGTGGAAGGGTCAACGATAACCTGCATTCTAACTTGCCCAACAAAAAGCCCGCGTGGCGGGTGCCAGGCGGGCTGTGAGAAGCTGGGGAGCGCAAGCCCCCGCAGCCGCTGCGTCCAAGGATCAGAGCTTCTTGGACGACATGAAGGTGTCAAAGCGCGATTCCGCAAAACGGAACCAGAGGATCTGGTCACGCTGGAAGTTGCGCATGTCGGCGTAGATCTTCTTCCACTCGGGGCTCTTGGCGTTGTTCTCTTCGAACACCTCCATCGATGCCTTGAACGACGCCTCCAGCACCGCTTGCGGGAAGGGCAGCACCTTGGTCTTGGCAGCCACCAACTGCTTGAGCGCACCGGGGTTCAGGGAGTCGTACTTGGACAACATGTCGTTGTGGGCCAGGGCCGATGCTGCCTCGATGATGGCCTTGTTTTCCGCCGACAGGCTGTCAAAGGCCTTGTTGTTGACGAACAGGTCCACCTCCGGACCGCCTTCCCACCAACCGGGGTAGTAGTAGAACGGTGCCACCTTGTTGAAGCCCAGCTTCTGGTCGTCGTACGGACCCACCCATTCGCAGGCGTCCAGCGTGCCCTTTTCCAACGATTGGTAGATTTCGCCGCCAGGAATGCTCTGGGGCACGGCGCCCAGCTTTTGCATGACCTCGCCCACCAGACCACCGCCCAGGCGCATCTTCAGACCCTTGAAGTCGGCAGGGCTCTTGATTTCCTTGCGGTACCAGCCACCCATCTGGGTGCCGGTATTGCCACCGGCAAAGCTGATGGCGTTGAAGTTGGCGTAGAACTCGTTCATCAGCTTGCGGCCATTGCCATGCATCATCCAGGCATTCATCTGGCGCGCGTTGAAGCCGAAGGGAATGGCCGAACCCAGAGCAAAGGCAGGGTTCTTGCCGTAGAAGTAGTACGGCACTGTGTGACACATCTCGACCGTGCCGCTTTGCACGCCATCGAGCACGCCGAACGGAGGCATCAGCTCGCCGCCCGCATGCACCGAAATTTCAAACTTGCCACCCGACATGGCTTTGACCGCCTTGGCAAACACATCGGCGCCGCCATAGATGGTGTCCAGCGATTTGGGGAAGCTGGAAGCAAGGCGCCAGCGAATGGCGGCCTGGGCATGCACAGCAGGTGCCACGCCAGCTGCGAGCACGCCAGCAATACCAGCACGCTGGATGAGTGAACGACGATCCATATGGTTTTCTCCGAAGGTATGTTGCACAACACGCGCCACACCACATTGCTATCACGCGGCAGGCCATGGACTTGTGGAAGCCGTGGCCATTGTAGGAACCACCCCCGTCAATCCCGTGAGGGTTTCCCCGCAAAAACGCCCGCGCGCAGGCGGGCGTTCAGGCTTCTGCAAGCATCACGCAGACGCGTCAGCGTGCTGATGTGGACAGGAACCGCGCTTCGATGGAGCGCTGGATGCCCGCGGCATCCAACCCCTGCAGCGCCAGCAGGCGCGCGGGGTCGCCGTGCTCGATGAACACATCGGGCAGACCCAGGCACAGCACCGGGCGCTGCACGCCATGTGCGTGCAAGGCTTCCAGCACGGCACTGCCTGCTCCGCCCATCAGGGCGCCCTCCTCCACCGTGACCAGAG
Organism: Simplicispira sedimenti; assembly: GCF_022760965.1. NCBI lineage: Bacteria > Pseudomonadati > Pseudomonadota > Betaproteobacteria > Burkholderiales > Comamonadaceae > Simplicispira > Simplicispira sedimenti. The sequence goes on from NZ_JAKVIJ010000004.1 coordinate 68,081, forward strand.
CGTCGTGATTCTGGGCCACTTCGAGCAGCAGCGCCTCGTCCAGCGGCTTGGCCCAGCGCATGTTCACCACCGTGGCATCCAGGGCCTGTGCGGCCTCCAGCGCAGGGTACAGCAGCGTGCCAAAGGCCAGGATGGCAATGCGCGGCGTCTTGCCGTCTGCGGCCGCCTGGCGCGTGCGGCGGATTTCGCCCTTGCCGTAGGGCAGCGCATCCAGCCCTGCCAGCGGCGCCACGCCCACCCCCGCACCACGCGGGTAGCGCACGGCCACGGGGTGGTTCTGGGCATAGGCAGTGCCGAGCAGTTGGCGGCACTCACGCTCATCGGCCGGGCAGGCCAGCGCCATGTTGGGAATGCAGCGGACAAAGGGGATGTCGTACGCGCCAGCGTGCGTGGCGCCGTCTGCGCCCACCAGGCCCGCGCGGTCCAGGGCAAACACCACGGGCAGGTTTTGCAGCGCCACGTCGTGGATCATTTGGTCGTAGCCACGCTGCAGAAAGGTGGAGTAGATGGCCACCACGGGCTTGGCGCCTTCGCAGGCCATGCCGGCGGCGAACGTGACGGCATGTTGTTCGGCAATGCCCACGTCGTAGTAGCGCTCGGGGAAGCGCTGGTGGAACTCGACCATGCCGGAGCCTTCGCGCATGGCGGGCGTGATGCCCACCAGGCGGCTGTCGTGTGCCGCCATGTCGCACAGCCACTGACCAAACACCTGGGTGAAGGTCTGCTTGGGTGGCGTGGCGGGCTGCGTAAGGCCCACGCGGGGGTCAAACTTGCCGGGGCCGTGGTAGGCCACGGGGTCGGCCTCGGCCAGCTTGTAGCCCTGGCCCTTCTTGGTGACCACATGCAGGAACTGCGGGCCTTGCAGGCTCTTGATGTTTTCCAGCGTGGGGATGAGCGAATCAAGGTCGTGCCCGTCGATGGGCCCGATGTAATTGAAGCCGAACTTCTCGAACAGCGTGGCGGGCACCACCATACCCTTGGCCTGCTGCTCCAGGCGCTTGGCCAGCTCGAACAGGGGCGGTGCATTCTTGAGCACGGTCTTGCCCACGTTCTTGGCCGCAGCGTAGAACTGGCCGCTCATGAGCTGGGCCAGGTAGCGGTTGAGCGCGCCCACCGGGGGGCTGATGCTCATGTCGTTGTCGTTGAGGATGACGAGCAGGTTGCAATCGGCCACGCCCGCGTTGTTGAGCGCCTCGAACGCCATGCCTGCGGTCATGGCTCCGTCGCCGATGATGGCCACCACCTGGCGCTGCTCGCCCTTGCGCTGCGCCGCCAGCGCCATGCCCAGCGCGGCCGAGATGCTGGTGCTGGAGTGGGCCGTGCCAAAGGTGTCGTACTCGCTCTCTGCGCGCTGGGGGAAGCCCGAAAGCCCCCCGAGCTGGCGCAGCGTGGACATGCGGTCACGCCGACCGGTGAGGATCTTGTGCGGATAGGTCTGGTGACCCACGTCCCACACCAGACGGTCGTAGGGCGTGTTGAACACATGGTGCAAGGCCACGGTCAGCTCCACCGTGCCCAGGTTGGAGCTGAGGTGTCCGCCGGTCTTGGACACGCTGTCGAGCAAGAAGGCGCGCAACTCCGTCGCCAGCGTCTTGAGCTCTGGCCGCGAGAGGCGGCGCAGGTCGGCCGGGTCATTCACCAGCGAAAGCAGAGGATAGGTGGTCGTGGACATTGCTATTATTTTGATAGCTACTTGCGCTTGTATTTATTGCGCCAGCAGCATATTTCCTTTGAAATACTGTCAGTGCGATCGGTTCACCACCATTTGGGCCAGCGCCGCCAACGCCCGCGTATCGGGCAACGCGGCGGCATCCAGTGCCGCCATCGCCTGGACCAGCAGCTCGCGGGCATAGGCCTGGGCGCGCTCCAGCCCCAGCAGGGATACGTAGGTGGGCTTGCCCTGCTCGGCGTCCTTGCCCGCCGTCTTGCCCAGGGTGGCCGAGTCTTGCGTCACGTCGAGGATGTCGTCCACGACCTGAAAGGCCAGACCCAGCGCCGCACCGTAGTCGGCCAGCGCCTGCAGTGCGGCGGGTGCCGCATTGCCGCAATGCGCGCCCATCAACACACTGGCCTGCAACAGGGCGCCCGTCTTGAGGCGGTGCATGTGGCGCAAGGCGTCTTCGGTCATGCCGCAGCCCACGTGGGCCAGGTCGATGGCCTGGCCACCGGCCATGCCCTGGGCGCCTGCGGCCCGCGCCAGCAGCCGGCACAGGCGCGCCTGCACCGGCTCGGGCACGGCCGCGCCCTCGGGCGCCAGCAGCTCAAACGCCAAGGCCTGCAGCGCATCGCCCGCCAGCAAGGCCTGCGCCTGCCCGAACTGCACATGCACTGTGGGCTTGCCTCGGCGCAGCACGTCGTTGTCCATGCAGGGCATGTCGTCGTGCACGAGCGAGTAGGCATGGATCAGCTCCACCGCGCAGGCTGCGCGCAGCGCTGCTTCGTCAAACCCGGCGCTGGCGCTGGCCTCACCATCGGTAGCGACCACGGCCTGGCGGGCTGCCAGCACCAACAACGGGCGCAGCCGCTTGCCGCCGTCGAGCACGGCGTAGCGCATGGCCTCGCCCAGGCCCGCCGGGGCGCCCACACCCACCCCGTCCGACAGGGCCTGCTCCACGCGAAGCAGGCAGGCCTGGCTCCACGATGCGAAATCAAAAGTGTCCATCAGTCCTGCGTCCACGGTTGCAGCACGCCGTTGTCCAGCACCTGGATCTGGTTCTGCACGGCCTCCAGCTTGCCTCGGCAATAAGCCAGCAGATCCGCGCCACGCTGGTAGCCCGCGAGCAGCTGGTCCAGAGGCATTTGGCCCGACTCGATGCGGCCGACCAGTTGCTCCAGTTCTTCCAGCGCCTGCTCGTAGCTGGCGGGTTCGGCGGCGGGTTTCTTGGGCATGGGGGCAAGGCAGCGCGCAAGCGCTGAGTGAAAACGCCGAATTCTACGACCCACGCCCAGCACCTGCCCACAGCCCCCGCAATCGGACAATCACGCAGACGGGGTGCGGGAATCCAGACACCTATACCCCTACTGCCTATAATCCCTTACTGCTTCAACCTGCGCCATGCAGGTTTCTTTTTTTGTGTCTGCGCCCCGGCGCTTGATTTGGTCAGGTCACCCATGTCTGATTTAAGTCTTCGACTGCAGCAGGCCCACAGCCAGCTACCCGTCTCCAGCTATTTCGATGAACAGCTCTTCCAGCGTGAGCTGCAGGTGCTGTTCCAGCACGGGCCGCGCTACGTGGGCCACAGCCGCAGCGTTCCCGAAGTGGGGGACTACCACGTATTGCCCCAGGAACTGGGAGGCCGCGCGCTGGTGCGCACTGCACCCGACAAGGTGGAGCTGGTCTCCAATATCTGCCGCCACCGCCAGGCCATCATGCTGCAAGGGCGCGGCTCCTTGCAGCAACAGCAAAAGGGCAGCGCGGGCGGCAACATCGTGTGCCCCATCCACCGCTGGACCTACAGCCCCAGCGGCACCTTGCTGGGCGCGCCGCATTTTGCCAACGACCCCTGCCTCAACCTCAGCAACTACCCGCTGCGTGAGTGGAACGGCATGCTGTTCGAGGACAACGGCCGCGACATCGACGCCGACCTGGCAGGCCTGGGCCCGCGTGCGGAACTGTCGTTCGACGGCTACGCACTGGACCGCGTGGAACTGCATGAGTGCAACTACAACTGGAAGACCTTCATCGAGGTCTATCTGGAGGATTACCACGTCGGCCCCTTCCACCCCGGGCTGGGCAATTTCGTGACCTGCGACGATCTGAAATGGGAATTCCACGAGGAGTTCTCGGTGCAGACCGTGGGCGTGGCCTCCACATTCGGCAAGCCAGGCTCCGACGTGTACAAGAAGTGGCATGAGGTGCTGCTGCGCTACCGCGAAGGCAAGCTGCCCGAGCGCGGCGCCATCTGGCTGACCTACTTCCCCCACATCATGGTGGAGTGGTATCCGCATGTGCTCACGGTGTCCACGCTGCAACCGCTGAGCCCCATCAAGACGCTGAACATGGTGGAGTTCTATTACCCCGAGGAAATCGTCGCCTTCGAGCGCGAGTTCGTCGAGGCCCAGCAGGCCGCCTACATGGAAACCTGCATCGAGGACGACGAGATCGGCGAACGCATGGACGCAGGCCGCAAGGCCCTGCTGGCGCGCGGCGACAACGAGGTCGGCCCCTACCAGAGCCCCATGGAAGACGGCATGCAGCACTTCCATGAGTGGTACCGCAGAAAAATGGAGCTGACACCCCCCTGAGGCCCTGCGGGGCGGCCCTTGTGCGGGCGCCCTGATGGAAGGGGTGGCGCTCGGATCAATGAAGCTTGTAGCCAGCGCGACACGCCGCTGGCGATTTTTCTTTGCTACCATTCAAGTAGCACACAGCGCCCGCCCTACGGGCGCTGCGGGCCAATTCTTTGAAGAATCCACCCGACACACCCCATGCATGCCCTCTGGATGGTGCTGGCCGCGCTCCTGTTTGCAAGCATGGGCGTGTGCGTCAAGCTGGGTTCGGCCTACTTCCACCCGGCCGAGATGATTTTCTGGCGCGGCATCATCGGCATGGTGCTGCTGTGGGTTCTGGCACGCTCGCAAGGTGCCACCCTGGCCACCGCCCACCCCGGCAAGCACGCCTGGCGCAGCTTGGTGGGCGTGGTCTCGCTGGGCACCTGGTTTTATGCCATCACCCAACTGCCACTGGCCACGGCCGTGACACTCAACTACATGAGCAGCGTGTGGATCGCTGCCTTTCTGGTGGCAGGCAGTCTGTGGGCCTGGCGCCAGGCCGCCCAGGGTCAGCGCCCGTCCCTGCAACTGCCTTTGGTGCTCACCGTACTGGTCGGGTTTGCCGGGGTGGTGTTGATGCTGCGCCCCAGCATCGAGCAAACGCCGCAGCAACTGTGGGGCGGTGCGCTGGGCCTGTTGTCGGGGCTGACAGCGGCGATGGCCTACCTGCAGGTCACCCATTTGTCGCGCATGGGCGAGCCAGAGTCGCGCACCGTGTTTTACTTTGCCCTGGGCTCTGCGCTGGCCGGGGGCGCGGTCTCACTGCTCATCGGGTACTCGCCCTGGCCAGGCTGGCACGGTCTGTGGCTGTTGCCCATTGGCGTGCTGGCCGCGCTGGGGCAGTTGTGCATGACGCGCGCCTATGGCAACGCCCGCTCCGCCAAGGGCACCCTGGTGGTGGCCAGCCTGCAGTATTCGGGCATCGTGTTCGCGGCGCTCTACAGCGTGCTGCTGTTTGACGACCACATCCCCACGCTGGGCTGGCTGGGCATGGCCTTGATTGTGGGCAGCGGCATTCTGGCCACGGTGCTGCGCGCCCGCAGTACACGCAACCCTGCATGAGCCTGCCAAAATCCGCCCATGGTTGCGCCCCGCAACACCCTCGTCACACTCCCCAAGCCGTCATGCCTTATTCGCTTTTGATTTCCGCTCCTGAACTGCAATCGCTGCTGGACAGCGGCACCCCCTGCATGGTGTTCGACTGCAGCTTCGATCTGGCCAACCCCGCCTCAGGCGCGCAACAATTCCTGCAAGGCCATATCCCTGGCGCCGTGTACGCGCACCTGGACGAACACCTGTCCGCACCGGCCCACGGCGAGCGCGTCTCGGGCGGACGCCACCCGCTGCCCACCCGCGAAGCCTTTGCTGCCTGGCTGGCCCAACAGGGCTTTGTCGCGGGCATGCAGGCCGTGGTCTATGACCGCAACGGCAGCGCCTTTTGCGGCCGCCTGTGGTGGATGCTGCAGTGGCTGGGCCACGAGGCCGTGGCCGTGCTCGACGGTGGCATGCAGGCCTGGACGCAGGCCGGTGGCGCCCTCGAACAAGGCCCACAGGCCACGCGCACCCCTGGGGTCTTTCAGCCCAGTGCAGCGCTGCGCCCGCTGGCCACCACTGCGCAGGTACTGCAAAGCCTGGGCACTGCGGGCCAGACCATCATCGACGCCCGCGCCCCTGCGCGCTACCGCGGCGAGGTGGAGCCGCTGGACCCGGTGGCCGGGCACATTCCTGGGGCGCTCAACCGCCCATTCACCGACAACTTCGGGCCGGATGGGCGCTTCAAGGCCCCGGCGCAGTTGCGCACCGAGTTTCTGGCCTTGCTGGATGGGCGCGACCCTGCCACCGTGGTGCTCCACTGCGGCAGCGGCGTCACGGCCAACCCCAACGTGCTGGCCATGGAGCTTGCAGGCCTGGGCCGCGCCGCGCTGTACGCCGGGAGCTGGAGCGAGTGGTGCAGTGACCCGCAACGTCCAGTGGAACGCGGCTGAAGGGCTACAAAATACGTAGCAATCGGCAGCAGACGCCGACACGCCTTGTCAGGCAAATTCCTACAAGACCCACCGCACTGCCTGACGTGCGGCACAGCCGCTTCCCGACTTAATTTTTGATTGGGCCAAATTCACAATCCATTTCAACGGATCGCGAAACGCTGCATGAGGCAGACACAGCGCGAATCCCGCGAATGGAAAGGAAGTGCCCCATGTCTAACGATCAACTGCTGGCCGAAATCCGCGAAGCCAACCTCACCTACCTGATGCTGGCCCAGACCCTGATCCGCCAGGACAAGGCAGAGGCCGTGTTCCGACTGGGCCTGAACGAAGACGCTGCCGACATTTTGGCATCACTGTCGGCCGCGCAACTGATGAAACTGGCGTCCAGAAACACGCTTCTTTGCAGCTTCCGCGTGGACGACAACCTGGTCTGGAGCCTGCTGACCAACCACGCTCCCAGCAAGGTGGGCAACGAAGCCACCAACACGCTGCACGCCAACATCCTGATGGCCAGCCGCGTTTCTGAAGTGCTTTGAAGCGCGACACACCGCACACCGCCTGGAGCCCCGCCATGACGACCGCCACCCTCACCCGCCCCGCCGCCGACAAGAAGACCACCAAGACGGCCGCCCCCGTCAAGAGCGTGCTCAATGAGTCGCGCCAGATCGAGCGCGCCGCCATGCTGATCCAGATGGGCGCACGCATGCAGGTGCTCGAATCGGAAACCACGCTGTCGTATGAACGGCTGATCCGCCTGTACAAGGAGATTGCGGGCAAGTCCCCCTCCAAGGGCCAACTGCCGTTCTCCACCGACTGGTTCCTCACCTGGCAGGAGAACATCCACTCCTCGCTGTTCCTCAACATCTACGAGTACCTGGCCAAGGGCATGGACCTGGACCCGGTGGACCAGCTCACCAAGGCCTACCGCCTGTACACCGAACAGATCGCAACCGCCCAGGTCGAACCCCTGCTGTCCTTCACACGCGCATGGCGACTGGTCAAGTTTGTCGATGCGGGCATGCTTCAGCGCACCAAGTGCGCGCAATGCGGCGGCCTGTTCGTCACCGAGCTGTACGAAAACCGCCACTACACCTGCGGTCTGTGCAACCCTCCCGCACGCGCTGGCAAGAGCAAGAACGCAGGCGCGCTGATGCTGCATTGAGCATTAAGAACGCCTATACCTCTTATCAGTAAAGCGCCAATAGCTACAAATTTTATAGCTTACTCAACGCCCCCGGAGCAAGCCCCGCAAGTTGTCGTCCACCGGCAGCGCATAGTCGGTGGCGGCCACCACCTGGTTGCCCTGGGGGCTGACCAGCTTGAGGCTCACATAGACCATGGCGCCTGACACCGCATAGGTGCCCACGACCACGGCCTGGGCGTCGTGGTTCTGGCTGACCTCGCGCAGTTCGCGTGACAGCAGCAACTCCCCTTGCCCCGGTTGCAGGGCCAGTTGCTCGCGCAGGCGCACCTCGGCCACCGGCACGCCGCGCTGCACGAAGCGCGAGGCGATCTGCTCCGAGAACATGCGCCCCAGGCGGGACGATTCGCCCAGGTGGTCCACGCTGACCAGCGTGGCCACGATCACGCTGCGGCGCGGGTCCAGCGGTGCGGTCTGCAACAGGCGGTCTGCAGCTTCGTAATTGGTTTGCAGCACATCGGACCGCACTGCAGGCCCGCCGCGCTCGCCGTAGTAGTAATAGTGCGCGCAGCCCGGCATGGCGGCAGCCAGGGTCAGCAGGGCGAGCAGGGAGGCGCGGCGCTTCATGGTGTTACCACCCGCCAGGTCTTGACCGGCGCCGGGGGCGCCACAGGGGCGGGCGGCTGGTAGAGCACGGCGTCCTCGCGTTCGATGTAGTACATGTCTGCGGTCCCGGTCAGCATGCGGTCTGGCGTCTTGAGCGTGGTGGTGATGAGCACCTCGGTGCGTGTGGGCCCACCGGCTGCGGCGCCCTGGTTGTGGCGCTGCATCATGTCCAGGGCCAGGCCGGTGCCCACCCCCAGGGCCGTGGCCACACCGGGCAGGAAGGGGCGGTTGTAGTAATGCACTTTCCAGTCGCGCCACACGCCCACTCCGGCGCTCAGCATCGTCCAGGGCAAGGGGATGATCTGGTTGGTGGGGTCGTTCGCTTCGTGCTGCACCACCTGGGTCTGCACTTCCAGCTCCACGGCAGTGGGGCCGGTGGCCAGCGTCACGCCCCGGTCGAGCAAGCGCACGCGCAGGAGCTTGAGAAAACCCTGGTTGAAGCTGGAGCCGTCGGCCACGGTCACGTGGATGGGGTGCTCGCCCTCAGGCCAGCCCGCGATTTTTTCCGACACACGGGCCGCCACATCGTCTGCCAGCACGTCCCAGTGGTGCACGGCGCGCGCCTTTTTCTGGCCCGTGGCCGGGTAGTTGTCGGCACGCGGCTTGTCCAGCGTGCTGCAGCCTGCCAGCAGCGCCGTTGCCGCCAGGACGCAAAGGAGGAGGCTTGGGGATCGCATGCACCAGATGGTATGCGCGGCCCTGCCGTCCAATCCGCGCAACAAAATGGCTTTTCCCGGTCAGAACGGCGGCTTGCCGGTGGCTGGGTGGATGGACAATGGCTTGCAATTGCCCATCCACCGTGAACTTCCTGGAGAGCGTATGCGCCGCATCCTTCCCCGCCCCCTGCCCCATGCCTTGTCCCTTTTGGCACTCAGCGCCTTGATCGTTGGTTGCGGTGGCGCCAAGGAGGACACGCCCACCCCTCCACCGCCGGTGCAGCCCGGCCCCCTGGCCGTGGGCTTTACCAGCCCGGTGGCCGCCAACAACGTGCATGACGTGGCCAGCGCCATTCCCTTGCAGGTCAACGTCACCATCAACGGCAACCCCGCGCCCAACGGCACGCCCGTGAGTCTGACGACCAACTCCATCAGCGCCAGCCTGGCGCCCACGGTGCCCACCACCCTGGGTGGTGCGGCCACGTCGGTGCTCAACAGCAACGTCATCGGCCCGGTGGTGGTCAATGCCACGGTGACGAGCACCACCCATTCGGCCAACGAAAGCCTCAAGCTCTACATCCGACCGGTGCGCAAGCCGCTGGAATTGCTGGTGCCCGCCTATTTCAGCGCCGCCAAGGACTCCCCCTGGACGACCCTGGTGTCGGGCGCCAAGAGCTACCCGGATGTGAAGATCACCGCCATCATGAACCCCAACGGCGGAGTGCTCACCTCGACCACCACCGCCAACACCGACCTGGCCACGGCCATGGCCAGCCTCAAGACCGCCAATGGCAAGGTGGTGGCCTATGTGTCCACGCTGTATGGCAACGGTGCGCGTTCGGAAGCCGACATCAAGGCCACCATCGACAAGTACCTGGAGCTGTACCCCACCCTGGACGGTTTCTTCATCGACGAAATGGCCTCGGGCAGCAACCGCCTGGCCCATTACCAGGCCATTTACACCTATATCAAGGGCAAGCCCAGAGACCCCGGAGTGCCCGCGTTGGTCGTGATTGGCAACCCCGGCATTTTCCCGGACCAGGCTTATGCCGACGCGACCGATGCGCTGACCACGTTCGAGGGCACGGCCGCGGCCTTCCAGGCGCTGGATCCGCAACAGTCGTCCAACACCTGGGTGTACAGCCTGGCCAACACATCGCAGGCCATGCTGGTGCACAGCGCCAGCACCTGCACTGCCATGCAGGACAGCCTCAAGCACGCCAACAAGGCGCGCACCAACACCGGCCTGGTGTTCACCACCGACGAGACCACCGTCCGCACCGTCACCAAGCTGCCAGCCTACTGGATCCAACTGCTGGGCACGGTGGACGCCATGAACAAGGGCGGCACGCTGCCCGCGTGCTGAAATGAAACACCCCCTGCGGCGCTTCGCGCCTTCCCCCCGCTCTCGCAGCGCTGCGCGCTGCGGGCAGGGGGACGCTCCCAGCGCGGCGGGGCGGCCCTTGCGCGGGAGCCCTGGCCTGGTTCGTGCCCGTTTCATGCCCTGTGGGTGGCGCGCATGCGCTATGGATAACTGAAATGAAACACCCCCTGCGGCGCTGCGCGCCTTCCCCCCGCTCTCGCATTGCTGCGCAATGCAAGCAGGGGGACGCAGCCAGCGCGGCGGGGCGGCCCTTGCGCGGCTGCCCTGGCCTGGGGCGCACCGGTTTCATGGGCTGCGGGTGGCGCGCAACGCTATGGATAGCTGAAGCGCAGCGGGGGCGATGCCGCAGGCGCACCATGCGCGCGCGTGCCTGGGTTTGACGCCGCCCATGCCATCAAGCATCAGCCGGTGTTGCGCAACCCTGCGGCAATGCCGTTGATGGAGATGTGAATACCCGTCTGCACGCGCTCATCGCCCTGCCCTGCACGCCAGCGGCGCACCAGTTCCACCTGCAGGTGGTGCAGCGGGTCGATATACGGGAAGCGGTGCTTGATGGAGCGCGCCAGCGCACTGTTGTCCGCCAGTCGCTGCTTGTCGCCCGTGATGAGTGTGAGCGCCTCCGCCGTGCGGTGCCATTCAGCCTCGATGGCAGCAAACACCTTTTTGCGCAGCCTGGCGTCCTGCACCAGTTCGCTGTAGCGCGAGGCCAGGGCCAGGTCGCTCTTGGCCAGCACCATGTCCATGTTGGACAGCAGCGTGCTGAAAAAGGGCCAATGCCGCTCCATCTTGCGCAGCAGGGCGAGCTGGGCCTTGGGGTCCTTGCCGCTGTGGTGCACAAAGGCCTGCACCGCCGTGCCAAAGCCATACCAGCCCGGCAGCGTGAGGCGGCATTGGCCCCAGCTGAAGCCCCAGGGAATGGCGCGCAGGTCTTCGATGCGTTGGCTGGGCTTGCGCGACGCGGGGCGCGAGCCGATGTTGAGTTCGGCAATCTCGCGGATGGGCGTGGAATTGAAAAAGTAGTCGGTGAAGCCCGGCGTTTCGTACACCAGCGCACGGTAGGCCGCCATGCTGGCCTGCGAGAGCTGCGCCGCCGCCTCCAGGAAGGCGGGCGTGGCCGGTTTGGTGGGCTGCAAAAAGGTGGCCTCCAGCGTGGCAGCGACCAGGGTTTCAAGGTTGCGTCGGCCGATCTCCGGGTTGGCGTACTTGGAGGCGATGACCTCGCCCTGCTCGGTCAGGCGGATCTGGCCGCGCACCGTGCCCGGTGGCTGCGCCAGGATGGCCTGGTAGCTGGGGCCGCCGCCACGCCCCACGGTGCCGCCGCGACCGTGGAACATGCGCAGGCGAATCCCGGGCAGCTCATCAAACAGCGCCACCAGCGCAATCTCGGCCCGGTACAGCTCCCAGTTGCTGGTGAAGATACCGCCGTCCTTGTTGCTGTCTGAGTAGCCCAGCATGATGTCCTGCTCACTGCCGCTGGCCTGCACCATGGCGGCGATGCCCGGCAGCGCATAGAACTCGCGCATGATGGGTGCGGCGTTGCGCAGGTCCTCAATGGTCTCGAACAAGGGCACCACGATGAGGTCGGCCGTGGCCTGTGAGGGCGCTGCGTCGTCCAGCGTGCCTCGCACCAGGCCCACTTCCTTTTGCAGCAGCAGCACTTCCAGCAGGTCGCTCACCGTTTCGGTGTGGCTGATGATGTAGTGGCGGATGGCATCGTGTCCGTAGCGTTGGCGCATGCGCAGCGCCGCTTCAAAGATGGCCAGCTCGCCACTCGTGTGCTCGGAGTAGGCGGCGCCCACCACGCGCAGTGGCCGTGCGTCCTGCAGCAGGCGGAGCAGCACGGCACGCCGATCGTCTTCGGGCAGCGCGGCATAGTCGGGCTCGATGCGGGCCACGGCCAGCAGCTCGGCCACCACGCGCTCGTGCTGGTCGGAGCTTTGGCGCAGGTCCACCGTGGCCAGGTGAAAACCAAACACCTGCACCGCCCGGATCAGCGGGCGCAGGCGCTGCGCCGACAGCGCCGCACCGTGGTGCGCCTGGAGCGAGGCCTCGATGGTGCGCAGCTCGGCCAGGAAGTCTGCCGCGCTCGCGTACGGGTTCTGTGGCGCCACGGCGTGGCGCGCGGCCACGCCGCCGCTCAGCTCGTGCAGCGTGGCAGCCAGGCGCGCGTAGATGCCCGTGAGCGCGCGGCGGTAGGGTTCGTCCTGGCGATGCTCGTTGGTGTCGGGCGAACTGAGGGCCAGCGCCTGCATCTCGGGCGTCACTTCGACCAGCCGCGCCGACAGCGACAGCTCCCCGCCCAGCAGGTGCACCTCGGTCAGGTAGTGGCGCAGCACCACTTCGCTCTGGCGCCGCAGGGCCTGCACCAGCGTGGCGGCCGTGACGTTGGGGTTGCCGTCGCGGTCGCCACCAATCCACTGGCCCATGCGCAGAAAGCTGTGCACCGGCTCCGTGCCCAGGGCTCGCTCCAGGTCGGCATAGATGCGTGGGATCTCGCGCAGGAAGGTGGCCTCGTAGTAGGACAGCGCGTTTTCGATCTCGTCGGCCACCGTCAACTTGCTGTAGCGCAGCAAGCGCGTCTGCCACAGTTGCGTGACGCGCGAGCGCAACTGCGCCTCGTTGGCGGCCAGCTCGCGCGGCGTGAGGGCGTCTCGCGCCGTGTTGTAGAGCTGCGCGCGCTCGACGATGTCGTCGCGCGCCGCCAGCAACTGCGCGATGTCGCGCTCGGCGTCCAGAATGCTCTTGCGCTGCACCTCGGTGGGGTGCGCCGTGAGCACGGGCGAGACATAGCTGTGCGCCAGCGTCTGGGCAATGGTGCCCGGCGCAATGCCCGCCCAGCGCAGGCGCGAGAGCGCCACATCGATGCTGCCCTCCTGGGTGTCGCCCGCGCGCTCATGCACGGTGCGGCGGCGGATATGGTGCCGGTCTTCTGCCAGGTTGGCCAGGTGACTGAAGTAGGTGAAGGCGCGGATCACGCTCACCGTCTGGTCGCCGCTCAGGCCCTTGAGCAGCTTCTTGAGGGTCTTGTCGGCCTCATGGTCTGCGTCGCGCCGGAAAGCCACCGACAACTGGCGAATCTGCTCGATCAGGGCGAAGGCCGCCTCGCCCTCCTGCTCGCGGATCACGTCACCCAGAATGCGCCCGAGCAGGCGGATGTCCTGGATCAAGGGATAGTCTTTGTCGGTTTTTTTGGCGCTCAAGGCTTGTCTCCTGGGTGCGGTGCCGGAATGCTGCAGCGCGGGATGCTAGCATCGCGCGCTGAGCCTTACCCTGCAAAAACATGACGACCGAGCGCCCCACCCTCCCCCCCATCACCATTGCCACCCGGGAAAGCCGCCTGGCCCTGTGGCAAGCCGAACATGTGCAGGCCCTGCTGCGTGCACGCGGGCACAGCGTGGAGCTGCTGGGCATGACCACGCTGGGCGACCAGATCCTGGACCGCAGCTTGAGCAAGGTGGGCGGCAAGGGCCTGTTCGTCAAGGAACTGGAAACCGCATTGCACGACGGGCGTGCGCAGATTGCCGTGCATTCGCTCAAGGACGTGCCCATGGAGCTGCCCGAGGGTTTTGCCCTGGCCTGCGTGATGGAGCGCGAAGACCCGCGCGACGCCTTTGTGTCGCCGCACTTCGCCAGCCTGCAAGAGCTGCCGCAGGGCGCGGTGGTGGGCACGTCCAGCCTGCGCCGCCAGGTGCTGCTGCACGCGCTGCGACCGGACCTGAAGATCGAACCCCTGCGCGGCAACCTGGACACGCGCCTGCGCAAGCTCGACGAAGGCCAGTACCAGGCCATCGTGCTGGCGGCTGCGGGGCTCAAACGCCTGGGGCTGCAAAGCCGCATCCGCACCGAATTCCCCATCGACCAGATGCTGCCCGCCGCAGGCCAGGGCGCCCTGGGCATCGAGGTGCGCGCCGACCGAGTGGACCTGGTCGAGGCGCTGCGCCCCCTGGCCCACCAGCCCACCTGGATTGCCGTGACCGCCGAGCGCGCCGTGAGCCGCAGCATGGGCGGCAGCTGCTCCATGCCGCTGGCGGCGCATGCCCGGTTCGAGGGTGACCAACTGCGCATCGACGCCGCCTGGGGCGACCCCGAAGGCCGCATCGCCCTGGTGCGCGCCAGTGCCAGCGGCCCGGCCACCACGCTGGAACAGGCCGACGCGCTGGGCATGTCCGTGGCAGCGCAATTGCGCGCGGGCGGCGCCACGGGCTGAGATGGTCATTGTCACCCGGCCCGAGCGCGAGGCCCTGCAGTGGGTGGCCTCCTTGCAGGCCCGCGGCATCGACGCGCTGGCACTCCCCCTCATTGCCATCACCCCGCCCGCCGATGTGCAGGCGCTGGAGCTGGCCCGCGCCCAGGTGCAGGCGGGCGCGTACAGCGCCGTCATGGTGGTGAGCAGCAACGCAGGCCAGCATTTTTTTGATCAAAAAACGGCTCTAGCGCTTACCCAGAAAGCGCTAGACGCTATCAAAACAAGAGTATGGTCACCCGGCCCCGGCACGGCCCGCGCATTGCAGGCCCTGGGCGTGGAGGGCTCGCGCATCGACACCCCGGCACCCGATGCCGCGCAGTTCGACTCCGAATCGCTGTGGGCCCAGGTGCACAGCCAGGTGGGGCCCGGCGCGCGCGTGCTCATCGTGCGCGGCACCGACGCCGGTGCCACCCAAGAGGGCACCGGGCGCGACTGGCTGGCACAGCAGATCCGCGCCGCCGGGGGGGCGGTGGACTTTGTCGTGGCCTATACACGCGGCGCACCTGTATGGAATGCGCCACAGCAGGCCCTGGCACGGGAAGCCGCCCGCGATGGCTCGCTGTGGCTGCTGAGCAGCTCGCAGGCGCTGGAGCACCTGTGTGCCGCGCTGCCAGGCCAGGACTGGCGCCAGGCGCGCGCCCTGGCCACGCACCCGCGCATTGCCCAAGCAGCGCGGAACGCGGGTTTTGGCGAGGTGCGCGAGTGCCGCCCGGCCTTGGCCGACGTGGCAGCCTCGATAGAATCCCAGCCATGAGCCAAGCGCCCGAATCCGCCCCTGCTCCCGGCCCCGTGGCAGCCCCCACACCGGTGGGCTCCGGGGGCACGCCGTCCAGGCTCCTGGTCTATGTGCTGGGAGGCATTGCGGTGGCCGGACTGGCCAGCAGCACCATGCTCTGGCAACGGCTGGACACCATGCAAGAGGCCCTGGCACGCCAGAGCCAGGAAGCCAACACCCAGGCCATCGAAGCGCGCACCCTGGCCCGCCAGGCCCAGGAGCAGGTGACCGAAGCCAGCGCCCGCCTTGCGGTGCAGGAGGCGCGCGTCAACGAAGTGGCCCTGCAGCGCGGGCAGTTGGAAGAGCTGATGCAAAGCCTCTCGCGCTCGCGCGACGAGAACCTGGTGGTGGACATCGAATCCTCGCTGCGCCTGGCGCAGCAACAGGCCCAGCTCACCGGCAGCCTGGAGCCGCTGGTGGGTGCACTCAAGAATGCGCAGCAACGCATCGAACGCGCCGCCCAGCCGCGCTTGGCGCCGGTGCAGCGCGCCATTGGGCGCGACCTGGAGCGCATTGGCAGTGCCAGCGTGGCCGACACCTCGGGCCTGCTGTCCCGGCTGGACGACCTGGTGCGCCAGGTGGACGAGCTTCCGCTGGCCAACGCCGTCGCGCTGGCCGCATCCACCCGCCGCCTGCAGGCCCAGCCGGCCGACCCCGAGGCCGACACCAGCGGGCAGGACGCCTGGTGGGTCTGGCTCCAACGCGTCGGGCAGGTGGTGTTCGACGAAGCCAAGGGTCTGGTGCGCCTGAGCCGCATCGACCAACCCGAAGCCGCGCTGCTGGCGCCCGACCAGGCCTTTTTCCTGCGCGAGAACCTCAAGCTCAAGCTGCTCAATGCGCGCATGGGTGTGCTGGCGCGCCAGCTCGACTCGGCCCGCACCGACCTCACGGCGGCCACCGCGGCCCTCAATCGCTATTTCGACCCCGCATCGCGCCGCACACAAAGTGCGGCCACGGTGCTGCAGCAGGTGCAGGCGTCGATGAAGGTGGCCGAACTGCCCCGGCCCGACGAAACCCTCTCGGCCCTGGCCACGGCGGCCGCCGGCCGCTGACCGCCCACCGGCAAGGACCAACCGATGCGTGCAGCACTCTGGCTCCTGGCACTGTTTGGCGTGGCCGTGGCCGTGGCCTTGTTTGCG
This sequence comes from Simplicispira sedimenti, assembly GCF_022760965.1. Classification (NCBI taxonomy): domain Bacteria; kingdom Pseudomonadati; phylum Pseudomonadota; class Betaproteobacteria; order Burkholderiales; family Comamonadaceae; genus Simplicispira; species Simplicispira sedimenti. The sequence continues at coordinate 84,348 of NZ_JAKVIJ010000004.1, forward strand.
GGCAACAACCAGGGCACGGTCACCTTGTTCTGGCCACCCTACCGCGTGGACCTGTCGCTCAACCTGGTGCTGCTGGTGCTGGTGCTGGGTTTTGTCACCCTACATGCCGCGCTGCGTGCGCTGGCAGCGCTGCTGGAGCTGCCACGCCAGGCCCAACGCTGGCGACTGCAACAGCGCGAGCGCAGCATGCATGCCGCACTGCTCGACGCCTTTGCACAAATGCTCGCCGGCCGCTTCTTGCGCGCCCGCAAGGCCGCGCTGGCGGCGATGGACCAGGAACAGGCCCTGCGCCAGGAAGGCGAAACCCCGCCCCACGGCCACCAGATCCGCGCGCTCGCGCACATGGTGGCGGCCGAGACCTCACACGCACTGCAAGACCGCACGCTGCGCGACCGCTACTTCGAGCTGGCGCTGAACCACGCCAAGGAAAAACGCCACGTCGCCCAGGAACTGCACGAAGGCGCGCACATGCGCGCCGCCCGCTGGAGCCTGGACGACCGCGACGCCGAAGGCTCGCTCGAACGCCTGGCCCAACTGCCCCAGGGCGCGGCACGGCGCACGCTGGCACTGCGCATCCGCCTCAAGGCCAGCCGCCTGGCGGGCCGCACGCGCGATGCGCTGGACACGGCACGCCTGCTGGGCAAGCACCGCGCCTTCTCGGCCGATGCGGCGCGCAGCCTGGTGCGCGGCCTGGCCATTGAGCTGATCCAGCAGTCGCACGACCCGGCGCAACTGCAAGCGGCCTGGCTTTCACTCGAAGCCAGCGACCGCGCCATGCCCGAAGTCGCCCTGCAGGCGGCCCAGCGCCTGTCCCTGCTCGGCGGAGACAGCGCACAGGTGCGCCAATGGCTGCAACCGGTGTGGCAGCAGTTTGTCGAGCTGCCCTCGTCCATGACCGACGTGCACGTCCAGCGCCTGATTTCCACCCTCGAAGGCAGCCTGGACGACAGCGACGCCGCCTGGCTGGCACGCATCGAAGCCGCGCAGAAGGCCCTCCCCAGCGACGCCCGCCTGCAATACCTGTCCGGCATGGCCTGCGCACAGCGCCAGCTGTGGGGCAAGGCGCAGCTATTGCTGGCCCAGGCAGCGCCACAGTTGCAGGACGCCCGGCTGCGCCGCAACGCCTGGTGCAAGCTGGCCGAGCTGGCCGAGCAGCGCGACGACACTGCGGCGGCCGCCCAGGCCTGGAAAAAAGCCGCACAGGCGATCTGAGCGGCTCCCCCCTGCACCACCCCGGATCAGGGGCTCATCGTTCACGCCCGTTGAACGATGGCATCAATTCCGTTGAAACTGCAAGAACTGCGCGCTTTCTACACTTGCCTGCATACCGCCCCAGGACCTGGGGCATTGCCCCACCGATCTGGGGGTTGCCAGACTTTTCATTACCGTACCGCCCACCATGCAACACCCGCCCGCAACTTCACCGACCGCCCGCTACAGCCTTGTCGCCATGGGCCTGCACTGGCTGATGGCACTGGTGCTGATCGGGCTGTTCGGTGTGGGCGTCTACATGGTGGACCTGCCGGTCTCCCCCGCGCGGCTCAAGCTCTACAACTGGCACAAATGGGCTGGCGTCACCGTGCTGGCCCTGGCCCTGGTGCGCCTGCTGTGGCGCCTGTGGAAGCGTCCGCCCCCGCTGCCGCAAACCATGCTTCTGGCCATGCCGGCCTGGCAGCGCCTGGCGCACCATGGCACCCATGGCCTGATGTACCTGCTGTTCTTTGCCGTGCCCCTGACCGGCTGGGCCTACAGCTCGGCTTCGGGGTTCCGGGTGCTGTGGTTCGGCCGCATTGCCCTGCCCGACTTCGTACCCGTCAGCCAGGCCCTGGCCGACAACCTCAAGCTGGGCCACAACGTACTGGCCATGGGGCTGGCGCTGCTGGTGCTGGTGCATGTGGCCGCCGCACTCAAGCACCACTTCGTGGACGGCGACGGCCTGATGTCCCGCATGTTGCCCGGCCGCGACTGACCCTTCCACCCGTTTTTGCAGACAACTTCCGAGGTCTTATGCTGACATTGCGCACCCTCCCCATCCTGACCCTGGCCGCCGGCTTGCTGGTGGCCGTTTCCGCCCAGGCCCAGCAGCAACTGGTGCCTGCCCAGAGCAGCATCGAATTTGCCGCCAAGCAAATGGGCGTGCCCATGCAAGGCCACTTCCGCAAGTTCGACGCCCAATTGAGCTTTGACCCCGCCAAGCCCGAGAGCAGCCGCATCCGCTTCAGCGTGGATACCGGCAGCGCCACCATGGGCGCCCGCGAGACCGACGCCGAACTGCCCAAGCAGGTGTGGTTCAACGTGGCGCAGTTCCCGCAAGCCACGTTCGAGTCCAGCACCATCAAGGCCCTGGGCGGTGGCAAGTTCGATGTGGCGGGCAAGCTCACCATCAAGGGCACGTCGGTCAATGTGTCGGTGCCTGTGGTGCTGACCCAATCGGGCGCCACCACCACCGCCACCGGCGTGCTGCCCATCAAGCGTCTGGCCTTCAAGATCGGCGACGGCGAATGGGCCGACACCTCCATGGTGGCCGACGAGGTGCAGGTGAAGTTCAAGCTCGCGCTCACGGGCGTGGGCAAGCTCTGATCCAGCGCCCTGCTGTTTTCCCCCTGCGTTTCTTTTTTTCATCGTTCTTTTTCCACAGGAGCTCTTCCATGCGCACTTCCCTCATCGCCCTGGCCGCAGCCGCCACCCTCGCCACCGGCATCGCCCAGGCTGAGCCGGCCAACTACGCCATCGACCCCACGCACACCTTCGTGACCTTCGAGATCAGCCACTTCGGCGCCACCGTGAACCGTGCCCGCTTCGACAAGAAGCAAGGCTCCGTGCAACTGGACAAGGCCGCCAAGTCGGGCAAGGTGGAAATCAGCTTCGACACCACGTCGGTGAACTCCGGCACCCCGGCCTTCGACAAGCACCTGCAGAGCGCCGACCTGTTCGACTCCGCCAAGCACCCCACGATGAAGTTCGTGGCCGACAAGTTCGTCTTCAACGGTGACAAGGTCGCCAGCGTCGAAGGTCAGCTCACGCTGCTGGGCAAGACCGGCCCGTTGACCCTCAAGGCCAACCAGTTCAACTGCTACGACAGCCCCATGCTCAAGCGCGAGGTCTGCGGCGGCGACTTCGAAGCCACCATCGACCGCACGCAGTGGGGCATGAACTACGGCGTGGAATGGGGCTTCCCCAAGAACGTGCGCCTGATCGCCCAGATCGAGGCCGTCAAGCAGTAAGCACACCGTGCGACGGGACGTGATGGCATAAAATCACCGTCCCACACCCTGCCACACCAGGTGGCGCAGCGGCATCCCGAGGGATGCCGTTGTTCTTTCAGAGACCCACCGTACCCATGAACGATCCTGTCCAGCAACCCGGCCTGCAGTCCCTGTCCAAATCCTTCGAGCCCGCCGCTCTGGAAGCCCATTGGGGGCCTGAATGGGAAAAGCGCGGCTACGGAGTCGCCGGTTTCCGGGGCACCGGCACGCCCGAGGCGGGCCAACCTGCGTTCTGCATCCAGCTGCCGCCGCCCAACGTGACAGGCACGCTGCACATGGGCCATGCGTTCAACCAGACCATCATGGACAGCCTCACGCGCTACCACCGCATGAAGGGCTTCAACACCACCTGGGTGCCTGGCACCGACCACGCGGGCATTGCCACGCAGATCGTGGTGGAGCGCCAGCTGCAGGAACAGGGCGTGAGCCGCCACGACCTGGGCCGCAAGAACTTCGTCGCCAAGGTCTGGGAGTGGAAGGAGAAGTCGGGCAACACCATCACCACGCAGATGCGCCGCATGGGCGACAGCGTGGACTGGAGCCGCGAATACTTCACCATGGACGACAAGCTCTCCAAGGTGGTCACCGAAACCTTCGTGCGCCTGTACCAGCAGGGCCTGATCTACCGGGGCAAGCGCCTCGTCAACTGGGACCCCAAGCTCCAGTCCGCCGTGTCGGACCTGGAGGTCGAGAACGAGGAGAAGGACGGCTCGCTGTGGCACATCGCCTACCCGCTGGCCGACGGCTCGGGCCAGCTCGTGGTGGCAACCACCCGCCCCGAAACCATGCTGGGCGACGTGGCCGTGATGGTGCACCCCGAGGATGAGCGTTACAAGCACCTCATCGGCCAGATGGTGAATCTGCCGCTGTGCGACCGCCAGATCCCGGTGATCGCCGACGAGTACGTGGACCGCGAGTTCGGCACCGGCGTGGTCAAGGTGACGCCCGCGCACGACCCGAACGACTACCAGGTGGGCCAGCGCCACAAGCTGCCCATGATCTGCGTGCTGACGCTGCAGGCCACGGTGAACGACAACGCCCCGGCCAAATACCAGGGCATGGACCGCTTCGTCGCCCGCAAGGCCGTGGTGGCCGACCTCGAAGCCCTGGGCCTGCTGGTCGAGACCAAGAAGCACAAGCTCATGGTGCCCATCTGCACCCGCACCGGCCAGGTGGTGGAGCCCATGCTGACCGACCAGTGGTTCGTGGCCATGAACAAGGTGGGCGAAGGCGATGCCACGGGCAAGAGCATCGCCCAGAAGGCCATCGACGCCGTGGCTGGCGGCCAGGTGAGCTTCGTGCCCGAGAACTGGGTCAACACCTACAACCAGTGGATGAACAACATCCAGGACTGGTGCATCTCGCGCCAGCTCTGGTGGGGCCACCAGATTCCGGCCTGGTACGACGAGGACGGCAAGGTCTACGTGGCCCGTGACGAGGCCGAGGCGCAGGCCCAGGCCCCGGGCAAAACACTCAAGCGCGACGAGGACGTGCTCGACACCTGGTATTCCTCCGCCCTGGTGCCGTTTTCCACCATGGGCTGGCCCAACCAAGGCACGGCCGAGACGGACGACTACAACCTCTACCTGCCCAGCAGCGTGCTGGTGACGGGTTACGACATCATCTTCTTCTGGGTCGCCCGGATGATCATGATGACCACGCACTTCACGGGCCGCGTGCCGTTCAAGCATGTCTACATCCACGGCCTGGTGCGCGACGCGCAGGGCAAGAAGATGAGCAAGTCCGAGGGCAACGTGCTCGACCCGGTGGACCTGATCGACGGCATCGCGCTCGAACCCCTGCTCGACAAGCGCACCCAGGGCCTGCGCAAGCCCGAGACCGCGCCCCAGGTGCGCAAGAACACGCAGAAGGAATTCCCCGAGGGCATTCCGGCCTACGGCGCCGACGCGCTGCGCTTCACCTTCGCGGCGCTGGCGTCCTTGGGCCGTAGCATCAACTTCGACAGCAAGCGCTGCGAGGGCTACCGCAACTTCTGCAACAAGCTCTGGAACGCCAGCCGCTTCGTGCTGATGAACTGCGAGGGCCAGGACTGCGGCCTGCAAGCCCCGCAGGGCGGCGGCAGCTGCAACGACGGCTATCTGTACTTCACCCAGGCCGACCGCTGGATCGCCTCGCGCCTGCAGCGCGTCGAGGCCGAAGTGGCCAAGGGCTTCGAGGACTACCGCCTCGACAACGTCGCCAACACCATCTACGACTTTGTCTGGAACGAGTTCTGCGACTGGTACCTGGAAATCGCCAAGGTGCAGATCCAGACCGGCAACGAGGCGCAACAACGCGGCACACGCCGCACGCTGATCCGCACGCTGGAGACCATCCTGCGCCTGGCCCACCCCATCACGCCCTTCATCACCGAAGAACTGTGGCAGAAGGTGGCGCCCGTGGCCGGCCGCGCTGGCCCCTCGGTCAGCATCGCGGCCTACCCCGAGGCCCAGCCCGAGCGCATCGACGAGGTGGCCGAAGCCCATGTGGCGCGCCTCAAGACCGTGGTGGACGCCTGCCGCACGCTGCGTGGCGAGATGAACGTCTCGCCCGCCACGCGCCTGCCCTTGTTCGTGGTGGGCGATGCCGAGTTCATGCGCGGCGCTGCCCCCGTGCTGCAGGCGCTGGCCAAGCTCAGCGAGGTCAAGGTGTTCGACGACGAAGCCGCCTGGAGCCAGGCCGCCCAGGCCGCGCCCGTGGCCGTGGTGGGCGAGGCGCGCCTGTGCCTGCACATGGAGATCGACGTGGCGGCAGAGAAGGCCCGCCTGTCCAAGGAAGTGGCGCGCATCGAGGGCGAGATCGCCAAGGCCAACGCCAAGCTGTCCAACGAGGCCTTCGTCGCCAAGGCACCGGCCGCCGTGCTGGAGCAGGAAAAGAAGCGCGTGGCCGATTTCGGCGCCACGCTCGCCCGCCTGCGTGACCAACTGGCCCGCCTGGGCTGATATCAAAAGAATAGCTGCCAGCGCTTGTTTTCATTGGTTTTCGGCATAAAAACAGCCTGAAACCATTGAAAAACAAGCGCCAGCAGCTCCTCATTCAGGAGCACACAGCATGCAGCAAGCCACCGTTCGCAAAGCCGTTTTCCCCGTCGCCGGGCTGGGCACGCGCTTTTTGCCTGCCACCAAGGCATCGCCCAAGGAGATGCTGCCTGTGGTGGACAAGCCACTGATCCAGTACGCCGTGGAAGAGGCCTACGCCGCCGGCATCCGCCACATGATCTTCGTCACCGGCCGCAGCAAGCGCGCCATCGAGGACCATTTCGACACCGCCTACGAGCTGGAAAGCGAACTGGAAGCGGCGGGCAAGCAGGAACTGCTGGCCCTGGTGCGCTCGATCCAGCCCGACGACATGGACTGCGCCTATGTGCGCCAGCCGCGCAGCCTGGGCCTGGGCCATGCCGTGCTCTGCGCCGAGGCGCTGGTGGGCGACGAGCCCTTTGCCGTGCTGCTGGCCGACGACCTGATGGTGGGCAAACCCGGCGGTCCCGGCGTGCTGGCGCAGATGACCGAAGCCTTCGCCAAACAGGGCCGTTCGCTCTTGGCCGTGCAGGAAGTGCCGCCCGAGCAAACGCGCCGCTATGGCATCGTCAGCGGCGTGGCGGCGGGTGGGCCGCTGCTGCGCATCGACCAGATCGTGGAAAAGCCCGCGCCCGAGGTGGCCCCCTCGCGCATGGGCGTGGCCGGGCGCTACGTGCTCACGCCGCGCATCTTCGAGGAGATCCGCAACCAGCCGCGCGGCGTGGGCGGAGAAATCCAACTCACCGACGCCATCGCCCGCCTCATGGCACACGAAGTCGTCTATGCCTACCAGTACGAAGGCAAGCGCTACGACTGCGGCAGCAAGGAAGGCTTCCTCGAAGCCACGGTGGAGCTGGCACTGCAGCACCCGCAGGTGGGCGCACAGTTCCGCGAATACCTCAAGGGGCTGGTGGTCTGATTTCGATTCCTGCAGACCTGCCAGACGGCGTTTCCTTGGTGGCACTGTGCATCGCCGGACGGCGATGAGCCTCCACATCGAGCGCTGGTCGCGCTCGGCAAACAAGGGCATCGGGGCGTAGCGACCCTCCCTCATCAGCGACACATTCCGTCGCAGCATTGCGAACAATGTCCTCCTGAACCACCAGGAGGACTCGCATGGCCTACCGCCACCCCCGCCCACCCCAGAAACCGGCACCCCACATCGCCCTGTGGATGCTGCGGTTGGTCACCGCGCCCGACAGCCTGCAGAAGTTCGTGCGCAATTCCGGTTTCTCCCACGATCGCCTCGCCTTTGCCCTGGGCCTGGACCATTGGATAGACCCCGAGGATCGCCCCTTCCATCCCCAAACGGTGCGCACCGAGTTGTACGGCTTGCTGGCCAAGGCAGAACAGGACGGCACCCAGGCCCTGCTGCCCACCCCGCTGCAGGGCAATGTGCAGCGCCTGGCCGCGCTGGTAGGGCTCAGTGCGGTCGATGCCCAGATCCTGGCCTTTGCCGTGTGCCTGCACACCGACCCGCTGCTCGACGACGCCGCCGACCTGCTGGACTCCGTCTCGTCCACCCAGGTCATCCAGACCCTGGCCCTGCTGGTGCAGGCGCCCGATGCGCAGGTGCGCCAGGCGCTGGGCAGCCAGGGCCTGCTGACGCGCTCGGGCCTGGTGGTGCTCGACCAGCGCAGCATCGGCTGCCTCAAGAACAAGCTCGATCTGCTCTCCCACAGCTTTGCCGACCAGATGGTGGCCGGCGATGCCGACCCCATCGCCCTGCTGCGCGGCAAGATTGCGCCGGCCGCGCACGGGCGGCTGGCACTGGCAGACTATGGCCACATCCAGCCCACTCTGGACATCGCCCAGCCCTGGCTGCGCCACGCACTGGGCACACAGCGGCGCGGGGTCAACCTGCTGATCTACGGTGCACCGGGCACCGGCAAGACCGAACTGGCCCGCGCCCTGGCGCGCGATCTGGGCTGTGAGCTGTTCGAGGTGGCCAGCGAGGACGAAGACGGCGACCCCATCAACGGCCACCACCGGCTGCGTGCCCTGCGCACGGCGCAGAGCTTTCTCGCCCAGCGCCGCGCCCTGCTGCTGTTCGACGAGGTGGAAGACGTGTTCACCGAAAGCCCCTTGCTGCGCAGCACGGCCCAGTCGCACAAAGCCTGGCTCAACCGTGCGCTGGAAGACAACCCTGTGCCCACGCTGTGGCTGTCCAACAGCGTCGATGGGGTGGACGCCGCGTTCATTCGCCGCTTCGACATGGTGTTTGAACTGCCCATGCCGCCACGCCGCCAGCGCCAGCGCATCGTGCAGGCGCACTGTGACACGCTGCTGGACGCCCCGGCCCTGGCCCGCGTAGCCCAGGCCGAGCACCTGGCCCCCGCCGTGGTGGCCCGTGCCAGCACCGTGGCGCAGGCGATGCGGGCCGAAGTGGGCCGCGCAGCCAGCGCCAGCGCCTTCGAGCAACTGGTCAGCCACACCCTGCAGGCCCAGGGCCACCGCCCTTTGCTGCGCCATGACCCCCACCGCCTGCCCGAGGTGTATGACCCCGCCTTCTTGCATGCCGACACCGATCTGGTGCAACTGGCCCAGGGCCTGGAGGCCGCGCAGGGCACCGGCGGTGCTGGCGGAGCGCGCCTGTGCCTGTACGGCCCGCCCGGTACGGGCAAGACGGCATTTGGCCGCTGGCTGGCCGAGCAGCTCGACCGCCCGCTGCTGGTGCGCCGCGCGTCGGATCTGCTGTCGATGTACGTGGGCCAGGCCGAGAAGAACATCGCCCGCGCCTTTCGCGAGGCCGAGGACGAGGGTGCGCTGCTGCTCATCGACGAGGTGGACAGCTTCCTGCAGGATCGCCGGGGCGCGCAGCGCAGCTGGGAAGTCACCCAGGTGAACGAAATGCTCACGCAGATGGAAGGCTTCGCGGGCGTGTTCATTGCCAGCACCAACCTCATGGGCGGGCTGGACCCGGCGGCGCTGCGCCGCTTCGACCTGAAGGTGCGGCTGGACTACCTGCGCCAGGATCAGGCCTGGGCGCTCTTGTTGCGCCACTGCGCCCAGCTCGGCCTGCCCGCGCCGGGCGCAACAGAGCAGGCACGCATGGCACGGCTGCGCCAGCTCACCCCCGGCGACTTTGCCGCAGTGCTGCGCCAGCAGCGCTTTCGGCCCCTGCCCGACGCGCAGGCGCTGGTGGACGCGCTGAAAGCCGAGTGCACCCTCAAACAAGGCGACCCACGCGCCATCGGCTTTGTTTGACACAATTCGACACTCCCGCCCCCACCCGAGAACTGCCCGCATGGCCCAACGCCCCGACACCCTGGACACCGCCCTGCTGATGCTGGAACTGCTGCGGCGTATCCCGCGCGGGCGCAAGATCACCACCAGCGAACTGCACCAGCAGCTCAAGGGGGCAGGCTTCGAGCGCGACCTGCGCACCATCCAGCGCCAGCTGGAAATCCTGAGCGAGCACTTCGACATCGAGCGCGACGAGCGCAGCAAACCCTACGGCTACCGCTGGCTGGAGCGCGCCCAGGGCCTGGCCTTGCCCCAACTCACGCCCCAGGAATCGCTGCTCCTGCAACTGGCCGAGGAACACCTGAAAAACCTGCTGCCGGCACGCCTGATGCGGTCGATGGAGGGGTTCTTCACCCAGGCCCGGCGCAACCTGGGCGACGGCGCCAACGCGCGCCTGGAGCGCGAATGGCCGCGCAAGGTGCGCGTGGTGGCCACGAGCCAGCCGCTGCTGGCGCCCACCATTGCCAGCGGCGTGCTGGAAGCAGTGAGCGAAGCGCTGTACGCCAACCACTGGCTGGACCTGGACTACCGGAACGCCGCACGCCAGCGCCGCCAGGCCAGGGTCATGCCGCTGGGGCTGGCCCAGCAAGGCCCGCGCCTGTACCTGGTGTGCCGTTTTGAGGGTTTTGACAACGAGCGCAGCCTGGCCCTGCACCGCATTGGCAAGGCCGAGGTCTCGACGATGGCCTTTGAGCGCCCGCGCGGCTTCGACCTGCAGAAATACGACGCCGATGGGCGGTTTGGGTTTGGCGAGGGGCGCCGCATCCGGCTGCAGTTTGGCATCGAGCACGATGCTGGCTTTCACCTGCTGGAAACGCCGCTGTCCAGAGACCAGCAGGTCCAGGACCAGGGCAACGGCTGGCTGAAAATCACCGCGACGGTGGTGGACAGCGCGATGCTGGACTGGTGGCTGCGCGGGTTTGGGGACGCGGTGCGCAGCGTGCACAAAACGCCCTGCAGCGCAGAAGAATAAACGGCCGCTATCCCTTTCACAGCAAGCGCTACCAGCTATCAAATCAGGAGTTTTTCATGTCCCTGCATGAACCGCGTTCAGACGGTGCACAAGACACGCCGCCCCCCAGCACCACGGGATTTTTCACCCCCGGCAACACCATCCGCGTGCTTGCATTGGCCGATTGGCTGGATATGGCCGCCGGAGAGCATCCCGCCATCGGCGTCGATTTGCCGATGATTCAGCGCGGCTTTGTGTGGAAGCCCAAGCAGATCATCGACCTGTGGGACTCCTTGCTGTCAGGCATGCCCATCGGCGCGCTCATGGTCAGCGAACTGCGGCACGACGATGCCCGTGTGGCATTGGCCCAAGGGTCCCAGGCGGCCACGGCTGCGCAGCGCCTGGGGCTGGTCGATGGCCAGCAACGCACCCTGGCCATGCTGACGGGCTGGTGCGCCTTCGCAGCAGGTGCCGGGCAACGCCGCCTGTGGGTGGACCTGGCCGATGAGCCCGCAGCAGGCCACCGCGTGCGGCTGCGCGTCAGCACCCGCCACCAGCCGTTTGGCTACGACCGCCATGATCCCAATCGCAAGTTGTCGCTGGACCAGCGTCGCCGGGCCAGGGAGGCCTATGCCGCCGTGACCGCGCAGGATTTGTTGGCGCAGGCCCGCCCCCATCCGGCAGGCGCCAAGTACAGCGCTCCGGTGGACTGGGGCCAATGGGTGCAAGCGTGGCGCCAGCTCCAGGATGCCGACGCCTGGAAGCACGCCCTGCTGCAGGAGCTGCAAAGCGTCCAGACTCTGGCCATCGCGGATGGCACCGCCGTCCTGCGTGCCCCATGGGACGATATTCCGCCTGCTGAACGCACCCACATCCACCAGCGGCTGGACCAACTGGCCCTCGGGCTGCAGCGGATCTTTGCCACCCAGATTCCCCTGGTGCGGGTCGATCCGGCGCTCTTTCAAGCCGACAGCGAGCACGGCACCGAACCACCGCTGGCACGCCTATTCCAGCGCATCGGCAGCAATGCCACCCCGCTATCGGATGCGGACTACATCTATTCCATCCTCAAGCACATGATGCCCACGGTCCACGGCATGGTGGAGCGCCTGCACGCCCATTCCAGGGTCGCCGGGCTCTTGACCGCGACCGACCTGGTGATGTCGGCCTTGCGCCTGGCTGCGGTGCGATGGGAAGGCGTTTCGGACCATGACAACCCCAGCAAGGATGACTTTCACCGCATGGTCATACGCCCCAAGGATGGCGCCCCCCAGCAGCGCCAGGCCGACATGCTGGCCCTGCTCGGCAGCGCAGGCCCGCAGGTCCTGCAAGGCTACTTTGACATCGTGCAGAAGAACCTGCGCTACCGGGGCGAAGGCGACGCTGGCCTGCCCGCCCTGATGCTGCCCTACCTGGGGCGGCCACTGGTACAGGTCCTGCTGCGCCTGGCCCAATCGGGTTTTCTGCAGGACCCGGTCAACGAAGCCACGCGCGCACAGGCCCTGCGCCTGGTGCTGTGGTGGATGCGCTGGGTCTGGGACAAACCCAAGGCCAGCCGCACAGCCTTTGATGTGATCCAGAACAGCATCGACCGCTCGGACCTCGACCGGCAGATCGCCCATGCGGTGGTCGAAGCGGGCGCGGGCTTGGCCATGCAGCCGCCCGCAGCCATCGCGGCGCTCGGACTGCACCTGAGCGACACGGCCACGCTGCTGGGCCACCAGCGCTTTGCCACCCCGGAAGACGACAGCGAGAAAAACCGCCGCACCCGCGAGTTCTACCGCCACTGGTGGCAACCCTGGAGCCACCAGCATCCCATGCTGCTGTGGTTGCAGCGCAGCTATCTGAACGGCCTGGACGCCGAACCCCTGGCAGGGATGGACGAAGACACGCCCTACGACTTCGACCATATCCTTCCCTCTGCCCATTGGTCGCCGGATTGGCGCATCGTCGGCAAGAGCGGAGCGGTGGAGGATTTTCGTGAAGCCCGCAGTGTGCTGGGCAACAGCATCGGCAACATCCGCGTGTGGGATGCCTCACACAACCGCAGCGACGGTGATGCTTCGCCCCAGGAGAAGCTGCAAAAGTCGGAAGATCCCAATCAATGGATGGGGTGGAGCGCCATGGACCCGTCGCACGCTCCGCACTGGATCGCCTGCTCCCCCGCCGAAGGCGGCAAAAACACGGACTGGGACAGGCCGCGTGCGCTCTCCTTCCAGCGTGCCGTCGAACTGCGTGCCTATGCCCTGTACCAGCGGCTGTACGACGAGGCAGGCTTCGCACCATGGGAGCGCACGTAGTCCCGCACCGTGCGCACTGGCGGTTCCGCAGGGCGGCCTACTCAGCGACGCCGCAAGACGTGGATGAACTCCTCGCCCACCGTCTGCTGCTCCACCAGCTCGTTGCCTGTCTGCTTGGCAAAGGCCTGGAAGTCGCGCAGCGAGCCCACGTCGGTGGCCAGCACCTTGAGCAGTTCGCCGCTCTCCATGTCGGCCAGGGCCTTCTTGGCCTTGAGGATGGGCAGGGGGCAGTTCAGGCCCCGGGTGTCGATTTCTTTGTGGGTTTGCATGTTGTCAGTCCTTTGCGGCGGGTTGGTCCAACCCTCGGCGGCGTTCGGCATTTTCCTCCGCGGTGAAGAACACCGGCTCGTGGCCGCGCGTGCGCAGCCAGTCGGCCAGCGCGTAACCCGTGCCCGCGGGCCAGCATTTGAGCTCGTGCAGGTCGAACAGGCGGTAGTCCACCAGCTCGGGCGACAGCCGCACCTGCCCTTGAGCCACCACATGGTAGGCAATGATGACCTGGTTCATGCGCAGGAATTCATAGGCGCCCACCAGGGTGCAGGATTGCACGTCGAGGTTGGTCTCCTCCTTCACCTCACGCGCGATGCCTTCCTGCGGTGACTCGCCCGCTTCCATGAAGCCGGTGATGAGCGCGAACATCTTGGCCGGCCAGGCCGCGTTGCGCGCCAGAAGCACCTTGCCCTCCACCTCGACGATGGCAGCCAGCACCGGGGTGGGGTTGTTCCAGTGTGTCCAGCCGCAAGCGGGGCAGCGCAGGCGTTCCTTATCGCCACCATCTTCGGCCTGGGTGAGCAGCGCCAGCGGCGTGGCGCAGTGGGTGCAAAAGCGGGTTTGGTACTGCATTGCTATGATTTTTATAGCTACCAGCGCTTATATTTAGGGCGATAGAGGCCTATTTTTCTTCAAACCGGGAACACGCCTGTGGACAGGTAGCGGTCGCCCCGGTCGCACACCACAAAGGCAATGCAGGCATTGCGCTCGCGCGCGGCGATCTGCTGCGCCACCCAGCACGCGCCGGCAGCGGATATGCCTGCGAAGATGCCTTCCTCGCGCGCCAGGCGGCGGCACATGTCTTCAGCGTCGCTCTGGCTGACCAGCACCAGCTCATCCACCGCCTTGGCGTCGTAGATGGAGGGCATGTATTCCTGCGGCCACTTGCGAATGCCGGGAATGCGCGAACCCTCTTGTGGCTGCGCGCCCACCACCAGCACCTTGGGGTTTTTTTCCTTGAGGTAACGCGAGACGCCGGTGATGGTGCCCGTGGTGCCCATGGCGCTGACGAAATGGGTGATGCGCCCACCCGTCTGCTCCCACAGCTCGGGGCCAGTGGTTTCGTAGTGGATGCGCGGGTTGTCGGGGTTGGCGAACTGGTCCAGCACCTTGCCTTCGCCCCGCTTTTGCATGGCCAGTGCCAGGTCGCGGGCATGCTCCATGCCCCCGCTCTTGGGCGTGAGCACCAGCTCTGCGCCAAAGGCCTTCATGGTCTGGGCGCGCTCGATGGACAGGTCTTCGGGCATCACCAGCACCATGCGGTAGCCCTTGATGGCGGCGGCCATGGCCAGCGCAATGCCGGTGTTGCCCGAGGTGGCCTCGATCAGCGTGTCACCCGGCTGGATGTCGCCGCGCTCCTCGGCGCGCCGGATCATGGACAGAGCCGGGCGGTCCTTCACCGAACCGGCGGGATTGTTGCCTTCGAGCTTGCCCAGGATGACGTTGCCGCGCTCGGCGTTCTCGCGCGCGCCGATGCGCTGCAGCGCAACCAGCGGCGTGCGGCCGATCGCATCTTCAATGGTTGGGTAATTCATGCTCCCTACTGTGCCATAATTTGAGTCTTCACTGATTCCCGCCCGGGTGGTGAAATTGGTAGACGCAGGGGACTCAAAATCCCCCGCCGCAAGGCGTGCCGGTTCGAGTCCGGCCCCGGGCACCACAGATAAGGCCGGTAGCTTCCACAAGCTTCCGGCCTTTTTCTTTTTCCCTATGGGGAGTGGCTTTGACTAGTGCGCAAACGTCCTTGGAAGTGTGCCGGAATCCGGGGGCAGGTCAATCCAGCATGCGCACGGCGGGCGCCCAGCCGTCGACCGCGTCGGCGCCGACCGCCGTTCAGCCGGGTGAAGGGCCGGGCACGGTTGGCGCGCAACAACCCGTGGCCGAACAGCCTCAGCGCAGGATCGTGGGCACCACGTTTGTCTTCACCGACACCGATCCGCTCCATGGTGCATCAGCCGGCAACCAGCGCCTGGTTGTGACCCACCAGGATGCGGCGGTCATTGAATTCAACAACGGCGAATACGTGACCGACAACGATGGCAATCGCAAGAGCGGCCGGTATGCGATCAGCGCCAACGGCGCTGTACCGGCGCGGCACGCTGCCCGGCCAGACCTGGACTGCGGAAATGTTCAGCGCAGACGGTCAATCCGCCGCGAAAGTGACCGTTTCCTCTATCGGCCCGCATGAGATCGCGCTGCCTTCTGGTGAAACCCGTCCGGCGCTGCGCGTCACCGTAGACGGCTATGCCACCGGCCCTGGCTGGGGCACCAACTTGTTGCTGGCCACGAGCGAAAAGATCACGGGCAGCATCACGATGGATGCCGCCACCGGCCTGCCGCTCGAATACAACTTCAACACCCGGAACAACTCATTCAGCGTGAATCGCAAGCTCGAGCGCGTCCAGTAAGAGCAAAGCAGTCCAGTCGGACTGGGCTGCTTTGTTTACGAGATCGGGGCTCAGGCGTTAGAACCCGCCGACGAACCCATAAAAGCTGATGTTGCTCGATGTTTGGGCCTGCCCGAAGGTGCCTTGAAGCATGGATGTCGAGGTGCTGGTGAAGAAGGACCGCGAGTCGAATCCAATTCCACCTTGCTGAACGACCTGAAGGGTGCCATTCACATGCGTGACCAAGTCGGCATTCAAATACGTCCAATAGGAACCCGCCACACCAGTAAGGGTGACTCGAACCCAATATTCTTGCCCCTTATTAAGGGAGCTGTAATTAAAAGGCGTCAAAAACCCCTGTTCCATATTGTAGGAACTTGCCAAACACATGTCACTCTGTCCCGGAGTGGGATCATCCGATGCCGGAATCCAATGTGCACAGTAATTTGACTTTTTATCCCAGACAATTGCATGTCCGTTGCTGTGCCACAGCTCCAATGCAAGCCCGCCCGACGAAACAAAAGCACCAACGCCCGTTCCAAATAAAGGCTGATTATTGGGGGATTGCGCTTGATGGTTCTTAGGGGCATTGGGATCAAGTACCTGTGTAAAGGCGACAATAGCGTGCTCACCACTGGTGTATGGAATGCTCCCGGCGCCCGTCCAGATGAAGCGGGATTGCAGCTTGAGTTGCCCCCCCTGGGTCAGAATGCCCTTGTCAAACAGGAATCGATTGGGGTAGGCCCAGTCGTAATTCCATTCGCGAGCATATAAAGTGCCTGGTGCGCTCTGGGCATTGGCGACACCAGACAAAAGCGAAAACGTCACCCCTATGGCAGCAATTACTCGACGGACCATAAAACCTCTCTTGGCTAATTGTGAAACATCGCTGACAATGCGATGGCTTAACAGATTTCAAGCATCAACTATCTGTCCAACCGGAGTTTGCCACAATTTGAACGTCACAATTCGTCATTAATGTTGCAAGATGATTCCTAGAAAATACTGCCGCTGGTCCGGAGAGCGATCCCGCCAACAGCACAGGTGGTCGGGGGGGCAGGGCGGGGAGGGCCAAACGCAAAGCCCCGACTCAGGCTATTGACGGAGCGACGACCCGTAGTACCTTGAAACAAAAGATTCCAAGGACTCAACAGCCATGCCACTGACCGCACTCCATCCAACCCCCGACGATCTGGCAGCATTTGCGGCATACGAGGCACGGGGACGCCAGATCCACCCGGACATCAAGAGCCGCATGGTGATCGAGCGCGCGGTGATTCGTTACGCCGCAACGTTCACAGGCCACCTACATCATGGGTGTAGCGGATCACTCCATGCGTGATGCTGGCATCGATGATAGCGATCTAATCGTGGTGGACAAGGCCATCAAGCCCACAAACGGACACATCGTCGTCGCCGTGGTGGACGGCAAATTCACTGTGAAGTGGTCTTGCCCCTGTATTCCCGGACCCGTCCTATTCGCAATGTAGCGCCAGGTCCTTCACGGGGTGCTGGCGCGCCTGAGCGGCTTGATGCCGCCTGAACTCACGGGGTGATCGAATTTTCAACGATGAGTGCGGATGCACTTCGTTGAAGTGCTCGAAGGCGGCGGGCAGTTGCGCCAGCTCAGTGTTGGCGTCACGCAGGTCCATGCGGGCCACGTAATCGCGTTTGAACGTGTTGACGAAGCTCTCGGCCATGCCGTTGCTTTGTGGGCTGCACACCGGCGTGTTGACCGGCACCAGGCCCAGCGAACGGGCCATCGCCCGCGTGTCGGCGGCGATGTAGGCGCCACCGTTGTCCGTGAGGAACTCCAGCCGATGGTCGGCCGGTATGGCCTCCACCGTGCCGAAGCGCTTTTCCACCGCCTCGATCAACATCTCGCGCACGGGCTCGCCGGGCAGGCCTTTTCCCTCCCACGCGCGCCAGGCCATGACCTCGCGGTCGCAGCAGTCCTTGGCGAACGTGGCCGTCACCGTCTGGCCCGAGTCGCACTTGATCTCCAGGCCGTCCGAGCACCAGCGCAGGTCGCTGCGGTTCACAGCCACCTGGCCGTCATGCACGCGCCTGGAGTGCCTGCGGCGCGGCGCCTTGGGCAGCAGCAAGCCAGCCTGAGCCATCACCTGGTAAGCCCGCTTGGGATTGACCCGGGCACCGTCCTGCGTGGCCCGCTGGCGATTGACCAGGGCGCAGGCTCGCCGGTAACCGTAGCTTGGCAAGTCGGCGATCTGCTCGCGGATCTCGGCGAGCAGTTGCGTATCGCCGCACAGGATACGGCAGGTAGCCGACTTCGGCCACGGCACCTTCCTTGGCTTGTTCGTACAGCTTGGAGCCGATCGGGTCGCCGTCCTTGGTCTTGAGGTCTTTCATGCTCTGGCCGGTGAGCGTGGGGTGGGCAGTGAACTTGCCGTCTGGCCCACCGCAGAAGGGGTACAAGTCACGGTCCTTGAAGCCGTTTTCGCCCTTGGCGATTTGCGACAGCGCAGCCGCCTTGTCGGCCTTGATGGCTGCAATGGTCTTGTCCAGCATGGCGCGTGCTTCAGCAGCCGAGCCAGACTCTGCTGCAGCCAGGCTGAGCGTGCTCAGACCCGACATCAAGCCAGCGGCACACGCAAGAGCGATCCATTTTTTCATGTCGATTTCCCCTTTTAAGATTGGATATGGATAAATTGATTCGATTGCAGGAATGAATCGACCCGGAGCCTAAGTGACCTTGTCTGCGTTGGCGACCCCCAAAGGGTTAATGAACTGCAACAGAGCTCTGCAAATGAGAACATCGCAGCATTTGGCGACAATTGCGCCATTTTTCAGCAAGTTTCAGGTCGGTTTCGTAAGCAATTGACAGGCGCAGACCCTCTGGCCCGCGTGCCTTTGCACGGGTCAGAGGGGCACCGCAGCCTGCGTGCGGCACCCGAAGGGTTGTCCCCGTTGGCCTTGGACAAACCTGTGGACAACCCGTGGCCTGCATGGGCAAGGCGTGCGCAAGTGCCCGCCACGCAAGGGCTTGTGTTGCACTGCCGCAATTTCAGGCAGCGGCCGCTGGGCAGCGCCCTGGTCAGCTTACTGCGCTGCCAGCACCCAGAAGTCGCGCTCATACCCCTTGAGCGATTGCACCGCCTGCATGCGCTGCGCGGGCGACATGGCGTTGTGCATGCGCGCGAAGGCGTCGCAGCCCTCCTCCACCAGGCGCTGCGCGTAGCGCTGGTAGGCAAGATCGGGGGATGCGTTGAAACGGTCGCGGTAGCCGCGCAGCAGGCCCAGGGCGCGCTGGTGGTCGCTGCGGTCCTGCGCGATGCTCTGCAGCACCCCGACCAGGTCCTTCTGGCGGCGCAGGCGCTCTGCGTAGCTGCGCTGCGGGTCGAAGGCGGAGCGGGCGACATAGCTGCGCAGCGCTTCCCGGGCCGGTTCGTCCAGGGTGCCGTAGAAGGTTTCGGCGCGCGACTGGAGTTGCTTGTAGCGCTGCTCGCGCATCCGCTCGGGGGATGCATCCAGCCACTGCTTCTTCCAGTCGGCGTTGCTTTGGGCCTGTTGCACTTCCAGCGTGCGGATCTGTGCCGGGCTGAGCTGCGGCGCCAGCCACAGGAGTTGCTGCTCGGCCTGTGCCCACACCGCATCCAGCTGGATGCGCACCTCGTCGTAGATGCGGCAGGCCTGGTCGGGCGTGACGGTGGCAGGCAATTGCTGCTGCACCTGCTGCAACAACCTGGCGTGCTGGGGCAGCATGGTGCTGCGGTGCCACTGGTGCAGCAGATCCAATTCGCTGCGCACCCGGTCGGTCTGTGCATCCGACAGGTCGAGGTAGCGGTCCAACTGCCAGTACGCCAGCTGCGGCACCTGGCTGTAGGCCAGCCTGACGGCGCTGCAAGCTTGCAGCAACAGGACCCACAACAGCAGGAGGGCAAGGCACAGCGCTCGTTGCAGACCGACCGGCAGGGACACGTCAGGAGCCCAACGCAACTCAGTTGTCCTGGCGCCGGATCAACGCCCGGCCGGTGTCGGTGATGGTCAGTTGGCCCGATGCGTTCTTGGCGATGTAGCCGCGCTCGTACAGGCGCCCAGACATATGCTCCTTGAGTGCCTGCGGCGTGCTGACCAGTTTGCCCATCTCCAGTTGCTTGAGCGTGTCCAGCTCGTCCACGGTGGGGTCGAAATGCGGTGCATGGTAGGTGGTCATGGCAAGCCTTTCGCTGATGTGTCAGGACGGCTTCATTGTTGCGCAGGCCATGGCCGGCGTCAAAAACCCTGCGCTGCGGATGGGTCGGTAGCGCCCACCACCGTCTGCAGCCATGCGCCAAAGGCCGCCAGTGCCGGGGATGGGGCTTGCTGCGCTGGTTGGACAAGGTAGTACGCACGCTCGCCAGGCAGCGCCCGCGGGCAGGCCACCACCAGTTGGCCGCTGGCCAGCTCGGCCTCGATGAGCAACGGCGGAATCAGCGCCACCCCCATGCCCAGCGTGGCCGCCTGGGCCAGCATGGAGAACAGCTCGTAGCGCGGCCCGTCCAGCGCGCGCGGGGCGTCCACGCCCATGGCGTCGAACCACTGGCGCCAGGCCAGCGGGCGCGTGCTTTGCTGCAGCAGCGGCAGTGCGGCCAGGGCCGCAGGCTCCACCGGCTGGTGCGCGCGCCCCCGACCCCGGGTGGCGACCGATTCGAGCAACTGCGGGCTGCACACAGGCAGCACATCCTCGTGCAGCAGCAGTTGGGCCTGCGTACCCGGCCACTGCGCCACCTGCTCGGGCGTTCCGGCGTACAGCGCGGCATCGTAGGCGGTGTCGGCAAACAGGAAGGGGCGGGTCTGGGTATCCAGGTGCACCACGATGTCGGGGTGCTGCTGCGCCAGCAGGGGCAGGCGCGGAATGAGCCAGCGCGTGGCAAAGGTGGGCACCGCCGCCAGCGCCAGCGCACCGCCCACGCCCTGGCGGGCCATCACGTCGAGCGTGCCCTGCTCCAGCACCTGCAACCAGCGCGCCACCTGGCGGCCGTAGCGCTGGCCCGCCGGGGTGAGCACCACCCCATGGCGCGTGCGCCGGAACAGGGCCACGCCCAGTTGCTCCTCCAGCGCCTGGATCTGCCGCGAGACTGCGCTCTGCGTGAGCGCCAGCTCCTGCGCGGCACGGGTGTAGCTCTCATGCCGGGCGGCGGCTTCAAAGCAGGCGAGGGCCTGGGTGGAGGGGAGATGGCGGCGCATGGCACGCATCATACATTCGCAAACCGCATATCTGGATGCGAACAACTCGTTTGCTTATCCTTTCGCACCCCCCTACTATCGTCCCAATGCATGCTGATTTGGCATGTGAAATGGCTTTCATCCACCCCCGCAACCCACACCACCGGAGACACGCACATGGCCCACGCCGCTTTTCAATGGGACGATCCCTTCCTCCTGAGCCAACAACTGACTGACGACGAGCGCGCGATCCGCGACGCGGCCGCCGCCTACTGCCAGGACAAGCTGGCCCCGCGCGTGCTGGACGCCTTCCGCCACGAGAAGATGGACACCACCATCTTCCGCGAGATGGGCGAAGTGGGCCTGCTCGGCCCCACCATCCCCGAGCAATACGGCGGCCCCGGCCTGAACTACGTGGCCTACGGCCTGATCGCCCGCGAGGTCGAGCGCGTGGACTCGGGCTACCGCTCCATGGCCAGCGTGCAAAGCTCGCTGGTGATGGTGCCCATCCATGAATTCGGCACCGAGGCGCAGAAGCAGAAATACCTGCCCAAGCTGGCCAGCGGCGAGTGGATTGGCTGCTTCGGCCTGACCGAGCCCGACCACGGCTCCGACCCCGGCAGCATGGCCACGCGCGCCTACAAGGTGGATGGCGGCTACAAGCTCAAGGGCAGCAAGATGTGGATCACCAACAGCCCCGTGGCCGACGTGTTCGTGGTCTGGGCCAAGGAAGTATCCGAAGGCGGTGCCGTGGGCCCCATCCGCGGCTTCGTGCTGGAAAAGGGCATGAAGGGATTGAGCGCCCCTGCCATCCACGGCAAGGTGGGCCTGCGCGCCTCCGTCACCGGCGAGATCGTGATGGACGACGTGTTCGTGCCCGAAGAGAACGCCTTCCCTGAAGTGCAGGGCTTGAAGGGCCCCTTCACCTGCCTGAACAGCGCGCGCTACGGCATCGCCTGGGGCGCGCTGGGTGCGGCCGAGTTCTGCTGGCACACCGCCCGCCAGTACACGCTGGACCGCAAACAGTTTGGCCGGCCTCTCGCCGCCAACCAGCTCATCCAGAAGAAGCTGGCCGACATGCAGACCGAGATCGCCATCGGCCTGCAGGCCTGCCTGCAGTTCGGCCGCATGAAGGACGCGGGCACGGCCAGCGTGGAAGGCACCTCCATCATCAAGCGCAACAGCTGCGGCAAGGCGCTGGACATTGCCCGCCTGGCGCGCGACATGATGGGCGGCAACGGCATCAGCGACGAGTTTGGCGTGGCGCGCCACCTGGTGAACCTGGAAGTGGTGAACACCTACGAAGGCACGCACGATGTGCACGCGCTGATCCTGGGGCGGGCGCAGACGGGCATTGCGGCGTTTTCCAACTGAGACAGCGGGCCCCTCGCTCCCCGCTGTCCGCTGCGTCAATCAGAACTCCCCTCTCCCCTCGCGGGAGAGGGGCCGGGGGAGAGGGGGTGGCGGCGCATGCGGTGTGCCTCATCTCCCCCTCTCCCCCACCCTCTCCCGCAAGGGGAGAGGGTGCCTCCAGGGCGCATCGCCGCGCATTTCAAGTGTTTTAGGCCTCTAGCGCTTTATGGACAAGCGCTACCAGCTATCAAATTTATAGTACTTCATGACCACCCCCTCTCCCTCACCAGGCGCCCTCGCAGGCATCAAGGTGCTCGACCTCTCGCGCGTGCTCGCTGGCCCCTGGTGCACGCAACTCCTGGCCGACCTGGGCGCCGATGTGGTCAAGGTCGAGCGCCCCGGCGCGGGCGACGACACGCGCCACTGGGGCCCGCCCTTCCTGAAGGATGCGGACGGCAACGACACCACGCAGGCCAGTTACTTCACCGCCTGCAACCGCAACAAGCGCTCGGTGACCATCGACATGGCCACACCCGAGGGCCAGGCGCTCATCCGCCAGATGGCGCAGCAGGCCGATGTGGTGGTGGAGAACTTCAAGGTCGGCGGCCTGAAGCAGTACGGGCTGGACCATGAAAGCCTGCGCACGCTCAACCCGCGCCTCATCTATTGCTCCATCACCGGCTTCGGGCAGGACGGCCCCTACGCCGAGCGCGCGGGCTACGACCTCATGGTGCAGGCCATGACCGGGTTGATGGACATCACCGGCCGCGCCGATGGCGAGCCCGGCGGCGGCCCACAGCGCGTGGGCGTGGCGGTGATCGACCTGTTCACCGGCCTGTACGCCAGCAACGCCATCCTGGCCGCGCTGCATGTGCGCGACAACGCCAAAAACGGCACCGGCCAGGGCCAGCACATCGATATGGCCCTGCTCGACGTGGGCATGGCCGTGCTCGCCAACCAGGCCGCAGGCTACCTGGCCACTGGCGTGGCGCCCGTGCGCCAAGGCAACACCCACCCCAGCCTGGCGCCGTACCAGGACTTCCCTACGCTGGACGGCAGCATGCTGCTGGCCATTGGCAACGACGGGCAGTTCCAGCGCTTTTGCACCGCCGCCGGCCAGGGCGCCTGGGCGCAAGACCCGCGCTTTGCCACCAACACGCTGCGCGTGCAGCACCGCGCAGACCTCATCCCGGCCATGCAGGCGGTCACGCGCACGCGCACCACCGCCGACTGGATTGCACTGCTCGAAGACAAGGCCGTGCCCTGCGGCCCCATCAACACCGTGGCCCAGGCCTTTGACGATGCCCAGGTCAAGGCACGTGGGCTGGCTGTGACCCTGCCGCGCTGGCCGCAGGGCGAAGCCGCCGACGGCGTGCAGCACATCACCGGCGTGGCCAGCCCGCTGCGCCTGTCCGCCACGCCGCCTGTGCTGCGCAACGCCCCGCCCGCGCTGGGCCAGCACACCCACGAGGTGCTGCGCGAACTGGGGCTGGACGCACAGCGCATCGCCCAGTTGCAGGCCCAAGGGGTGGTGTGATACAAAACGGGCTCCAGCGCTCATATTCATTGCGCCAACAGCTATTATTTTTATAGCAAAGGAGCCTTTCATGGCCAACTACGAAGCCCAGGTGGTGTGGGAACGCGGCGACCAAGCCTTTGTGGACCAGCGCTACAGCCGCCGCCACTGGCTGCGCTTCGATGGTGGCCTGGAGGTGCCTGGCTCCTCATCCCCCCACGTGGTGCCCCTGCCCTGGTCCGACCCGGCGGCGGTGGACCCGGAAGAGGCCTTCATCGCCTCGATCTCCAGTTGTCACATGCTGTGGTTCCTGTCCCTGGCGGCCCGCGAAGGCTACTGCGTGGACCGCTACGAAGACCGCGCCAGCGGCACCATGGCACAGAACATCGCGGGCAAGTTTGCTTTTTCCGAGGTCACCCTGCGCCCGCAGGTGCACTTCAGCGGCCACCTGCGCCCCACCACCGAGGCCATCCACACCCTGCACCACCGCGCACACGAGGAATGCTTCATCGCCAACTCCGTGCGCTGCGAGGTGCGCTGCGAGCCGGTGATCGAAGACGCTGCCTGAGCCCAGACCAGGCCATCAGGTTTGTGCGGAGCACCAGGCGATAACGCGCACCCATAACTGGAGCGCACCCGCAGCGCTCAAGGGCCTCGACAGGCCCTGCCACGACCTGCCCCCACACATCGTTCGGAGAGATCGCCATGAAGCTGCGCCTCAAGCTCCCCCTGGTGTTCACGGCAGCCCTGCTGCTTCTGCTGGCCGCCGCGCTGTTTGGCATTGCGTGACTCAACCAGGCCCTCACCACCTACGAAACCGAAGTGGCCGCCAGTGTGGACCACGAGCGCGCCGCTGCCAGCATGTTGGTCGCCTTCAAGGTGCAGGTGCAGGAGTGGAAGAACGTGCTGCTGCGCGGCAAGGATGCCGAACAACTCAAGCGCTACTGGGCGGCCTTTGAAAAGGAAGAAGCCGCCATCCAAACCCAAGCCGCCCAGCTGCTGAAGGGCCTGCCCGCAGGGGACGCACGCGAGCGGGTGCAGCAGTTTGCCCAGGCGCACCAGCGCATGGGCGCCGACTACCGCAAGGGCCTGGAGGCCTTCCACAGCGCCGGGCAAGACCCGCAGGCAGGCGACCAGGCCGTCAAAGGCATGGATCGCGAGCCCGCCAAGCTGTTGGACCAGGCGGGCGAACTGATCCAGAAGGCCGCAGCCGCCACCGCAGACAAAGCCGCCGAACACGCACGCAACGCCACGGTGATGAGCCTGGCCGTCATGCTCATCGTCTGCGCGGCAGCGCATCAACTCCGCAGTGCTCTTCAGCCGCACCGTGACCCAGCCGCTGGACCGCGCGGTGCAGGTGTCCCAGGCCGTGGCTGGGGGCGACCTGACGGTGGCCACGGCGAGCCAGGGCAAGGACGAAATCGCACTGCTGCTCAACGCCCTGTATGCCATGCAGGGCCGCCTCTCCCAGGTGGTGCACAACGTGCGCCAGAACGCCGACATGGTGGCCTCGGCCAGCACGCAGATCGCCCAGGGCAGCCATGACCTGAGCGCCCGCACGGAGCAGCAGGCCGGCGCACTGGAGGAAACCTCTGCCTCCATGGAGGAGCTGAACTCCACCGTTCAGGCCAACGCCGACAACGCTCGCCAGGCCAATCAGATGGCCATGAACGCCTCCACCGTGGCCGTGCAGGGAGGCGACGTGGTGGCCGATGTGGTGCGCACCATGCAGGGCATCAACGCAAGCAGCAAGCGCATTGCCGACATCATCCAGGTCATTGACGGCATTGCCTTCCAGACCAACATCCTGGCACTCAACGCCGCCGTGGAAGCCGCCCGCGCGGGCGAGCAAGGCCGGGGCTTTGCCGTGGTGGCCAGCGAGGTGCGATCCTTGGCCGGGCGCAGCGCCCAGGCGGCCAAGGAGATCAAGGAACTCATCCACGCCAGCGCGGAGCGTGTGGAGCAAGGCTCTGCCCTGGTGGACAAGGCAGGCGCCACCATAGCCGAGGTGGTTTCCTCCATCCGCCGTGTGACCGACATCGTGGGCGAAATCAGCGCGGCCAGCAGCGAGCAGAGCGCAGGCATGTCCCAGGTCGGCGAAGCCATCACCCACATGGACCAGGCCACGCAGCAGAACGCCGCGCTGGTCGAGGAAAGTGCTGCCGCCGCCAGCAGCCTGCAGCACCAGGCCGAGCAGTTGGTGCGCGCCGTGGCCGTGTTCAAGCTGTCTTCCGACGCAAGCTCCCAGCACCCCAGCACCCCAGCACCCCAGCACCCCAGCACCCCAGCGCCGCACCTGCGCTGCAGCGCCTGCCACGGCCAGCCGCCTGAGAACCTGAGATCAATACGCCACGGTGAAGCGCTGGCGCACATGGCGCGGCGTCTGCAGCTCATCCACGATGGCCACGGCCAGGTCGGCCACGCTGATGGTGCCGGGCTGCTCGCCGGCCATCAGGGGTGATTCCGTCCCCAGCCGGTACTGCCCCGTGCGCTCGCCCGGCTGCAGCAGGATGGCGGGCGACAGGAAGGTCCAGTCCAGCGTGTCTTCGGCCCGGATCCAGTTCAGCGCCTCACGCGCGGCCAGTGCGCCCTGCTTCCATTCGGCCGGGAACTGGGGCGTGTCCACGAGTTGCACGCCGGGCGCCACGAACAGGCTGCCTGCACCACCCACCACCAGAATGCGGCGCAAGCCTGCCTGTTTGGTGCCATCGATGATGGCGCGGGTGCCGCGCAAGAACTCGTCGTGGATGCGCGGGTTGTCCCAGCCTGGGTTGTAGGCGCTGACCACGGCATCGTGCCCGGCCACGGCGCGCGCCACCTGGGCGGCATCCTGGGCATCGGCCTCGCGGACCGTCAGGCCTTCCCGCGGGGCGAGCTTGGCCGGGTTGCGGGCCAACGCCGTCACGCGGTGGCCGCGCTGCAGCAATTCCTGGAGCACGGCCGATCCGACAAAACCGGTGGCGCCGATCAGAGCGATGTTCATGGGGGTTCTCCTGGTTCCAAAGTTGCGATGCTGAAAGCTTACGAACTGCACAATCATTGCGGTAGAGGGTGAAAATAGCCTTCACAATGAAGCCCTACTTCACAATCAAGCCAGGAGACACCCATGGATGACCTGCGGCGCATGGCCGTGTTCGCCAGCGTGGTGCAGCACGGATCGATGAGCGGTGCGGCGCGTGCCCTGGGCATGAGCACCTCCGCCGTGAGCCAGCAGGTGCGCCTGCTGGAGCGCACCGGTGGCGTCACCCTGCTGCACCGCTCCACGCGCAAGCTCGTGCTGACCGAGGCGGGCGAGCGCTACCACACGCACTGCGCAGCCCTGTGCGCGGCGGCCGAGCAGGCGCGCGCCGAGCTGGCCGCGGCACACGCCGCGCCCAGCGGCGAGCTGCGCCTCTCGGCCACCGTGGGTTTTGCCCGCCATATCGCCCCAGCCCTGGGCGACATGCTGGCACGCCACCCCGCACTGCGCCTGCGGCTGCTGGTGGACGATGCGCCCATCGACCTGATCCAGTCGCGCATCGACCTGGCGCTGCGCTTTGGCCGCCTGGCGGACTCCACCTGGGCCGCGCGGCGCCTGTGCGCCATGCAATGGTGGCTGTGCGCCAGCCCCGGCTGGCTGGCGCGCCACGCCGCGCCGCTCGACCCCGACGCGCTGCACGCCCAGGATTGGCTGGGCTTTTCCCGCGAGGGCACGGGCCTGCGGCTGGAGCTGCAGGGCCCGGCGGGCACGGCGCGCGGCCTGGTGGTGCAGCCGCGCATCGCCAGCAACAACCAGCTCTCGATCCAGCAGATGTGCGAGGCCGGCCTGGGCCTGGCGCTGATGGGCAGCATGGATGTGCAGGAGGCCCTGCAGGCCGGGCGCCTGGTGCGGCTGCTGCCGCAGTGGTCGTTCGGCACGCTGGACATCTGGGCCGTCACCCCGCAGCGCGACGCCCAGCCCGCCAAGGTGCGCCAGGCCATCGAGGCCTTGCAGGGCTATTTGCGGGCCTTGCCTGGCGTATCGTCTTGAACCATCAAAAATTTATTGATTCAATAAACAAATAAAATAATTTACCGATGGCAAGCCGCTCCCTACAGTCGCGGCTTTTCACAGGAGCCTTGCCATGACCCACCCCGCACCCGCCCTCCACGCCATCGACCACGTGCTGTCCGCTTTCGCCCAGGGCGACGTGCCCCGGCTGCTCGCGCTCATCGCCGACGATGTGGACTTCCGCATCGACCACTACCGCGACGACGCCGACGTGGCCTGGCAGCAGGCCCAGGGCAAGGCCGGCGTGCTGGCGGTGCTGCAGCGCCTGGCGACAGAGATCTTTCCGCAGGGCACACGCATCCTGCGCGCGCACAGCCAGGCACTGGGCGATAACTGGGTGCTCACGCAGTTCCACCAGCGATTCCACTACGGCCTGCAGCAGCGCGAGGTGGAGAGCCAGACCTGGATCGTGAGCCATTCGCGGGACGGTCTTCTGGACTACTTCCGCGAGACCGTCGCCACCATCACCCCCCTCGCCGCCGAGCCCGCGGGCGCGGCCTGAAAGCACCCGCCATGCTGTTCGACCTGCGCGCCCTGGGCTACTTCGTCGCCGCCTTCGAGGAGCGGTCCGTCACGGCAGCGGCGCGACGCTGCTTCGTGGCCCAGCCCTCCATCAGCATGGCCATCAAGGGGCTGGAGGAGGCCCTGGGCACAGTGCTGTTCGAGCGCAGCCGCAGCGGCCTGGCGCCCACCCCGGCGGGCGAGCGCCTGTACCCGCGCGCCTGCAGCCTGCTGGCCCAGTCCACGGCCATGGTGCGCGATTTCCGCGACAGCCCGCGCGCCACCCTGGGTCTGTACCTGCAGGACGATGTGCTCGTACACACCGCCGCGCCGCTGATCGCGCTGCTCGACCAGCACCTGCTCGGCGCCACCCTGCGGCTCACGGCGTCCATGGACGAGGCGCAACTGGGCCTGGTGGCCGAAAGCTGCAAGCGCGCTACCGACGTCTTTGTGCCGCTGTGGCGCGAGCCCTATGTGATGCTCGTCCCCGAATCCCACCCGCTGCGCTTTCGCAAAGGCTTTGCCCTGGACGACCTGCAAGGCATGCCCCTGATCGAACGACCCTATTGCCCGCAGCAGCAGTCGTTCGCGCGGCTGTTGGCCGAGCGCGGCGTAGTGCCAGACGTGCGCGCCAGCGCGGCCCGCGAAGAGCTCCTGCTGCACATGGTGGAGCTGGGGTTGGGCCTGGCCATCGTTCCCGCATCGCACGCGCACCATGCGCGCCGCACGGTCGTGCGTCCGCTGGAGGCAGGCACCGTCACCTTCGAGCGCCATCTGGGCCTGGCCTGCGCACCGCACGACGGCGCCACCCGCGCCTTGCTGGAGCCCCTGGCGGCGGGCATGCGAGCACGGCAGCCGCAGGCCCTGGCCGCCTGAACCCTGGCGACAGCAGGCCTGCGCCCCGCTGAGCATAATGGCCCGCATGATCGACCTCTACACCGCCGCCACGCCCAACGGACACAAGGTCTCCATCGCACTGGAGGAACTGGGCCTGCCCTACGAGATGCATGTGCTCGACCTCGCGCGCGGGGTTCAGAAGGAGCCCTGGTTCCTGGCCATCAACCCCAACGGGCGCATTCCAGCCATCGTGGACCGCGACGCAGAGGACTTCGCGGTGTTCGAGTCCGGCGCCATCCTGATGTACCTGGCCGAGAAGACCGGGCGGCTGCTGCCCCAGGACGCCAAGGGCCGCTCGCGCGTGGTGCAGTGGCTCATGTTCCAGATGGGTGGCATTGGCCCCATGATGGGCCAGGCCAACGTGTTCTTCCGCTACTTCCCCGAGAAGATCCAGCCCGCCATCGACCGCTACCAGGGCGAATCCAGGCGCCTGTTCCGCGTGCTCGACACCCACCTGCAAGAGCACGAATACCTGGCGGGCGACTATTCCATCGCCGACATCGCCAACTGGGCCTGGGTGCGCACGCACCGCTGGTCGGGCGTTCCGATCGACGACCTGCCCCACTTGCAGCGCTGGGTGGAGGCCATCCGCGCGCGCCCCGCCGTTCAAAAAGGCATCCTCATGCCGCCCTCCATGCGCGAGAACGGTCCCGACCGCGAGGAAAAGGAACGCCAGTTTGCCGAGGAAGCACGCAAGATGGTGGAGATGGGCCAGTCGCGCCCATCGGGCGTCTGAAACCGTTCCGGAGACCCGCAATGCAGCTCTACACCGCCCCCCGCGCCCCCAACCCACGCCGCGTGACCATGTTCATGGCCGAAAAGGGCATCACCGGCATCACGCTGGTGCCCGTGGATCTGAACGCCCAGGAGCACAAGGCGCAGGCCTTTCGTGCCAAAAGCCCGCTGGCCACCGTTCCCGCGCTGGAGCTGGACGATGGCCGCATCCTGACCGAGACGCGCGCCATCTGCACCTGGCTGGAAGGGCGCTACCCAGAACCCAACCTCATGGGCCAGGACTTCGAGGAGCGCGCCTTCATCGAGATGGCCGACCGGCGCGTGGAGTGGTACCTGTTTGCGCGCATTGGCCACTGCATTCGCCACACGCACCCCGGCCTGGCGGTGCTGGAGCAGCCCCAGTTCCCCGACTACGGCCAGAGCGAAGGCCTCAAGATGCGCGAGGCTGCGCGCTGGCTGGACGACACGCTGGCGCAGCAACCCTATGTGGCGGGCGAGCGCTTCACCATTGCCGACATCACCGCCTTCTGCGCGCTGGAGTTCGCCCGCGGACTGATGAAGTTTGTCCCTGGCGCCGAGGACATGCCCCACCTGCAGGCCTGGCGCGACCGCGTTGCCGAACGCCCCTGCGCCCGGGCGGTTTGAATCAGTAGGGAAAGCGCAGGGTGAATACGGTCCGTCCACCGGCCGACGCGGCGGACACCTCGCCCTGGTGTGCGCGCAGGATGGCCTGTGTGATGGCAAGACCCAGCCCTGTGCCTTCGCCTGCGGCATGCTGGCGCGCAGGATCCACACGGTAGAAGCGCTCAAACAAGCGGTCCAGATGCTGCGCGGGAATCGTCTCGCCCGTGTTTTCCACCTGCAGCAACAACGGGCCTTCCTGGCGCACGATGGTCACCGTCACCCGGCCTTCCGGCGGAGTGTGGCGCAGGGCATTGGACAACAGGTTGTTCAACGCCCTGCGCAGCATAAGCCGGTCACCCTGCACCATGCCGTCACCCGTGAGCACCAAAGCGATGCGCCGCTCGTCGGCCAGCGCCTCGTAAAAGTCAAACAGGTCGCGCACCTCGCGCGCCAGGTCCACCGGCTCGCCATGCACGATGGTCAGGCCGTTCTCGGCCTTGGCCAGGAACAGCATGTCGGCAATCATGCGCGCCAGGCGCTCGAACTCCTCGGCGTTCGATTCCAGGATGGCACGGTAGCTATCGGCATCACGCGGGCGGCTCAGCGCCACCTGCGTCTGCATCATCAGATTGCTGATGGGCGTGCGCAGCTCATGGGCCAGGTCAGAGGAAAAATCGGACAGGCGCCGGAAGGCCTCTTCCAGACGCTCGAGCATTTCGTTCAGGGTGGCGGCGAGGTCGGCCAGCTCGGCAGGCACGGCCTGCGCGGGCAGGCGCCGGTCCAGGCTGTGTGCCGTCACCCCGGCCGCCTGTTCACGCATGGAGCGCAGCGGCGCAAGACCCCGGCGCGCGGCAAACCAACCCAACAGCCCCATGAGCAAGGCCGCGCAAGCCACAAACAGCCACAGGCTGCGCTGCAAGGCGCGCAGGAAGGCATCGTGGTGTTCGCTGTCGATGGCCATGGTCACCTGCACCTGCGTACCCATGGCCGTTGGGAACGTTGCTGCCAGACCCCGGTAGTTCTTTCCGTCCTGCGCCCATGTCCACAGCGGCGCCAAGGCCAGCTCTGTGGCCAGCACCGGCAACTGCGGTGGCCACTGCGCATCGGGCGTCGCCAGCAAGACCTGCTGGTCTGGCCCGAGAACTCGCACTACCAAGTCATGGTGCGCCAGGAATGCATCCCCCAGCGGCGCGGACAGGCGTTCGAGTTGTGCCAGGGAATCCACCTGCGCAATGAGGTGTTGGGCATGCTGCAGCTTGCCCGTGAGTTCAGCACGGTCCAGATCCTCGAAGTGGCGTTCGATCGCCCCCCCGACCAGCCCGCCCAAAGCCAGCAGCACGGCGACCGAACCCAGGGTGAACAGCAGCGTGAGCCGCGCCGTCAGCGAAAGGCGTGCGATCACGGAGCCTCCAGCACATAGCCCATGCCACGCACGGTGCGGATGAGCTTGGGCTCGAAGGCATCGTCCACCTTGGCGCGCAGGCGGCGCATGGCCACCTCGATGACGTTGGTGTCGCTGTCGAAATTCATATCCCAGACCTGCGAGGCGATCAGCGAGCGCGGCAGCACCTCGCCCTGACGGCGCATCAGCAGCTCCAGCAGCGCAAACTCCTTGGCGGTCAGGTCGATGCGCTGCCCACCGCGTACCACGCGGCGGCGCAACAGGTCCAGTTCCAGGTCGGCGGCGCGCAGCGCGGTGGACTCCATGACGCTTCGGCCCCGGCGCAGCAGGGTGCGCACACGCGCCAGAAACTCCGAGAACGCAAACGGTTTGACCAGGTAGTCGTCAGCCCCCAGCTCCAGGCCCCTGACACGATCCTCTACTTGGTCGCGCGCGGTCAAAAAAAGCACCGGTATTTCCTTGCCGCTGCGGCGCAAAGTCTCCAGCACCTGCCAGCCGTTGAGGCCGGGCAGCATCACGTCGAGCACCAGCAGGTCGTGGTCGCCGGTGACCGCCAGGTGCAAACCGTCCACACCATTGCGCGCCAGATCGACCACAAAGCCCGACTCCGCCAGACCCTGCTGGAGGTAGTCGCCCGTCTTGGGCTCGTCTTCAACGATGAGGATTTTCATGGGCGCGGTGCTGCGACAGGGCTCTGCGCCGGATTGTGCCTGCCTCACAGGGGCCAGGAACGTAGATGACAGATTTGTAATCTTCCGGAAATCTGCCCGTCGGGGGACACGCAGCACCATGCACGCCATGCTCTCACACCCCTTGCAATACAGAAGACCGGGCCGATTCACGGGATGGTTGCTGACCTTCGTACTGGCCACTACACCAGCCGCCGCACAAACAATGGCCCAGGCCCTGGAGCAGGCCTGGCTGTTGCACCCCCAGGCCCAGGCGGGCAGCGCACGCAACGCCCAGGCCGCAGCCCGCGTCGAAGCGGCCAGCGGCTTGACGCCGGGACCGGCCACGCTGTCACTGGGATCCGCGAGCGACCGCTTTCACGCCAACCAGGGCCAGCGCGAATGGGAGGTCGAAATGGCCGTTCCGCTGTGGCTGCCCGGCCAGAAAGCGGCGCAAGGCGCCGAGGCTGCCAGCGGCCAGGCCCAGGTCGTGGCGCAACAACATGCGCTGCGCCTGCAACTGGCGGGCGAGCTGCGCACCGCCTGGTGGACCGTGGCGGCTGCGCGCCAAACCCGTACCCAGGCCCAGCAGCGCGTGGACACGGCCCAGGCCCTCCTGGCGAATGTGCAGCGCCGCTACCGCGCGGGTGAGCTGGCACGCATCGACGCCAATCTGGCCCAGCGCGAAGTGCTCGCCGCCCAGGGCGCCCTCGCCGACAGCGACGCCGCCCTGCTGCTGGCCGAGCAGAGCTTTCATGCGCTCACTGGCACTGCCGCACCCCAGCAACTGGATCCCGAACCTCCCGCTGTTCGGGACGCCCCCGGCCAGGAGCACCCCCTGCGTGCCGCTGCCTCGGCCACCCTCGCCCAGGCGCAGGCACGGGTGCGGTCGGCAGACACCACACGCCGTGCGTCACCCGAGCTGGCCTTGCGCATGGTGCGCGACCGCGGCGCGGCTGGACAACCGTATGCAAACACCCTGGGGGTCAAGCTGACCATTCCGCTGTCGTCCGAGCCGCTGGTGCGCCAGGCCCAGTCGGCCGCATTGGCCGAGCTGGCGCAGGCCCAGGCAGAAATAGACCAGGTGGAACGCACGCTGGCGCTTGATGCTGCCCTGGCCCGCCGCCACCTGGAAACCACGGAACGCCAGTGGAAGCAGGCGCAGGAGCGCCTGGCCCTGGACACCGACACGCTCCAACTGGCAGAAAAAGCCTTTGCCCTCGGCGAGACCGACCTCACCGCCCTGCTGCGCGCACGCGCCGACGCACTGGAAGCCCAGGCCCTGGTGGGCCAGCAGCAGGTGGCCCTGATGGCCGCCCGGTCCCGCATGCTCCAAACCTTGGGAGTCCTTCCGAAATGAACAACCTGCGAAACCTTTTGCTGGGCACCGCCCTTGCCGCTGTGGCGTGGCCTGCCCTGGCCCATGGCGATGAAGACCACAGCGAGCCAAATCCCGTCGTCGCTGCTGTGCCCATGGCCGCGCAAGGCCCTCGCGCCGAAGCCCAGACCGATGCCTTCGAACTGGTGGCCACACTGGCGCAGGATCGGCTGGTGCTGCACATCGACCGCTTCGACACCAATGAACCTGTCGAAGGCGCACAGGTGGAAGTGGACACCGGCACCATGCAGGCCAAGGCCACGCAATCGTCTCCCGGCGTGTA
Source organism: Simplicispira sedimenti (assembly GCF_022760965.1). Lineage (NCBI taxonomy): Bacteria > Pseudomonadati > Pseudomonadota > Betaproteobacteria > Burkholderiales > Comamonadaceae > Simplicispira > Simplicispira sedimenti. The sequence goes on from NZ_JAKVIJ010000004.1 coordinate 118,339, forward strand.
CTGGATGGCCCAGGGCACGCTCGGCCAGGCGGGCAAGCACCCGCTGACCATCACCATCGAAACTGAAGACACCGCCGATCTTCTGAGCGCCACGCTGGAGGTGCCCACCCCAGCCGCTGCCACCCCGGCTACCGCGACCGGCTTGAGAACCGAACCCTGGATGGCCTGGGGCCTGGGTGGCACCTTGCTGCTCTCGGGCGCGGGCCTCGTGGCCCTGCGCCGTCGCCCCCGTGCAATCACCCCTGGGTCCACCGTATGACATCCTCCCATTTTTCCCACCTGGTAGCCGCATGCCTGCTGGCTTTGCATGGTGCAGCCTTCGCCCACGGTGGCGAAGACCACGACCACGGCCCCGCCGCAGCGCCCCTGCCCGCCACAGGCACCACGGCCCCCCAGCGCCTGGCCGACGGCAGCCTGTTCATCCCCAAGGCCATCCAGAGGCAATGGGGCTTGCGCACCGTGCGGGCAGACATCCGTGATCTGCCCACCTCAGTCGAGCTGCAAGGCAAGGTGGTGGCCGATGCCAACGCCGGAGGGCGCGTGCAATCCACCCAGCCGGGGCGTATCGAAGCACCGGCCCAGGGTTTGCCCACCCTGGGCCAGCTGGTCCGCAAAGGGCAAGTGCTGGCGTATGTGCGGCCCACTGTGTCCAACACCGAACGCGGCGGCCTGCAGGCCCAGCTGGCCGACCTGGATGCACAACAAGCCATCGCCCAGCGCAAGGCCGATCGATACGCCCAGCTCAAGGGCGCCGTGCCGCAGTCGGCCATTGATGCCGCGCGGCTTGAATCAGAGGCACTGCGCCAGCGTAGGCAGGCCTTGCAGGCCAGTCTGCAGGCGCCGGAGCCGCTGCGTGCACCGGTGTCGGGCGTGGTCAGCGCGGTGCATGTCATGGCCGGACAGGTGGTCGATGCGCGAGAAACGCTGTTCGAGGTGGTCAACCCCGCACAGCTGACCGTGGAGGCACTGGCCTACGACCCCGCCCTGGCCCAGGGTGTTACAGCGGCCAGCACCAGTGTGGCAGGCACCGGCACCGAACTGCAGTTTGTCGGCAGCGGAAGGCAGTTGCGTGAGCAGGCCTGGGTACTGCAGTTCCGCATTCCGTCGGACCAGCATGCACTGGCGGTGGGCCAGTCGGTCAAAGTGATCGCCACCACACGGCAGACGCACAAAGGCGCCGCTGTTCCGCAGGCGGCCGTGGTACGCGGTGCGGGGGGAGATCAGGCGGTGTGGGTGCATACGGGGGCCGAAAAATTCGAACGCCGCACGGTGCGCGCACAGGCCCTGAGCGCAGACAGCACCGCTCTCACCTCCGGCATTGCCGCCGGGGAGCGCGTGGTCACCCAGGGCGCCAGCCTGCTGGCCCAGGTGCGCTGAAATGTTTGACTTCATCATTCATACCAGCCTGCGCCAGCGCCTGATGGTGCTGGGCTTGTCGCTGTTTCTGGTGGTGTACGGAGCCTTGAGCCTGCGGCAGATGCCGGTCGATGTGTTCCCCGACCTGAACAAGCCCACCGTCACGCTGATGACCGAAGCGGGCGGCATGGCGCCGGAAGAAGTCGAACAGCTGGTGAGCTTTCCCATCGAGTCGGGCATGAACGGCATGCCCGGGGTGACCCGAGTGCGCTCGGTCTCCGGCGTGGGGCTGTCGATCGTGTATGTCGAGTTCGAGTGGGGCTCCGACATCTACCGCAACCGCCAGCAGATTGCCGAGCGCCTGAACCTGGTGCGCGAACAGCTGCCCGAGGGCATCGTGCCGCAGATGGGGCCGATTTCTTCCATCATGGGCGAGATTCTGCTGATCGCCCTGCCCGCCGACCCCGCCAAGGTCAGCCCGATGCAGGTGCGCGAATATGCCGACTGGGTGGTTCGCCCCCGGCTGCTCACCATCCCGGGCATTGCCCAGGTCACGCCCATCGGCGGAGAGGTGCGCCAGTACCGGGTCGAGATTCACCCGGCGAAGCTGCAGGCCCTGGGCATCGAGCGGGAGCAAGTGGACGCCGCGCTGCGCGATTTTGGCGCCAACACCAGCGGTGGCTTCTTGCAGGCGCAGGGCCGTGAATACCTGATCCGGCAAGTGGGCCGCACCAGCCGCATCGAAGACCTGCGCAACGTGGTGGTGGGTGTGAAGAGCACGCAGCCCATCCTGCTGCACCAGGTGGCCGACGTTCGGCTGGCCCCGGCCGTCAAGCGCGGCGATGCCAGCTACAAGGGCCAGCCAGCGGTGATTTTGTCGGTGCAGAAGCAGCCCGGCGCCGACAGCGTGGCGCTCACCCAGGCGGTCGAGCAGGCCATGGCCACGCTGAACAAGGCGCTGCCCCAGGGCATTGAAACGCCGCAGTTCCTGTTCAAGCAGGCCGATTTCATCGAACGCTCGGTGGGCAACGTCCAGGAAGCCCTGCGCGATGGCGCCATTCTGGTGGCGGTCGTGCTGTTTTTGTTTTTGCTGAATGTGCGCACCACGGTCATCTCGCTGGTGGCCATTCCGCTGTCGCTGATGGTGACCGCGCTGGTGTTCCGCTATTTCGGCCTGTCGATCAACACCATGACGCTGGGCGGGCTGGCCATCGCCATTGGCGAGCTGGTGGACGACGCGGTGGTGGACGTCGAAAACGTGCTGCGCCGCCTGAAGGAAAACCGCCTGAAACCGCAGCCGCTCCCGGCCCTGACAGTGATTGCCGCCGCCTCCCGCGAGGTGCGTACGGGCGTCGTCTATGCAACCCTGGTCGTGGTGCTGGTGTTTGTGCCCTTGTTTGCGCTGCCCGGCATTGAAGGCCGGTTGTTCACACCCCTGGGCATTGCGTATGTGGTGTCCATCCTGGCCAGCATGGTGGTAGCCGTCACCATCACGCCCGTGCTGTGCTACTACCTGCTGCCGCGCATGAAGCAACTGCATGCGGGCGACAGCCCGCTGGCGGCCTGGCTCAAGCGCTGGGATGCCCGCTTGTTGAATGGGTCGTTCGATCATTCCCGCACCCTGCTGGCGGTTGCGCTGGTCGTGGTTATGGCGGTTGCCGCCAGCGTGCCCTTCTTCCCGCGCTCGTTCCTGCCGCCCTTCAACGAAGGCACGCTCACGGTGAACGTGTTGCTCAACCCCGGCACCTCGCTGGAGGAGTCCAACCGCATCGGAACATTGGCCGAGCAACTGGCGCTGCAAGTCCCCGAGGTCACCCAGGTGGGCCGCCGAACCGGCCGCGCCGAACTGGACGAACATGCGGAAGGGGTGCACTACACCGAGATGGACATCGACCTCAAGGTGTCCGAGCGCAGCCGCGATGTCGTGGTGCAGGACATTCGCGCCCGACTGGCCACCCTGCCCGCAGCCACCAGCGTGGGGCAACCCATTTCGCACCGTCTGGACCACCTGCTCTCGGGCGTCCGGGCACAGATTGCGCTGAAGGTGTACGGCGACGACCTGGACACGCTGCGCGGTCTGGCAGGCGACCTGCGCGACCGACTGTCGCGCATTCCGGGCATCACCGACCTGCAGATCGAGAAGCAGGTGCTGATTCCGCAGATCAAGATCCACCTGGACTACGAGCAGGCCGCACGCTACGGCGTCGCACCTGGTGCCGTTTTGCGATCCTTGCAGCAGATGATCGAAGGCGAGCGCATCACCCAGATCGTTGAAGGCAACCGCCGCTTTGACCTGGTGGTGCGCCTGCCCGAGGACGACCGCGGGTTGCACGCCCTGAAGGGCTTGCTGATCGAAACCCCCACAGGGGCGGTGCCCCTGTCCCTGCTGGCCACCATCGAAGACGGCGAAGGCCCCAACCAGGTCAGCCGCGAGAACGCCCGCCGACGCATCGTGGTTTCGGCCAATACCGACGGCAGCGACATGGCGCGCATCATTGGCGACATCCGCAGCACGCTGGCTGCCACGCCCATGCCCGAAGGATATTTCACGGCGCTGGAAGGCCAGTTCCAGGCCCAGGAGCAGGCGGCCCGGTTGATTGCCCTGCTGGCCCTGGTGTCGCTGGCCCTGATCTTCCTCGTGCTCTACAGCCGCTACCGCTCCACCGTGCTGACCCTCATCATCATGGGCAACATTCCGCTGTCCCTGGTGGGCAGTGTGCTGGCACTGTGGATCTCGGGCCAGCCGCTGTCGGTGGCCGCGCTGGTGGGCTTCATCACGCTGACGGGCATCTCGACGCGCAACGGCATCCTCAAGATCAGCCACTACATCAACCTGTGCGCGTTCGAGGGTGAAAAATTTGGCAAGCAACTCATCGTGCGCGGCTCGCTCGAGCGCCTCACCCCGGTGCTGATGACGGCGCTGGTGGCTGCCTTTGCGCTGGTGCCGCTGCTGGTGTCGGCGGATGCCCCCGGCAAGGAAGTGCTGCACCCCGTGGCCGTGGTGATTTTCGGCGGCCTGGTCAGCTCCACGCTGCTCGACACCTTGCTGACGCCGCTGATGTTCTGGCGCTGGGGCGAAAAGCCCCTGGAACGCCTGCTCACGTTGCACCGCCAGGAAAAAACCACCGACAGTTTCTAGCACCCTGCGAAAGGCCGGGCCTATACCAAGGAGTCTCCATGAAAAAAATCCGATTCATCCCCGCCATTGCCCTGGCATTGGCCACCGCAACCACCAGCGTGCAGGCCCACGACGACGCCTACCTGGATACACAGCAGGCACCGCATGGCGGCCAGTTGCGCATGGCAGGCGCCTACCACCTGGAACTGGTGGTGGACAAATCAACCCCGCAGGCAGCCGACAAAACCGTGGTGGTCTATGTCACCGACCACGCGGGGCAAAAAGTCTCTACCGACGGTGCCACCGGGAACGCCACCATCCTTGCTGCCAAGGGCAAGGCCAGCGTGGCACTGGTGCCCGACGGAGACAACCGCCTCAAAGGCACCGGGCGCTATGCCTCCACCGCCGACATGAAGGCCATCGTCAGCTTCACGGCCAAGGGCCAGTCTCCTGAAACCGCGCGATTTACGCCGCTTCTCAAACCCATGGAGGCCCATATGGATCACACCAAGCATTGACATCGGAGCCTCTCCGTTCTCGCTTCATCCGCCGTACACCCTAGGAAAAACGCCATGACCAATTCCAGAACCACCTCCACTCAGCCACTCAGCGCCCTCGCGCTGGCGGTTGCGCTCGCGGTTGCCAGCACATCAAGCTTGGCCGCCAACCATGAGCCGGATCACTCGGCCCACCACCCGCAAGCTCCAGCAGCCGTTGCCCCTGCGCCCGACATGGACGCCAAGGTGCAACGCCAGGCGATGCAAAAACAGATGCAGGCCATGAAAGCCATGCATGAAAAGATGATGAATGCCAAAACGCCCGAGGAACGCAGCGCGCTGATGGCCGAACACATGCAGACCATGCGGGACGGCATGGGAATGATGCAGAAGATGGGGCAGTCCGGTGGCATGGGCGGCATGGGCGCACCGAAAGGCGGCAAGGCCATGGCGTGCGACATGCATGAATCGCACCGCATGATGGGCATGCGCATGGAGATGATGGAGTCCATGATGCAGATGATGATGGACCGCATGCAGTCGCATACTCCGGTGCCCCCTGCAGGCAAATGAGGGACTCCCGCTGGACCACCCCATGCCCCAAAAAACAACTTGGCCGATTGAACGGTTTCTGCCTGAAGGCGTCCCAGGACCATGCGGCCGACCTGGCCCGCGTTTTTCCTGCGGTTGCTTCAGCACCGTTCACCCGGCCAGCCAAGGCAGGAGACTGCTGTAATGGCTGACGCACCCGCCACCTCCCCGCGCAGAAGCCTCTTGACGTGGAGTCTGGGCGGAATGTTGGTGGTGTTGCTGATGGCTGCAGGCGCGTATGCGCTGAGTGGAGTCGGTGCGCGGGACAACACAGCCGGTGTGTTGCGCCCCGATGACCCCCAAGTGGTGACCCTTGGTGCCCGCATCTACACCCAGCATTGCGCCGCATGCCACGGAGCCCGTGGTGAAGGGCAGCCAAACTGGCGCGAGCATGGCCCCGATGGCCGCCTACCAGCCCCGCCGCATGACGAAAGCGGTCACACCTGGCACCACCCGGACGCACAACTCTTCGCCATCACCAAATATGGGCTGGCGAAACTGATTCAGCAGCCGGACTACCAGACCCACATGCCTGTTTACGACGGTGTGTTGAGTGACTCCGAAATCAATGCCGTGCTTTCATGGATCAAGGCACAGTGGCCCAAAGAGATTCAAGCACGGCACGACCAGGTCAACGCGCAGTACCAAAAGTCGCCGGGCCGCTAAGCCCGGCCAACCCTCTGGACACAGCCCAGTTTGCTGGCCAGGGAGAAGGTTTCACCATCGGGCCGAATCTGGAGGCATTCACCATGCCAGCGAGCACATCCATTGTCTACACCTGCCCCATGCACCCCGAGGTTCGTCAGAACCACCCGGGGCGCTGTCCAAAGTGCGGCATGCATTTGGTGCCTGAGAGCGAGGTGCCCCATGGGCACTCCCATGAACATGTCAGCCACTCCGCGCAACCAGCGGCGCCTGCGCCTGCGCCTGCAAACGCACCAGGCACCACGCCGCCAGAGCCGGGCGGCACGATCTACACCTGCCCCATGCACCCCGAGGTGCGCCAAGACCACCCCGGCACTTGTCCCAAGTGCGGCATGACGCTGGAACCCATCATTCCCCTCGACGAGGAAGACAACCACGAACTGCTGGACTTCCAGCGGCGATTCTGGTGGACGCTGCCGCTCACGGTCGTCGTGACCCTTCTTGCGATGTTCGGCCACCGGCTCGGATGGTTGGACATGAAGGTGCAAACCTGGGTCGAGTTGGCGCTTTCCCTGCCTGTCGTTTTGTGGACCGGCTGGCCCTTCTTTGTGCGCGGTGGGCAGTCGCTGGTGCAGCGCAGCCCCAACATGTGGACGCTGATCGGCCTGGGTACAGGCGCGGCTTTCCTCTACAGTCTGGTCGCTACCCTGGCGCCAGGCGTGTTCCCGGACTCGTTCGTCTCCATGGGGCGGGTGGCGGTTTACTATGAGGCGGCAGTGGTCATCATTTCGCTGACCATGCTGGGCCAGATCATCGAACTGAAGGCGCGTTCGCAAACCTCTGCGGCGATCAAGGCGCTTCTCGGCCTGGTACCCAAGACCGCCCGCCGCATCAACCTGGATGGCAGCGAAGAGGATGTGCCGCTGAACCATGTTCATGTGGAAGATCTTCTGCGTGTCCGCCCCGGCGAAAAAGTGCCTGTTGACGGCGTGGTGGTCGAAGGCAGCAGCGCTGTCGATGAATCGATGCTGACCGGAGAACCTGTGCCCGTGACCAAACGCATCGGCGACAAGGTGATCGCCGCCACACTGAACACCAGCGGTACCTTGGTCATGCGGGCCGAGAAGGTCGGCGCGGCCACCATGCTGTCGCAGATCGTTCAGATGGTCGCCAATGCGCAACGCTCGAAGGCGCCCATGCAGCGCATGGCCGATGTGGTGGCCGGAAAGTTTGTGGCCGTGGTGGTTCTCATCGCAGTTGCCACGTTCCTGGTTTGGGGGCTGTTCGGCCCGGAGCCCAGTTGGGTGTTTGGGCTGATCAACGCGGTGGCCGTGCTGATCATTGCCTGCCCCTGTGCGCTGGGCCTGGCTACGCCCATGTCGGTGATGGTGGCTACGGGTCGGGCAGCAACACAGGGCGTGCTGTTCCGGGATGCGGGTGCCATCGAGAAAATGCGCAAAGTCGATACCTTGATTGTGGACAAGACCGGCACCCTGACCGAAGGCAAACCCGCTTTTGAAAAAGCGGTTGCTGCTCCCGGCCACACCCCCGACGAAGTGTTGCAGCTGGCTGCCAGCCTGGACCAGGGCAGCGAACATCCGCTGGCCGATGCCATCGTCAATGCCGCTCGCGCACAAGGGCTGGTGCTGACCAAACCCGATGCGTTTGAATCAGGCAGCGGCATCGGCGTACGCGGCACGATCGATGGCAAGCGCCTGGTTTTGGGCAACTCCGCGTTGATGGAACAGGAGGGAGTCGCCATCGATGCACTCAGGAGCGACGGCGAGCGCTTGCGCAGCGAAGGCGCCAGTGTGATGCACCTGGCCGTGGATGGCCAACTGGCAGGCATCCTGGCCGTGACCGACCCGATCAAGGCGACAACGCTGGAGGCCATCCGAACTCTGCACGCCAGCGGTTTGCGCATCGTCATGGCGACGGGTGATGGCCTGACCACGGCGAAGGCTGTGGGCGCAAGGCTGGGCATCGACGAAGTGCATGGCGAAGTCAAGCCAGCCGACAAGCTCGCGCTGGTGGAAAAACTCCAGAAGGAAGGCCACATTGTTGCCATGGCCGGTGACGGCATCAATGATGCTCCAGCGCTGGCCAAAGCCGATGTCGGCGTGGCCATGGGCACCGGTACCGATGTGGCCATGAACAGCGGCCAGGTCACGCTGGTGAAAGGCGATTTGCGCGGCATCACTGCGGCGCGCGACATCTCCATCGACACCGCCCGCAACATGCGCCAGAACCTGATGTTCGCCTTTATCTACAACGGCGTCGGAGTGCCGATCGCTGCCGGCGTGATGTACCCGTTCACCGGATGGCTGCTGTCCCCCATGATCGCGGCGCTGGCAATGAGCCTTAGTTCGGCGTCGGTGATATTCAACGCACTGCGCCTGCGCCAAGGCTACCAATAACGGGGACTACTCCGTCAAGCCATGGTTAACACCAAAAAATATACTGCTGTAACAGAACGATTCTGCTTCTAGAATTTGGAGGCGCAAGTTTCTGCGCGAAAGAGGCCTCCCATGAAATCCGTCCAGAAAGACATCGACGAGCGCACCAACCTCACCAGTTCCAACAAGTTCGAGCTGCTGCTGTTTCGCCTGGGGACAGACGGCGCACTGGGCCAGTCCGAGCTGTTCGGTATCAACGTGTTCAAGATCCGCGAGATCGTGGCCATGCCAGCCATTACCCCCATCGTGGGCGCCACGGCACACTCGCTGGGCGTGGTCAACCTGCGCGGCCAGGTCATCCCGGTGCTGGACCTGCCCTCCATCGTCGGTTGCAAGCCCACCACAGGCCTGAACATCATGCTGGTGACCGAATACGCGCGCACCACCCAGGCATTTGCCGTGGAGTCGGTGGAAGACATCGTGCGCCTGGACTGGAACCAGGTGATTTCGGCCGAGTCGAGCGGCGCGGGCCACAACCTCGTGACCAGCATCGCGCGACTGGACGGCAATACCGACGGCACGCGCCTGGCGCAGGTACTGGACGTGGAGGCCATTCTGCAAATGGTTTCGCCCGAGGAAGAAAAACACCAGGTCGATCCCGAGAAGGTGGGCCCCAAACTGAAGCTCAAGCCCGGCACCATCATCCTGGCGGCCGACGACTCGTTTGTGGCGCGCTCGCTCATCGAGCAGGAGCTCAAGGCACTGCAGGCGCCCTACGAAATGGTGAAGTCGGGCAAGGAAGCCTGGGATCGGCTCAACGTCCTGGCCAGAGCGGCTGAAGCCGAAGGCAAGACCATACTGGACAAGGTCAGTCTGCTGCTGACCGACCTGGAAATGCCCGAGATGGATGGTTTCAGCCTCACGCGCAACATCAAGCAGGATGCTCGCCTGAGTGATTTGCCGGTGGTGATCCACTCGTCCCTGTCAGGCTCGGCCAACGAGGACCATGTACGCAGCGTGGGCGCCAACGGCTATGTGGCCAAGTTTGTGGCCGAAGACCTGGCCAACACGATTCGCAGCGTGTTGCCGAAGTAAGAAACACCCCCCTGTGGCGCCTGCGGCGCCTTCCCCCCGCTCTCGCATCGCTGCGCGATGCGGGCAGGGGGACGCTCCCGGCGCCCGAACTTCACGATACTGGCGGCCTTTGCGCGGGAGCCCTGGTGTTGTGCAGCGCCTCTTTCTTCAGACATGCCAATGAGCAGGCATGTCGGGTTCGTTCACACCTTCTCACGCGAAGGCGTCAACCAGGCGGCCTACGGTGGCGGGGGTGGGGTTGAAGCGGCTTTGCTGTTGCAGGCCGGATTCCAGTCCGGCCAGGGTGCGCTGGGCGGCATCGGAGCGGCGGTTGGCACCGTCCGCCTGGCGGGTGAGGCCGTCGGCGCGCGCCTGTTCCTGGTCGGCGCTGCGCTGGGCCTGCTCGGCGCTTTGCTCCAGGGTGCGCGCTGCGCGCTGAGCCTGGTCAGCCTCGCGGCGCGCAGCCTGCACCTTGATCTGTGCCTGCGCAGGTACCGCTGCATTGCTGCCGATAGCGAGCATGGTGATCTCCCGGCCTTACTCGGACAGATACGCTCGGCGCACCTGGGCATTGAGCTGGGAGCGCTGCTCGCTGCTGTTGCGTTCTGCTTCGGCAGCAGCGTCCGGCCCACTGGTCGAAGGCGCAGCCTGCGCCTGTTGTGCCAGTGCCTGGGCGCGTGGACTCAGGGTGACGGTGGTTTCGTTGTCAGGCTCGGCGGCGGGCACGTTCTGCGCCGTGGCGTTGCGGCTATAGGCCGCACTGGCGTTGACTGCCGCCGCAGCCTGGGGTGCAGCAAAGCGATTGTCGGGTTGTGGGTTGCGTGCGATGGCGTCCATGTTTTGCCTCCGTTGCGCTGCAATATGAACCATCGTCCTGCAATTGTCGGCAAAAGTAAAGGGCACCGCCGCGCCCTCTTTGGCGCTTTACGCTATTATTTTTATAGCTACTCACGCTTATGAATTAAGCGCCAACCGCCAAAAAGGCTCATAAAAACGCACGAATGCGCTGTGCATCAAGTTGTGCCACCGTCTCGCGGCCCAGGGCCGTCAGGGTGAGTGCGGCCGAGCGGGTGGCAATGTCGATGCCCAAACCGGCGCGGGCCGGCCAGGGCGCATCGATGCGCATGTAACGGTCTTCCAGGCGGTCTTCCATCACCGCGACCACGTGCTGCTGCTGCACGGAGATCATGGTCAGGATGAGACGGCCATCATTGAGCCAGCCCACAGCGCCTGCGTCGGCCTCGATCTGGTCGGCGGGGCGGTAGCCCATGGCGGCCGTTCCCACCGACAGCATGCGCACCCGCGAGGGCTTGGCGCCCATGAACAGCTCGGCCTCGTGCAGCGCCACCTGGTCGGGCGCCATGGCAAACAGGCCGCCGTCGGCGTACAGGGTGTGGCCGATCTGCACGCTGGGAAAGTAAGCCGGTGCGGCGCTGGTGGCCATGGCCACATCGACGGCGCGCACGTCCTCGTCGCCCAGCGAGGTATCGGCATGCGGGGTCTTGAAGACCTTGGTGGCGCAGCGTGACACATCGACGGCAGGAATCACCACCGCGTGCAGGGCATCGCCCAGCGTGCGCTCACCCAGGTGGCGCGTCAGCTCCTGGCGCAAGGTCTCGCCGGTGTACTTGGGGCCCAGCACCGAACGCGTCAGATCCAGCAAGCGCGTAACGGCGCCGCTGGGCAGCTTGCGCGCCGAGAAGATGTCTTCGCCCTTTTCCACAAACAGCTTGACGATCTGGGCCATGGGCACTTCATAGGCCAGCGCCAGCCCCAGCAAGCCGCCCACCGAGGTGCCGGCAATCAGGTCAAAGCGCCGCCCCAGGGGTTCACCGACGCGTGCTTCCAGGTCGGCCAGCACCACGGCGGTGTACAGCCCCAGGTAGCCACCGCCACTGAGCGAGAGGATGCGAAATTCGGACGAAGCGTTCTTGGTAGCCATGAAACAATCAAAAGAAGAGAACAGCGCGCGCCATCACGCCGACGCCTGGTAGTCGAGCAACCACTGCGCAAAGGCATCGGCCGGCATGGGTTTGGCGTAGTGAAAGCCCTGCGCCTCGTGGCAGTGGTACAGGCGCAGAAAGCCGGCCAACTCGGCGGTTTCCACGCCCTCGGCAATGACCTTGAGCTTGAGGCTGCGCGCCATGCTGATGATGGCGCGCACGATGGCGGCGTCGTCCGGGTCGCTGACGATGTCGCGCACGAAGGACTGGTCGATCTTGAGCTTGTCCACCGCAAAGCGCTTGAGGTAGGCCAGGCTGGAGTATCCCGTGCCAAAGTCGTCGATCGACAGGCACACGCCCAGCGCCTTGAAACGGCGCACCTTCTCCAGCACCTCTTCGGCGTCATCGATCAGCAGGGACTCGGTCAGCTCCAGCTCCAGGCGCGAGGGCTCCAGGCCCGAATCGGCCAGCGCCTGGGTCACACTGTTCAACAGGTCGCCACGCCGGAACTGCACTGCCGAAAGATTGACCGCCATGGTCAGCTCGGGCAACCCGGCCTGCTGCCAGCGCACCGCCTGGGCGCAGGCCTCGCGCAGCACCCATTCACCCATGGGCACGATGAGCCCGCTTTCTTCGGCCGTGGCGATGAAACGCCCCGGCGGCAGCAACTCCTCGGGGCTGCGCTGCCAGCGCACCAAGGCTTCCACGCCTACCACCTGGCCGCTGGCCAGATCGATCTGCGGCTGGTAGTGCAGCACGAACTGGCGCTGATCCAGCGCCCAGTGCAGGGCCGTGCGCAGCTTGAGCTGCTCCAGCGCCTGCGTGTTCATGGCCGCGGTATAGAAGCGGTAGGTGTTGCGCCCAGCCGCCTTGGCCTGGTACATCGCGGTATCTGCGCGCTGCAGCAGGGCGTCAAAGGTGTTTCCGTCGTCGGGCCACACGGCCACGCCCACCGACAGGCTGGCGGCCAGTTCATGGCCCTCGATCTGGAACGGTTCTGCCAGCGCCTGCACCACCTGGGTGGCCATGCGGTTGACGGCATCCATGTCCTGCACGCCGGTCAGCGCAATGAGGAATTCGTCTCCGCCCTGGCGGCTGATGGTGTCGGTGTCGCGCACACAGCTGCGCAGGCGCTGGGCCACCTGCTGCAGCATCTGATCACCTACGGGGTGACCCAGGGTGTCGTTGATGGTCTTGAAGTGGTCCAGGTCCAGGTACAGCAGCGCCACCTTGGTGCCCGAGTGCTCGGACCAGGCCATCGCCAGCTCAAAACGGTCGCGGAACAGCACGCGGTTGGGCAGGCCGGTGAGTGGGTCATGGTGCGCCAGGAAGTCGATGCGCGCCTGGGTCTCCTTGCGCTCGGTGATGTCCTGGATGAAGGCCAGCACCAGGGGTTGATTCTCAACGTCCACCAGCCCGGCCGAAATGCTGACATGGTGAATGCCGCCAGACTTGCTGCGCCACTGGCATTCGTAATCCAGCACCGAGCCGTGCAGACGCAGCTCTTCCAGCCAAGCCTCGCGTGCAGCCAGATCGACCCACAGGCCGATCTCCAGCGTGGTGTGACCCACCAGGTCATCGCGGGTCCAGCCAAAAAATGCCTCGTACTTGTCGTTGACCTCGAGGAACATGCCGTCGGAGGCCCGCGCAATGGAGGCCGCCAGCGGGCTGGCCGAAAAGGCCACCGTGAAACGCTTTTCGGTGTCGCGCAGCGCCGTGATGTCCTGCATGGCACCGGCCATGGTCACCGGTTTGCCCGATGGATCGCAGGAGACCTCCCCCATGGCCAGGCCCACACACACATGGCCATCGGCGCGCCGAAAGCGGAACTCCACCTCATAGGGCTTGCAGTCATCGAGCGACTTTTGCACGGCAGCACGCACCCGCGCCTGGTCCAGCGAATCGACATGCTGCAAAAACAGGTCGAAGGAGGGAGTCACCGCCCCCGGCGCATAACCAAAGCACGCAAAGGTTTCATCGCTCCAACGCAGTTCACCGCTGGCCACGGTCCATTCCCAATGCCCCACGTGGGCCAGCCGCGCCACCTGCTCCATGCGGCGGCGCTGCTCCATGGGCGCCGTGACGTTGTGGATGAGCTCCAGCTTGCTGATGCTGCCGTCGGCGTTGTGCAGCGGCATGTCGAACAGCTCGTAGGACTGGCCCTGCGCATTGGTCCATTCCCAATTCACCGTTTTGCCCGCGTACACATCGGCGTTCTTGCACCAGTCACAAGGGGACTGGCGGCCATGGAAGTACTCGTAGCACTTGCGCCCCTGCACCGGGCCAAACTCCTTCTGCATGGCAGGGTTGATGTACTCGATGGCGTAGCTCGGGTTGGTGATGTACACCCCGTCGGGCAATGCATCCATGATGGCCATCAGGCGCGAGCGGTCGCTGGCCAACTGGTCTGCAAGGTGCTGAATGCGTTTGACCTCGCTGATGTCGGTCCAGGTCAGCACCACGCCGTCGTCGCTCTTGCCCTCTTCCTTGAAGGGCAGCATGCGTTGGAACACCCAGCGCCCATCGGGCAGGCGCACCTCGGTTTCGATGCGTGCACCCGTGCGCGCGCAACGCTGCAGATCGGCCAGAAAGGCCTCTTGCGGCCCCAGCCGATAGTGGATGTCGGCCACGGGCCGCCCAATGTCTGTGGGCCGCAGGGCCAGGTAGTCCTCGACCCCTGGGCTGATGCGGCGCAGGCACAGTTGCGCATCCAGAAACACCGTGCCGATGTCGGTGCTGTCGAGCAGGTGGTCGTAGTCGCGCGTGAGCGCGGCGAGCTCCTCGTTCTTGGCGTGCAGTTCGCGGTTGAGGGCGTACAGGTCTTCGTTGACGGACTTGAGCTCCTCGTTGGCGCTTTGCAGCTCCTCGTTGGAGGCGGTGAGCTCCTCGTTGCTCAGGTCGATGCGCTCGTGGCTGGCCTGCAGCTCCACCACCATCTCTTGCAGACGCTCACGGGTCGCCTGCAGCTCGGCCTGCAGCAGATGCGAAGGCGACTCATCCTTGCCATCGGCCAAGGCGCCGTCGGGCACGCCGGGCACGGCCTGCGCACCTTGGGTGGGCGCGTCGATCACCCGGACCAGCGCCACGCCCTGCTTGCGGAACAGCTTGGCGCTGCGGTCCAGCGGGGCGAAGGCGGGGGCGTCGAGCGCGTCGATGGTCTCGCTGGCCCCCAGCATCAGAATGCCGTGCGGCCTGAGCGCAAAATGCAGCTGCGACAAGGCCTTGACCTGTGCTTCGGGCTGCAGGTAGATCAGCAGGTTGCGGCATACGGCCAGGTCGATGCGCGTGAAGGGCGGGTCAGTCAGCAGATTGTGCCGGGCAAACACCACATGGCGGCGCAGGGAGCCGTCCACCCGCATGGCCTCCTGCCCCTCGCGCACGAAGTAGCGTCCCTGCAGCGCCTCCGGTACGGCGGCCAGCGCGTCATCGTCGTATTGCCCGCGCGAAGCCACTTCCAGCGCCTGGGTGCCCAGGTCGGTCGCAAAAACCTTCACATTGCCATGGAACCCCATGCGCCCGGCCACATCCAGCGCCAGCATGGCCAAGGTGTAGGCCTCCTGCCCCGTGGCGCAGCCCGCCGACCAAATACGCAAGTCTTCGGTGGAAGGGCGACCGCGCAGCAGGTCGGGCAGCACCACCTCGGCCAGGTACGCAAACGCTGACGTATCGCGGAAGAACTCGGTCACATGGATCAACAGATCGCCACACAAAGCCTGGCGCTCCGCCTCATCGGTCTCCAGGCGCCGCAGGTACTGTGCGCCCGTTTCCACCTGCTCCTGCGCCATGCGGTGGCGCACCCTGCGTGTCAGGGTGGTCGTCTTGTAACCAGAAAAATCCACCCCGCAGCGCCGCCGCAGCAGTTCCACCACGGCGGGCAACTCGGCCAGAGGCTCCCCGGCCATGGTGTCTTCATTCCACTGGCTGGGATCGAATGGATCGTTGGCGGTGGGCTCCATGGGGGGATTATCGGCGCACATCCCCTCAGGAAAAGTGCCCCCTGGTTAGGGTTTTCGAGTCTAAAGTGGCCGCTCCATGTGCCAACCCCCAGCAAGGCTCCAGGGTGCTATTGACATTGCCGCATGGACTGGGCGCGGGACATGCACTGGTGGTGCGACCCCACATTGGGCGCCAACACCGTCTTTCCATTGAGCACCACTCCATAGCGCCCATCCTTGTCCCAGTCCTCGCAGGTGCAGCTGTTTCCGGACGCAGTCGGCTGGCGCGGCCGCTCTGCCTGCGGAACAGACCGGCATTGGCGCAGGCTGCGGGCATAGTCCATGCATTTTGCGTACGGGCCGTAATTGGCCGAGAGTATTTCCCCTTTGAGAACCACACCGTACAAACCGTCCCTGTTCCAATCCTCGCAGGTACAAAGCATCACAGCCGTGGCGTCTGGCCTGGGCTGCTGGGGGGTTGCAGACGGAATATCCAGCACATTCGCTCTGCCGCTTTGCGCCTGGCGATCCATGTAGGCTTTGTTCCACGCCCGCACCCGCTGGTTCATCCGTCTTTCCAGCTCGGCTGCGTCGATGGGCTTCTTTCCTTCCAACACAGAATCCAAGGCCTCTGGGTGGCTGGGATCGATGCGCGACGGAACCACCGCCTTCAGTTCATTCAATCGTTGCTGGTAGTTCGGGAAACCCAGCGCAATGCGTTCACGGTACTTGCGGGCCAGTTCCGGGTCTTTCGCAGGTGGACTCCATCGCCTGGGGTCCTCGGGCAAAGCAAGCGTATCCCGCACCGCAATCACATCGGCCAAGGCCTTGTAGTGGGCCTCCAGGGCCCGGTTGCCGGCACCCAGCTCCTCTGCCAGCTCATAGCCAAAGTCATGCTTTTGCGCCACGGCATCCAGCGCATCCACCGGCGGCAATCCGCCCACCCGATCAGACAGCTCGCTGCCACCCCACCAACCGGGGCCATACCAGTTTCCGTACCGAAACCGGTTGTCGCCCTCACCCACCGCAGTGTCGAAGGCCAGTCGTCCCCAGAACCCTCCCTGGGTCTGGGCAAACACGGTCCCCAGGCCCCCGATCGCCAGCACACCACATGCCAACGCACGAACGATATATTTCCCTAGACGCATGCGACCTCCTTGTATCTTTTTGTATCTTCCCGGCAATATCCCCAGAAGTCAACGTGACGTTGAACCGACAAGGCTCATCCAGGACGGCGTGATCGACGGCCTGGGCCGGGCATGGTCTTGGGTCGCCGGAAGGCCAGCGCCACCAGTCCCGCACCCACCACGGTCACGATGGCGCGCTCCAGGCCAGCCGCCCAATGAACCGCCGGAATCTCGTTCAGCCAGGGTGCGCCAGGCAGATAGCGCACGCGCACTGGCTTGCCCACCGCCATGTCGCGTGGGGCAAAAAAATCGCCCACCCGCTGCGTATGGCCCTGCGCCATCTGTCCATTGGGGAGTCGAAACTCATAGGCGATGGTGTAGGTGTAGCGATTGGGAATGGCCTCACCCCTGTCGCCCAACTGCCGCCGCACCTGCGTGACCGTGCCCGGCGCTTCGGCACCCAACCACAGCACCATGGGAAGCCCCGCGCCCCAAAGCACAAGCACAGCGCCCAACAAAAGCAGAAACACGCGTGTCTTCATGTGCTTGGGCACATGCGCAAGGCCCAGGTGCGTGCCAGGTGGTAGTTCTGCGGGGTGCAGAACAAGGCGGCGCGCGTTCGCCACCCACCGTCCAGATGAATGGTGTGGCGCGCCTCGTCGCAGCGCACCCGCTGCACGGCCTTCCAGGGGACAAAACTGCTGGCGCCGCTGCGCGCCAGCATGCCCGCACCTGCCACCGTGAATCTGCCCGTTGCCAAACCCAGAACAACGGCCAACTGCGATGCCTTGTGGGCCTTGCGATCGCGCACCTGCGAGAAAACGCCACGCTCATCTACCGTGAATTCCATGGCAATGCGGTTCCCGAAATACAGCACCATGACAGCAAGCGCCCCCAACACCAGTCCCACATGCACCAGCGCCAACACCCCCAGCGTGGGAAGAATGCCTGCCCAATCGCCCTCGACAGCGAACAATCCGCACGCAAAAAGCGACACAACGGCAAAGGTCACCAGAAACACTCCCGCCGTCTGACGCAGCACCACGGGACTGCCAAGCAAGGACACATCCACCGTCCAGGTCATGGGTTCGGGCAAGGGATTGGAGGACACGGCAGAAGTCTGTTAGCGAAGGATTTGCACAGTGTGCCACCCGTTGCACCCTTGTCCTACACTGCCCCATGTCTGCCTGCGCACGATGCCCAGGCACACACAAGCTGTTGAAAGGACGTTGCCATGAGAATTGCCGTGATGGGCGCTGGCGCCGTGGGCTGCTACTACGGCGGCATGCTGGCACGCGCAGGGCACGAGGTCGTGCTGGTGGCACGCGCGGCCCATGTCGAGGCCGTGCGCCGAGACGGATTGCTGCTGGACACCTTGTCGTTTTCGGAACGGGTACGCCTGCAGGCCGACACCGAGCCCAGCGGCGTGCAAGGCGCGCAGTGCGTGCTTTTTTGCGTCAAATCGACCGACACCGAGAGTGCCGGGCAGGCCATGAAGCCCTACCTGGCACCGGACGCCGTGGTGATGAGCCTGCAGAACGGGGTGGACAACGCCGAGCGCCTGCAAACCGCGCTGGCGCACACGGTGCTGCCCGCCGTGGTGTATGTGGCCGCTGGAATGGCCGGGCCGGGCCATGTGCGCCACCATGGCCGGGGCGAACTGGTGATTGCGCCCGCACCGCAAAGCCAGGCCATTGCACAGACCTTTGCGGCAGCGGGAATTCCGGTGCAGGTGTCGGACAACGTGGCCGGCGCCCTGTGGGCCAAGCTGGTGCTCAACTGTGTGTACAACCCGCTCTCGGCGCTCACGGGGCTGGCCTACGGCGCCATCGTGGACAGCCCGGGGCTGAACGTGCCCCGCATGATGGACGACATCGTGCAGGAATGCCTGGCCGTGGCCCACGCCAAGGGCATCGCACTGCCTGCGGGCACGGCCGATGCAGTGCTGCCGCTGGCTGCGAGCATGCCCACTCAGATTTCGTCCACCGCGCAGGACCTGGCGCGCGGACGGCCCACGGAGATCGACCACCTCAACGGCTACATCGTGCGCCAGGGCGAGGCGCTGGGCATCGCCACGCCTGCCAATCGCATGCTGCAGACCCTGGTGCACCTGCGAGAAAAGCAGATGGCCACCCAGGCAAATACTTGAAATTTGATAGCACGAAGCGCTTGCCACCACTGCGCAGAAACCGATTTTTGCTTCTATTGAATACCCCATGTCCGCCACCGCTCTTGCCCCCGAACAACTGCGCCTGAACATTGCCCCCGACCGCCTGGGCTTCGCCAGCACCGCCGAGTTGCAGGACCAACCGCTGCCCTGGATCGGACAGGAGCGCGCCGAGGCCGCCGCACGCTTTGGCCTGGGGCTGGAGCAGCCGGACTACAACCTGTTTGTGCTCGGCGAGGTGGGCAGCGGCCGCGCGTCGCTGCTGCACCAGGCCATGAAGCAGGCCGCCGCCCAGCGGGCCGTGCCCCCCGATCTGTGCTACCTCCACAACTTTGACAACCCCGAGCGCCCACGCGCGCTGCGCCTGCCCGCGGGCCAGGGGCGCGCACTGCGCCAGGGCATGGAGCAGCTCACCCGTGCGCTGCAGGCGGACATCCCCAGGCGCCTGGACGGTGCCGACTTCCGCGCCGAGAGTGCGCGCATCGAGCAGGCCTACCAGGCCCGCGAGTCGCAAGCCTTTGCCGAACTGGATGCGCTGGCCGAGTCGCTGCGCTTTCGACTCTCGCGCGACGAGGGGCATATGGTTTTCACCCTGCTCGGCCCCCAGGGCGAGCCGCTGACCGAAGCCGACGCCCGCGCCCTCACGCGCGAGCGCCGCGCCGAAATTGACGATGCCGAGCAGAAGCTGCGCAACGCCATCGCACGTTTTCTGGACGACATGCGCCCACTGGAGCGCCAGCGCGACGACGCACTGACGCAACTGCGGCGCCAGGTGGTGCGCCCCCTGCTGGACCATGGGCTGCAAGAGGTGCGCAACCCCCTGCGCAAACAGATCAAGGACACCGTCAAGCTCGGACAGTGGCTGGACCAGGTGCGCCAGCAGGTGCTGGAGCAGCTCGACCTTTTCATGTCCGTGCAGGGCAACGAGGCTGCAGAAGACGAGCGCAAGGAGCAGCTGGACACCCTGCTCTCGCGCTGCCATGTGAACCTGGCCGTGGACAACGCCGGGCTGCAAACTGCGCCCGTGCTGATCGAGGACAACCCGCAGCTGCGCAGCCTGTTTGGCAGCATCGAGGTACAGGCCGAAGACGACGCCGTGCAGGCCGACTTCTCCCACATCCACGCGGGCAGCCTGCTCAAGGCGCATGGCGGCTTTTTGCTGCTGCATCTGCGCGACCTGCTGGGCAACGAAAGCCTGTGGGAGCGCCTGCGCCGCTTTCTGCGCTGCAGCCGCCTGCAGATCGAGGAGCTGGGCAGCAGCCACGGGATCCAGGCCACCGCTGCGCTGCAACCCGAGGCGGTGGATGTGCAGGTCAAGTTTGTGCTGGTCGGCTCGATCGAGGAGTACTACGCCCTGCAGGAGGGCGACCCCGAAGTGGCCCGGCGCTTCCGTGTGAAGGTGGACTTTGCCGAGTCCTTCAGCGCCAGTGCGCAAACCTACCAGGCCAGCGCCGTGTTCGTGGCGCACACCTGCAAAAAGCGCGGCCTGCCGCACTTTGGCCCCGATGCCGTGGCCCGCATGCTGGAGCACAGCCACCGCGAGGCCGACGACCAGACCCGCCAGAGCGCCCTGTTCGCCTACACCGAGGCCCTGGCCATCGAGGCCGCCGCCCTGTGCCGCGCGCGCGGTGCCAGCCTGGTGGCCCTGCACGACGTGGAAGCCGCCCTGCAGGCCCGCACCCTGCGCCACAACTACCCCGAACAGCGCCTGCACGAGAGCATCACCGACGGCGAGCGCCTGCTCGCGCTGCACGGCTGGCAGGTGGGCCAGATCAACGCGCTCACGCAGATCGACCTGGGCGACTACCGCTTCGGCTTTCCGGTGCGCATCACCGCACGCACCTTTGCCGGGCAGGAGGGGCTGCTCAACATCGAGCGCGAGGTCGAGATGTCCGGCCCCATCCACGACAAGGGCGTGCTCATCCTGCACAGCTACCTGAACGCGCTGTTCGGCCACCTGGCGCCGCTGGCGCTCAATGCCTCGGTGGTGTTCGAGCAGGAGTACAGCGGCGTGGAGGGCGACTCGGCCTCGTGCGCCGAGCTGTATGCGTTGCTGTCCTCGCTCTCGGGCCTGCCGCTGGCGCAGGGCATTGCGGTGACCGGCGCACTCAACCAGCACGGCGAGGTGCTGCCCGTGGGCGGCATCAATGAAAAGATCGAAGGGTGGTTTCGCGCCTGTGAAACCGCTGGGCTTGACGGCAGCCAGGGGGCGCTGATCCCGGCGCGCAACCAGCGCCACCTGATGCTGGAGCCACGCATCGTGCAGGCCGTGGCGCAGGGGCGCTTTCACCTGTGGGCCGTGCAGCATGTGAGCGAGGGCATTGCACTGCTTACCGGCCAGGCCGCAGGCATGCACCCACGCGGCGTGACCGCAGAACCCGGCAGCGTGGTGGCCCTGGCCGATGCCCAACTGCGTGCCTACCGCCGCGCCTGCCAGGCGGCACTGCGGCCCCGATCACGTGCCACCACACGCCTGCGCGCCCCCATCCACGGCGGGCCCGGCACCCCATGACCGCCCCCACCGACGCCCGCGCCTTTCTGCGCGCGCTGTTCGACACCGCCGTGGCCCGCGCCCAGCCCGCACAGGTGCTGGCCCCGTACCTGCCGCCGCCCCCGCGTGGGCGCACCGTGGTGGTGGGCGCGGGCAAGGCCGCTGCCAGCATGGCCGCAGCGGTCGATGCGCTGTGGCCCGCCGATGCGCCACTGCAAGGCCTGGTGGTCACACGCTACGGCCATGTCCCGCCCGGCCTGCCACAGCCCCAGGCGCGCATTGCCGTGCTGGAGGCGGCCCACCCCGTGCCCGACGCCGCCGGGCAGCAGGCTGCCACGCGCATCGCCGCGCAGGTAGCAGGCCTGGGGCCGGACGATCTGGTGCTGGCACTCATTTCCGGCGGTGGCTCGGCCCTGCTGGCCCAGCCTGCGCCTGGCATCACCCTGGCCGACAAGCAGGCACTGAACCAGGCGCTGCTGGCCAGCGGCGCCAGCATTGACGAGATGAACTGCGTGCGCAAGCACCTCTCGGCCCTCAAGGGCGGGCGGCTGGCGGCGCTGGCCGCCCCGGCACGCGTGGTGTCGCTGCTCATCAGCGACGTGCCGGGCGACGACCCCGCCGTCATCGCCAGCGGCCCCACCGTACCCGACCCCAGCACCTGCCAGAACGCACTGGCCATTTGCCAGCGCTACCAACTACCCCTGCCTGCCGCGGCGCACGCCGGCCTCGCCAGCGGCGCCTTCGAGACCCCCAAGCCCGGAGATGCGCGGTTCCAAGGCCATGCTGTGCACCTCATCGCCACGCCCCAGCACAGCCTGGAGGCTGCCGCCGCACTGGCACGTGCACAAGGCGTGGCGGCACACATCCTGTCGGATGCCATCGAGGGCGAGAGCCACGACGTGGGCAAGGTGCACGCCGCCCTGGCACGGCAGGTGGCACGCCAGGGCCAGCCATTCACGAGGCCCTGCGTGCTGCTGTCCGGCGGGGAGACCACGGTCACGCTGGGCACCCCGGGCGCCCACCCACGGGGCCGGGGCGGCCGAGCCAGCGAATTTCTACTGTCCTGCGCCCTGGCCCTGCAGGGCGAGCCCGGGGTGTACGCCCTGGCGGCCGACACCGACGGCATCGACGGCGTGGAAGACAACGCAGGTGCCCTGATCACCCCCGACACCCTGGCCCGCGCCCAGGCACTGGGCCTGTCGGCCACAGACCACCTGGCGCGGCATGACGCCTACAGCTTCTTCGCTGCCCTGGGCGACCTGGTGGTGACCGGCCCCACCTTCACCAACGTGAACGACTTTCGCGCGCTGTACCTGCCAGGTTGACCAAGGGCAATGCACCGCCATCGCGCCTTGTATCCAATAGAGAATGTGTCACGGATGTGACGAATTGGGCCTGCGCGCAAGGGTTACCCTGAATAACGCACAGAAACATACAAATCGATACTTCTGGACACGTTTTGACCGATCTTGGGAACACACACCGGAACCCCACCATGAACCAACCAACGCCCAGCACCCTCCCCCTTCTGGACCGCCGCCGCCTGCTCCAGGGCACCGCCGCCCTGGCCACCCTGGGCCCTTCGGCCTGGGCCCATGCGCAGGGCGATGCATGGCGCATCGGCCAGACGGCCGCGCTGACCGGGCCGCTGGCCTTCCCGTTTGTGGAGATGAACAAGGGCATTGCCGCCGCTTTCAAGGAGGTGAACGACCGCGGCGGCATCGACGGGCGCCCGGTCGAGTTCTTCAGCCTGGACGACGCCGGCGTCCCCGAGAAGGCCGCCGAAAACACGGCCACGCTGCTCAAGAAGGACCAGGTGTTCACCATGTTTGCCTGCGGCGGCACCACCAGCGTGATGGGTGCGCTCAAGGTGCTGGCCGAAGCCAAGGTACCGCTGCTGGCTCCGGCCACGGGTTCGGACGCGCTGCGCCCCTTCAACCCACTGGTGTTCCACACCCGGGCCAGTTACGCACAGGAACTGGCCAAGATTGCGCGCCAGCTCAGCTCCACGGGCTTTACCAAGATGGCCGTGGGCTACTTCGACAACCCTTTCGGCAAGGCCACGCTGGCGGCCTTCGAGGCGGCCGCCCGTGCCACGAACAACACACAGTGGAAGCCATTTCTGGTGCAGGAAACCCCTGAAGGCATTGAAAAAGCGGTGCAGGAGATCGTGCAGTTCCAGCCCAATGCGCTGATGTCCCTGGCCATCGGCGCCAGCGGCATTCCGTTCTACAAGGCACTGCGCCAACGCATCAAGGCGCCTGCGTTCTCGATCTCGTTCCTGGGCTCGCGGCCGCTGCTGGCGGCGCTGGGCGAAGCGGCCGCCGGCATCACCGTGGCGCAAGTGGTGCCCAACCCCACGAATCCCGCCATCCCGGTGGTCAAGGCCTACCAGGAGGCCATCAAGAAGCTGGGGAATGTGGACATTGGCTATTCCTCGTTCGAGGGCTATGTGAATGCACGCATCCTCATCGAGGCCCTGCGCCGCGCCGGACGCGCCGCCTCGCGCGAGAAATTCATCGAGGCCCTGCACTCCATGCGCCCCTACGACATGGGCGGCTTCGAGGTGCGCTACGGCCCTAACGACCACGACGGAACCGACTTCGTGGAGCTGACCTACTTCAACGGCGAGCGGTTCAGGAGGTAAAGGGGACAGCCCCCTGAGCGGCTGCGCCCACACTCGGAGCACTGGCGGCCCTTGCGCGATGGTTGCCGGACTGGGCTGCGCCCGTTGGATACGCCGCAAGCGGTGCAACGAACGCAAAGAAAGCCCTCCCGCGCGCCCACCAGGCGGCAGCACGGGAGGGGCTCAAACTGCCTGTTCTGCCCTCGCGAGGAAGGCGTCCACCAGCGCGTAGTGCGCGGGCACGTTGAGCGCGGGTGCGTGGCCGCAGCCGGGCACCTCGATCACCTGCGCCAGGCCGCGTGCACCAGGGCCTCGGGTCAGCATTTCTGCGACGGTCTCGGGCAGCACGAGGTCCGAATCTGCCCCGCGCAGGCACAGCACGGGGATGTCGAGCCGGTCGTAGTGGTCCCAGATCAGGTAGTCGTTCTCGTGGTGGGTGAACTGCTGCACCATGGCCGGGTCGTAGTGCGGCGTCACGCGGCCGTCGGGCAGGCGGCGGGTGGAGGTCTCCGTCAAACGGCGCCACTGCGCATCGCTCAGCCAGCCATAGGGCTGGTACACCTGCCGGAAGAAGGCCTCCAGCTCGGCCACGGTATCGAACGCGGGGGGCTGGCCCGCGTAGGACTTGATGCGCTCCAGCGCCGCATCGGCCAGGCGCGGCGCGTTGTCATTGAGCAGCAGGCTGCGGATGCGCCCGTGCAATCGCGGCTCGAACAGGCCTGCAGCGCAGACCGTGCCGATGGCGCCCCCCATCGAGGTACCGATCCAGTGCGCCTGGGCAATGCCCAACTGGTCAAACAGGTCAGCCGCCAGGCGTGCGTAGAAGGCCAGGCGGTAGTCCTGCACCGGGTTGCGGCTCCACTGGCTCAGGCCCCGGCCCAACGTGTCGGGGCAGATCACGCGGTAGCGCCCTGCCAGGTGCGCAGCCAGGTCGTCCATGTCGCGCCCGGTGCGCGCCAGGCCGTGCCAGGCGATCACCACGGGGGCATCGCCTGCACCCCATTCGGTGTAGTGGATTTCATAGCCAGCGCAGGTGGCGTAGCGGGATTGGGGTGACATGGTGGGCAACCTTGTGGTGCGGGGTGCGTGGCGTGGTCTCAATGCGCTGCCGCGGCGCGCAGGCGGCCGACGACGCCCGTGGGGAAGTAATAGACCGAGAGCACGAACAGCACCCCCAGCCACAGCAGCCAGCGGTCGGGCGAGAGCAGCGCGGCCAGCCAGGGCAGGCTGGAAGCTGCTTCATGCCCCAGGCGCAGCAGGTCTTGCAGGTAGCTTTGCGCCACCAGGAACAGCACGGCGCCGATGGCCGAGCCGTAGATGGTGCCCATGCCGCCGATGACCACGATGAGCAGGCAGTCCATCATGATTTCGAAGCTGAGCGAGGTGTCCGGCCCGTTGTAGCGCAACCAGAGCGCCAGCATGCAGCCCGCCAGCGTGGCGAACAGGGCCGACAGCACGCTGGACGTGGTGCGGTACACCACCACGCGGTAGCCAATGGCCTCGGCGCGGAACTCGTTCTCGCGGATGGCCTGCAGCACACGGCCGAAGGGCGAGTTGACGATGCGCAGCAGCGCCAGCACCAGAGCCACCGCCGTGACAAACAGCAGGTAGTAGCAGATCAGGCGCCCGTCGATGGTCACGCCCAGAAAGGGTTCCTCGAAGGGTTCGAAGCTGGGCGACAGCAGCTCGGGCACCTTGAAAGTCAGGCCGTCCTCACCGCCGGTGAAGTCCGAAAGCTGCGAGGCCAGCGTCTGGAACGCCGCCGCCACGGCCAGCGTGATCATGGCAAAGAAGATGGCGCGCACGCGCAGCGAGAACAGCCCCACCGCCAGCGACAGCAGCAGCGACAGCAGCAGCGCCCCACCCACGCCCACGGCCAGTGCGCCCCAGGTGGCGCCCAGGCGCGTGGTCGCAATGGCAATGCCGTACGCACCAATGCCGAAGAACATGGTGTGCGCAAAGCTCACGATGCCGGTGTAGCCCAACAACAGATCGAAGCTGGCCACCAGCACCACAAACACCAGCACCTTGGCGGCCACCGACAGCGGCTTGACACCAGGAAACAGGAAGGGCGCAAACGCCAGGCCCAGCAAAATGGCCAGCAGAATGACCGCCAGCACCTTGCTGCGCGGGTAGTCACCGGAGAGAAGTCGGTTAAACATGTCGGGCGCCTCTTCAACGGTTCGTCACGGGATAGACACCCTGCGGGCGCCACAGCAGCACGGCGACCATCAGGGCGATGTTGGAAAACAGCGCCACCTTGGGCACCAGGAAGCCGGTGTAGTTGGCCATCAGGCCCACCAGCAAAGCGCCGATGAGCGCACCGCCCGTGCTGCCCAGGCCGCCGATGATGATGACGATGAAGATCAGCACGTTGACCTGCGCGCCCATCTGCGGAACGACGTTCTGCTGGTACAGCCCCCACATCACGCCGCCCAGGCCTGCCAGCGCCGAGCCCGCCACGAACACGCCCACAAACAGGCGCCGGATGCGGTAGCCGAGCGACTCGACCATCTCGCGGTCCTGCACGCCCGCGCGGATGAGCAGGCCCACCTTGGTGCGCGAGAGCGTCCAGGCCAGCACGCCGAACACCACCAAGCCCACGGCCACGGCGACCAGGCGGTACTTCTCGATCGCTGCATCGCCCACCAGCAGCGAGCCGCGCATGCCCTCGGGCAGCGGCAGCGGGATCTGCTGCGGTCCCCAGATGACCTTGATGAGCTCCTCGCCAATGATCATGCCGCCCATGGTGATGAGGATTTGCTTGAGGTGCTGGCCGTACACCGGGCGCACGATGAAGCGCTCGAACGCCAGGCCCAGCGCACCCGCCACGGCCATGGCCACCAGCATGGCGGGCAGCACGGCCACCAGGTTGCGCCACAGCTCGGCACTGCCCGTCCAGTCGCCCATGGCGCCGAGCACGCTGGTGGCCACAAAGGCGCCCAACGCGATGAACACGCCGTGGCCGAAGTTCAGCACGTCCATCAGGCCGAACACCAGCGTGAGGCCCGAGGCGATGATGAAGATGATCATGCCCATGGCCAGCCCCGCCACCGTGAGCGTGAGCCAGGTGCTGGGCGAGCCGATAAGCGGCAGCACGATGAGCGCCAGCAGCGGCACCAGGGCCAGGGGTTTCCAATCCAGGTCGCGGCGGTTCATGGCGTGGCCTTTCCTGCGGTTTGTTTTGCTATTGTTTTTATAGCTGTTTGCGCTTTATTCATGGGCTTTAGAGGCATATTTCTCATATAAACCTCCTCAGAGTGCGAGTCCCAGCAAGGACTGCTGCAGCGCCTCGTCGGCGGCCAGGTCGGCCATGCGACCGGAGTGCACCACACGGCCGTTGTCCATCACGGCCACCGCATCGCCCAGGCGCTTGGCGAAGTGGATGTTCTGCTCAACCAGCAGGATGGTCACGCCGCTCTTCTTGAGCTGGTCGAAGGCGTCGATCATGTTGTTGATGATGGCCGGCGCCAGACCCTTGCTGGGCTCGTCCACGATGAGCAGCTCGCGCGGCTCGACGATGGCGCGGCTCACGGCCAGCATCTGTTTCTGCCCGCCGCTGAGCTTGCCGGCGGGGTGGTTCCAGAACTTCTCCACGGCCGGGAACAGCTTGAAGATCCACTCCAGCCGGGCCTGGTCCATCTGCCCGGCATGGCTGGCCTTGCGCGCGGCCAGCAGCATGTTTTCCTTCACCGTGAGGTCGGCAAAGATGCCCATGTTCTCGGGCACATAGGCGATGTTCAGGCCTGCAATCTGCGGCGTGTGCATGCGCGTGATGTCCTGCCCGCCAAAGTGGATGCTGCCCTGCGAGGCCTGCCACAGGCCCATGATGGTGCGCAGGGTGGTCGTCTTGCCCGCGCCATTGCGGCCCAGCAGCATGGTCAGCTCGCCGCGCGGCACGGCCAGGTCCACGCCGTGCAGGATGTGGTACGCCCCGATATGGGTGTGCACGCCCTTGAGTTCCAGAAGGTGGGGGGTGCTCATGCGGCCTCCTTGTCTGCGTCCTTGCTCACGCCCAGGTAGGCTTCCTGCACCACGGGCGATGCGATCACCTCGGCCGGCAGGCCGTCGGCCACCAGCGTGCCGTTGGTCAGCACGATGATGCGGTCGGCCAGCTCGCGCACCACGTCCATCTTGTGCTCCACCAGCAGGATGATCTTGGTCTTGTCCTTCTTCAGCTCGCGGATCAGGTTCAGGATCACGGGTGCCTCGTCGTGGCTCATGCCCGCCGTAGGCTCGTCGAACATGTACACCTGCGGCTCCAGCGCCATGAGCAGCGCGACTTCGAGCTTGCGCTGGTCGCCGTGCGGCAGGCTGGCCACCGGGGTATCGCGGCGCTCGAACATCGCCACCTGGTGCAAGATGGCCTGCGCCCGCTCGGTGAGCTGGCGGTGGTCGCTCCAGATGCTCCAGAGATTCAGGCCCCGGCGGTGCTTGCCCTCTTGCGTGGCCTGCACGGCCAGGCGCACGTTCTCCAGCACCGTGAGGTTGGGGAACAGGTTGGTGAGCTGGAACGCCCGCCCCAGCCCGGCGCGCGTGCGCTGCGAGACGGATTGCCCCGTCAGCTCACGACCGCCCAGCGTCACCGAGCCGCTGGTGGCCTTGAGCTGGCCGGAGATCAGGTTGAAGTAGGTGGTCTTGCCCGCGCCGTTGGGGCCCACGATGGCGGTCAGCGTGCCTGGCTCGAAGGCGCAGGTCACGGCATTGACCGCCACGTGGCCGCCAAAGCGGATGGTCAAGTCCCGGGTGGCCAGGGTACTCATGGGTTCTTGCTCGCTTTCACTGTCTCGTTCCTTGGGTGTTCCCGCCACCAGGCAGGCCCTGTGGGCTCAGGGGCAGGTGCCGATCACGTAGTAGTTGGGGCCGGTCTTCTTCAGTGTGGTGGTCGTGAAAATGTTCCACCACCCCATGCCCTGGCCGGAACCGTTGGCATAGGTGAAACCGTACAGCGCATAGGCCCGGCCCGCCAGGGTGTGGGCGTAGTTGCTGGCAGTGGTGCAGGTGGGTGTCTCGCCGCCGCTGGCCGCCAGGGTGGTGGCCGATACGGGGGCCGAGGCGGTGCCTTCCACGCCCTGGGCGTCCACGGCACGCACCGTCCATTGGTAGGTGGTGGAGGCGGACAGGCCAGTGTCGGTATAGCTGGTGCCATACACGGTGAGCGCATTGACCTTGTTGCCGTTGCGGTACACGTGGTAGCCGTCGGCCCCAGCCACGCTGTTCCAGCCCAGGGCCATGCTGCTGGCGGTGGCGCCCGAGGCGCTCACGCCCGTGGGAGCGGGCAGCAGCACCGGGTCGGGGTCGGGCGGCGTTGCACCACCGCTGCCCAGGCGGTCCACCATGGCCTTGATGGCGGCCATCTGCGGGCCGGTCTTCTTGGCGTAGTTGGCGCTGTCGTAGCCCCACCAGTCCCAGCAGCTGTTGGTGGCGGCGGTGCTGGTTTGCGGGTACAGCACCACGATGTGGTTGGTCTCGGCCCAGCGGTTGAAGCCGGTGTTGCGCACGTACTGCTGCTGCACGTCGCTCACGTTCTGCTTGCAGCCGTGCAGCGCAACGTGCAGGCGGCAGGTGGCGCCGCTCTGGCAAGCCTGCGGAATGTAGGCCCAGCCATTGCTGGCCATGCCGTGGCCGCTGATGAAGCTGCTTTGCTTGAACTCGACAAAGCTGCTCTCGGGCAGGGCCGTGCTGCTGCGCGCGTTGAGCGGCCCGTACAGGTGCTGCAGCATGGCACCGGCAAGGTCGAAGTTGCAATCGTTGATGTAGGGCGAGCCCTTGACCGAGCAGGCGCTGCCGTAGTCGTCGGTCACCAGGGCATGCTCTGCGGCGATGTCTTTTTTGTACACCACGTTAGCGGCAGGTACAAAGCTGTTGTAGTAGGTCTTGAGGGCGTCCATGACGCTGGTCTTGACCACGCTGTCCACCGAGCCCGAGAACAGATAGACCTTGGAATTCTGCAGGTGGGACACCGGGTCCACATGCCCCTGGCTGGCCCAGGTGTTGGTGGTGCTTACCAGCGTACTGGTGGGAATGCCCGCAGGGCTGGCCATGCAGCGCCCTGTGGCGTTGACCACCGATCCCTCGGCGCAATAGAACGGGCCGCCCGCCACCACGCCCGCCCCCTTGGCAAACACCGAGGAAAACGCCACGTGCAACTGCACCGCCATGTACCCGCCCGAGGACAGGCCCGATACCGTGGTCTGGGTTTTGTCGAGTTGCAGGGCGGGCAGTTCCACCGCCGCCCAGGCCGAGCCCGCCATCGCACACACTGCCACGGCGGCCGCCGTCTGAAGGAATCTCATCGTCATCTTGTCTGTCTCCTGTGGGGTTGTCGGGGCAGGCAACAGCCCGCCCTCCCCGTGTGCCCGGGGTTCTTGCGTTCACTGGAAAAAGAGGGGCGGCCGCCCCTGCGGGATGCACCCCGGCGCACGCGCTGGCGCGCCGGGCCTCGCCAACCGGAATCAGCGCTTGTTGCGGATCGGGATCTGCATTTCCTCGGGCTTGATCTCACGCACCAACTCGGGCACGCCCCAAGCAAAGGCCGGGTCCACCTTGATCTTGAAGTGGTACATGCTCTGCATGGCCTGGTGGTCTTCCTTGCGGAAGGTCATCTTGCCCTTGGGCGTGTCAAAGCTCATGCCCTCCATGGTCTTGATGAGCTTGTTGGTGTTGGTATCGCCATTGGTGGCCTTGAGCGCAGTGACCAGGGCCATGGCGGAGGAGAAGCCCCCGGCGGTGAAGAAGTCGGGCGGGGTCTTGAATTCCTTGTAGTGGGCGGCCACCAGCGCTTCGTTCACCGGGTTCTTGGGGATGCCGAAGTAGTAGTAGGTGGCGCCTTCCATGCCGGGGAAGTTCTTGTAGCTGGCCATGGCGGGCAGGATGTTGCCACCCGTGGCGATCTCGATGCCGTAGCGCTTCAAGTCCAGGTCGGCAATCTTGAAAGGATTGCCCGCCCCCGCCCAGATGATGAAGATGATCTTGCGCCCCGGCTGGTCCTTGAGCTTGTCGATCAGGCGCTGGGCACCGGCGGTGAAGTCGGTCGTGTTCGTCGGCAGGTATTCCTCGTGCACGAGCTTGGCGTTCTTCAGCGCGTCCTTGAAGGCTTTCACGCCGTCACGGCCAAAGGCGTAGTCCTGCGCCAGTGTGGCCACGGTCACGCCGGCCTTGTCGATCGCCACTGCGTTGCTGATGGCGTCCTGGCTGCTGTTGCGGCCGGTGCGGAAGATGTATTTGTTCCACTTGTCGCCCGTGATGGCGTCGGCCACGGCGGGTTCGACCAGCAGGATTTTCTTGTATTCCTCGGCCACCGGCAGCAGCGCCAGCGCCACGCCCGAGCTGGTGGGGCCCACAGCAATGTCGGCCTTGTCGTCCGAGTAGGCCGCTGCCAGCAGGCTCTTGCCCAGGTCGGGCTTGCCCTGGTCGTCTTTCTCGATCACCACCAGCTTCTTGCCGTTGATGGTCATGCTGCCGCCTGTGGCGTAGCTCAGCCCCATCATCAGGCCGGTCTGCGTCTGCTTGCCGTACGCCTCCAGCGGGCCGGTCTTGCTGTACACGTGCGCAATGCGGATTTCGCCCGTCTGCGCCAGGGCAGCGGTGGACAGCGTGGCGGCCAGAGCGGCCAGAGAGATCATGGTGCGTCGTTGCATGGGATTGCCTCCTGTGGTGATGACTGCATATTGCACACTTCGTGCCAGCATGTACATCGTTGATTGGTAACGATTTTTACAAGCAGCCAGAACAATTTGTCTATTTTTCAGACATATCAATTGTCTGATTTTTGAACAATTGTCTGTGTTTTTATCAGGGTTTGTACGGTGTCTTGCCGGGCGTTGCGTATGGGCAGATCCATCTCCTCCTGACGGATCTCGCGCACCAGGCGCAGGTCCGCCAGCGTGCCGGGCCGCGCACCAGCCGATACACGGAAGTGGTACATGCTTTGCAGGGCCTGGTGATCTTCCTTGCGGAAGGTCATCCAGCCCTTGGGGGACTCAAAGCTCATGCCCTCCATGGTGCGTATCAGGCGCTGGGTCTCGGTATCCCCACCGGTGGTCTTGAGCGCCTTGACCAGCGCCATGGCGGCGGTGAAGCCCCCGGCGGTAAAGAAGTCGGGCGGTGATTTGAACTGGGTGTAGTGGTTGGTCACCAGCCACAGGTTGGCCGGGTTGCGCGAGAAGCCAAAGTAGTAGTACGTGGCCCCTTCCATGCCCGGAAACTGGTTGTAGGCCACCATGGCGGGCAGGATGTTGCCACCCGTGGCGATCTCGATGCCGTAGCGCTTCAAGTCCAGGTCGGCAATCTTGAAAGGATTGCCCGCCCCCGCCCAGATGATGAAGATGATCTTGCGCCCCGGCTGGTCCTTGAGCTTGTCGATCAGGCGCTGGGCACCGGCGGTGAAGTCGGTCGTGTTCGTCGGCAGGTATTCCTCGTGCACGAGCTTGGCGTTCTTCAGCGCGTCCTTGAAGGCTTTCACGCCGTCACGGCCAAAGGCGTAGTCCTGCGCCAGTGTGGCCACGGTCACGCCGGCCTTGTCGATCGCCACTGCGTTGCTGATGGCGTCCTGGCTGCTGTTGCGGCCGGTGCGGAAGATGTATTTGTTCCACTTGTCGCCCGTGATGGCGTCGGCCACGGCGGGTTCGACCAGCAGGATTTTCTTGTATTCCTCGGCCACCGGCAGCAGCGCCAGCGCCACGCCCGAGCTGGTGGGGCCCACAGCAATGTCGGCCTTGTCGTCCGAGTAGGCCGCTGCCAGCAGGCTCTTGCCCAGGTCGGGCTTGCCCTGGTCGTCTTTCTCGATCACCACCAGCTTCTTGCCGTTGATGGTCATGCTGCCGCCTGTGGCGTAGCTCAGCCCCATCATCAGGCCGGTCTGCGTCTGCTTGCCGTACGCCTCCAGCGGGCCGGTCTTGCTGTACACGTGCGCAATGCGGATTTCGTCCGTCTGCGCGAGGGAAACGGTGGCGGCGGGCAAGCCTGTGGCCAGGGCGGCCAAGGCCACCAGGGTTCTGCGGTGCATGGGAATGTCTCCTGCAAATGATCTGTGACCAAATGTTGCAGCAATCGTGCCAGCCCTTGCGCAACGTCACCTCCCTGTCACAGCACCGTCAAACCACCCACATTTGGCTGGATTCCAGACAATCGTTTTGCCTGAAATTCAGTCAGATGTTCAAATTTTCATCAGGGTTTTCCAGCCTTTGGTAAAGCGTGGCGCGCGAAATCCCCAACTGCCGTGCCGTGGCCAGCTTGTTGCCCCCAGTGGCCGCCAGGGAGGCCGCAATGGCCCGCCGCTCCAGTTCGGCCACCTGCACGGCCAGGGGGCGCAACAGGCTGTCGGGCGCGGCAGATCCTGTCGCCATGGCGGGCTGGTTGACGGGGGCAGCCGGCTCCACCCCCGCTTCGCGCAGCAGGGCGCGCAGCATCTCGGCATCGATGGACTGCGCATCGCTGCGCATCGCGGCCTGCTCCAGCACGTTGCGCAACTCGCGGATGTTGCCGCGCCAGGGCTGGGCCGCGAGCAAGGCCATGGCATCGGGCAACAGCTCTGGCGGGGCAATGCCGTTGCGCAGGGCGATTTCCTCACCCAGCACCTCCACCAGCGCCGGAATGTCGCCCGGGCGCTCGCGCAGCGGCGGCACGCGCACGGGCAGCACATGCAGGCGGTAGAACAGGTCTTCGCGGAAACGCCCCTCGCGCACCAGCGCCGACAAGTCGCGCGAGGTGGCGGCAATCACGCGCACGTCGAAGGGCACCAGTTGGTTGGAGCCCAGCGGCTCGATCTCCCCCTCCTGCAGCGCGCGCAGCAGCTTGGCCTGCAGGCTGGGGGGCATGTCGCCGATTTCATCGAGAAACAGCGTGCCTCCGTCGGCCAGCTTGAACTTGCCGTCGCGGCCCTTGCGGTCGGCGCCAGTGTAGGCGCCAGGGGCCACACCAAAGAACTCGGCCTCCAGCAAGGTGTCGGGCACGGCGGCAATGTTGACGCCCACAAAGGGCCCGCTGGCACGCTGGGACGCAGCGTGGATGGCATGGGCCAGCAGTTCCTTGCCGGTGCCCGTTTCGCCCAGCAACAGCACCGGGCTGGCCGATTGCGCCGCGCGCCGTGCCTGGCGCTTGACCTCGGTGGCCGCAGGGCTGGAACCGACGAAACTGGCGAAGGTGTATTTGGTGCGGCGATCCCCCGAGCCCGCACCGCGCAACTGCTGGCTGCGCTGCGCCGCCAGTTCACGGCGCGCTTCGTCCAGGTCGCGCTGCAACAGCGCGAATTTGCTGATGAGCGGTTGCAAGGTGGTCTCGGGGTGGTCAAACAGCACAATGCCGATGGCGCCAATGACCTTTCCCACATCGTCGCGCAACGGGATGCGGCTGACCACAAAGGTGCCCGCCTTGTTGGTGAGCAGGTCGATGAGCACGGCCTGACCCGTCTCCAGCACACGGCGCATACCGGTGTTGGGGATCACCTCCTCCACCGTGCGCCCCACGAACTGATCCACCGAGGTGATGCCCAGGTCCGGGAAAAAACGCTGGTAGCCCTCGTTCACCCAAACGATGCGACCGCGCAAATCCACCAGAAACATGCCCTGGCTGACGGTGGAGAAAAGCTGAAACATCGACCGCGCTGCCAGCTCCAGAATGCCCTGGGCATCCAGCGGCAGCGCGGGTATGGAGTCGGAGGTGTCTGGCATGGGCCCCGATGGTAGCGCGCAGGCCGCCACGCCCCGCGGCACAATGCCTCCATGAATACCCTGGATTCCATGCGCATCGACAAGTGGCTGTGGTGCGCACGCTTTTTCAAGACACGCAGCATCGCGGCCGAAGAAATCAGCAAGGGCCGTGTCATGGTCAATGGCCAGACCGCCAAGGCCTCGCGCGAGGTGCGGCCGGGAGACACGGTGGTGCTGCGCCAGGGCCCGGTGCAGCGCACCGTGACGGTACGCGCCCTCAGCGCGCAGCGCGGGCCTGCGCCGGTGGCCCAGCTGCTCTATGAAGAAACGGCCGACAGCATCGCGGCACGCGAGCACCTGCAGGAACTGCGCCGCCTGGCCCCCGAACCCGCCCTGACCCTGAGCGAAGGCCGCCCCACCAAACGCGACCGCCGCCAACTGGAACGCGAGCGCAGCGGTGGCTGGGGCGACCGCTGGAGTGCATCGGTGGACGAATAACCCACAGCGAAGCAGCAACAAAAAAGCCCTGCACCAGAACAGGTGCAGGGCTTTGGATGCTTGGCGGAAACGGAGGGATTCGAACCCTCGATGAGGCTCTACACCCCATACTCCCTTAGCAGGGGAGCACCTTCGGCCACTCGGTCACGTTTCCAGGCAATCCCAATATTATGCCTCAGATTGAGGCCGTTTTTCACTCTGCGGGCTTGTCGAGGTCGAAGGCCGTGTGCAGGGCACGCACGGCCAGCTCCAGATACTTCTCGTCGATGACGACCGACGTCTTGATTTCGGAGGTGGAAATCATCTGGATGTTGATGCCCTCTTCGCTCAGCACGCGGAACATGGTGCTGGCCACGCCCACGTGGCTGCGCATGCCGATACCGACGATGCTCACCTTGCAGATCTTGGCGTCGCCCACCACGTCCTGGGCGCCCAGCGCCGGAAGGACCTTTTCCTTGAGCAGCTCGATGGTGCGCGCATAGTCGTTGCGATGCACGGTGAAGCTGAAGTCGGTCTTGCCGTCCTTGCTCAGGTTCTGGATGATGACATCGACTTCGATGTTGGCATCGGCCACGGGGCCGAGGATGCGGTAGGCGATGCCGGGGGTGTCGGGCACGCCGAGCACGGAAATCTTGGCTTCATCGCGGTTGAAGGCGATGCCGGATACGACGGCTTGTTCCATTTTTTCGTCTTCCTCAAAAGTGATCAGCGTGCCGGACTTGGCTTCTTCGTTGATGTCGATGTCCCAGGGCGTGAAGCTGGAGAGCACGCGCATGGGCACCTTGTACTTGCCGGCGAATTCAACCGAGCGGATCTGCAGCACCTTGCTGCCCAGGCTGGCCATTTCCAGCATTTCCTCGAAGCTCACCGTGGTCAGGCGGCGGGCGGCAGGCGCCACGCGCGGATCGGTGGTGTAAACGCCATCGACGTCGGTGTAGATCAGGCACTCGTCGGCCTTCATCGCGGCCGCCACGGCCACGGCCGAGGTGTCGGAGCCGCCCCGGCCCAGCGTGGTGATGTGGCCGTGTTCGTCGATGCCCTGGAAGCCGGTGACGATCACCACCTTGCCGGCGGCCAAGTCGCCACGCACGCGCTGGTCGTCAATGGATTCGATGCGTGCCTTGGTGTAGCTGCTGTCGGTGCGGATGGGCACCTGCCAGCCGGCGTAGCTGACGGATTCCATGCCTTCGGCCTGCAGCGCAATGGCCAGCAGCGCCGAAGAGGCCTGCTCGCCCGTGGCGGCCAGCATGTCGAGCTCGCGGTTGTAGGCCTGCGTGGCGCGCTCGGGCGCCAGTTCCTTGGCCAGGGCCAGCAGGCGGTTGGTCTCGCCGCTCATGGCGCTGGGCACCACGACCATCTGGTGGCCTGCGCGTGCCCATTTGGCCACGCGCTTGGCGACGTTGCGGATGCGCTCGGGCGAACCCATCGAGGTGCCGCCGTATTTGTGAACGATCAATGCCATGGGAGAGCTGTGTGACGAATCCGGTGGCTGCGGCGCGGGGTGGACACTGTTTTGGTGGGCGCCGCCAGGCTTCGTGCAGTTGGGGCCAAAACTCAGGGATTGTACCAACGCAGGCCATCGCCATCGCGTACCACCATCCCGCGCCCGACCTTGAGGTGGATCTGGTGGCCGCGCGTGCGGCAGGCGTCGAGCTGCAACAGCAGCGCCTGCAGTTGTGCAGCGCTGGGGGTGGTGTGGTGTACCTGGCGCAGCCAATGGCGCAGCACATTGGCCTGGCGCGCTCGACCCAGTTGTTGCAGCGCGGCAATGCGCGGCGGGCAGCCCACCTGGGCCAGGTCCTGCGCCGCCAACTCCTGCAGCAGCTCGCTGGCCTGAGCGGCATGCGCTGCACTGCGGGCAAAGGTATCGCGAAACGCGGGGAAGGCGGCCTCCAGCGCAGGCAGCAGTTGCGCACGGATGCGGTTGCGCGTGTACTGCAGATTCTGGTTGCTGGGGTCTTCCACCCAATCCTGGCCACGCGCGCGCAGCCAGTCGCGCACATGGGCGCCGGGCACTTGCAGCAGCGGACGGTACCAATGCAGCCCCGCCGCCCGCCAATGCGCCGGCATGGAGGCCAGCCCCGCCACCCCGGCACCGCGCGACAAGGCCAGCAGCAGGGTTTCGACCTGGTCATCCGCATGCTGCGCCAATGCTATTGATTTGATAGCTAGTTCCGCAATACCAGCAAGCGCTGCAGCTTCAATACACTGGTATCTTGCAATGCGTGCCGCATCCTCGGGGCTCTGCCCCGGTGCCGCGCGCGCATCCACGCGCTGCACGACCAGGGGCACACCCAAGCGCTGGCACAGCGCGGTGCATTGCTGCTCAAAGGCATCGGCGGCGTCCTGCAAACCGTGGTGCACATGGATGGCCGCCACCTGGCCCGGCCATCGTGCAGCGCAGGCCAGCAGCAAGGCTGTGGAATCGGCCCCGCCGCTGAAGGCGACCGCCAGGGGCAGCACGGGGTCAAACCCCGCCATGGCCTCATCGATCGCCAAGGTCACCGGCGGGCTCCAGACAATTGCACTGTGCACATGCGCTGATTGTGCGACAGGACGCCCTGCGTGGACGCGCGGTAGCGCGCAGGCTGCGCGGTGCGCCGCGCTTCAGTACCCTGCGCAAGGGGAGAAAATCCGCGTCACGACGCCAGGCGGAAGCTCCCCACCACCTCGGTCAGGCGCACGGACTGGTCCTTGAGGCTTTGCGCCGCTGCGGCGCTTTCCTCGACCAAGGCGGCGTTCTGTTGCGTCATCTGGTCCAGGTGGCCCACGGCCTGTCCGACCTCGGCAATGCTGGTGCTTTGCTCATTGGTCGAGGCCGCGATCTCGGCCATGATGTCGGACACCCGCTGCACGGCCTGCACCACTTCAGACATGGTGGTGCCCGCATCGTTGACGAGGCGCGAGCCGTTGGAAACCTGCTCCACCGAGGTGCCAATGAGCTGCTTGATCTCCTTGGC
Source organism: Simplicispira sedimenti (assembly GCF_022760965.1). Lineage (NCBI taxonomy): Bacteria > Pseudomonadati > Pseudomonadota > Betaproteobacteria > Burkholderiales > Comamonadaceae > Simplicispira > Simplicispira sedimenti. Next base: position 156,412 of record NZ_JAKVIJ010000004.1, read on the forward strand.
CGCCTCGGCGCTGCGCCCTGCCAGCGCACGCACCTCGCTGGCCACCACGGCAAAGCCACGCCCCTGCTCGCCGGCACGTGCGGCTTCCACAGCGGCGTTGAGTGCCAGGATGTTGGTTTGAAAGGCAATGCCGTCGATCACCTGGATGATGTCCTCGATCTTGCGCGAAGCGGCGTTGATCTGGTCCATGGTGCGCACCACGTCCCCCACCACCTGGCCTCCGCGCTGCGCCACAGTGGAGGCCTGGGCCACCATCTGGTTGGCCTGGCGCGCGGCATCGGCGTTGTGGCGCACGGTTTCGGTCAACTGCTGCATCGATGCGGTGGTTTCCTCCAGGCTGGAGGCCGTCAGCTCGGTGCGGCTGCTCAGGTCCTGGTTGCCAGTGGCGATCTCTTCGGCGGCCACGCGTACCGAGCCACTGGCATCGCGGATCTGCACCAGCACGCCGGCGAGCTTGCTGGCAAAACTGTTGAAACCCTCGGCAATCTGCGCCAGTTCGTCCTCACCATGGGCGTCGATGCGGCGCGAAAGGTCGCCCTCGCCCGAACCAATGTTGCGCATGGCATCGCGCACCTGCGTCAGGCGCCGCAGCCGCTGCGCCAGAATGCCTGCCAGCACCGTACCTGCCACCACCAGCACCACCAGCCCGGTGAGCACCGACACCTGCAGCATGGTACCGATGGCCGACAGCGCCTCGGCCTTGTCCAACGCAATGGCCAGCATCCAGCCCGTGCCCTCCACCGGCGCGACGGCCAGCAGCACGGGGCGGCCCTGCAGTTCCATGCCCTTGAGCTCGGCACTGCGCGCCATTTCAGCCAATGCCGCCGCAGACAACTGGGGCGAAAGCTCTGCCGCTGGCTTGAGGGCCAGCTTCACCTCCGGGTGGGCGATGATGTTGCCGTCCCCCCCCACCAGGAAGGCGTAGCTGGAGGGGGTGGGCTTGATCGAGGCCACATTGGCCACCACCGCCGCCAGCGAGACATCGCCCGCCATCACCGCCTTGATGTCACTGCCCTGGCGCGCCGCCTGGGCAAAGGTCACCACCAAGCCAGCGCCACCCGCATCGGCATAGGGCGCCGTCAGAATGCCCCCCTGTGCCGCGGCAGCCTGCTGGTACCAGGGACGGGCCGTAGGATCGTAGTCGGGCGGCAAATTCTGCGGCTCGGAGAACACCGTGCGCTTGTCCGCGTAACCAAGGTAGGTGGTGTGAAAGCTGCCTGCCTTTTGCAGCATGTTGAGGTAGCGCGCCGGGTCTGCCTCTTCGAGGACGGCAGCCGAGGACTGGACGATGGCCGCCTTGGCGCGCACCCAGTCGCGCAGGGCCTCTGTGTGGCTCAGGGCCAATGCGCGCGACTGGGCACTGAGCTGGCTGTAGGCCTGGCTGCGCACCGATAGGTAGTTGGCCGTGGCCAGGGCACCCAGACCCGCTAGCAGGCAGACCACACAAATCAACAAGATTTGACCCCGCAGGGTCTTGAGGATGGCCATGGTGCTCTCCTATGTCCGCCTGCTGAGGCGGCTTTGGAGAAGATATTACATCTGGATGCAATTGGCTGCCCACGGGTTTGCAAGCACCCGTGGGCCTGGCGCCACGATGGCGCCCCACCCGCGCCAGATCAGTGGTCGGCCTTGGTGTCGGTAAAGCGCCCGTAGCTCTGCAGGCGCTCGTAGCGGCGGTCGAGCAGGTCCTTCACCTTCAGGTCCGCCACCTGGCGGAAAGCATCGCCCAGGGCACGCTTGAGCAGCGAGGACATTTGCTTGGGGTCGCGGTGGGCACCGCCCACGGGCTCGTTGACGATCTTGTCCACCAAACCCAGCGCCTTGAGGCGGTGCGCCGTGATGCCCAGGGCCTCGGCCGCCTCCTGGGCCTTGTCGCTGGTCTTCCAGAGGATGGAAGCGCAGCCCTCGGGGCTGATGACGGAGTACACGGAGTACTGCAGCATCAACACCTGGTCGGCCACGGAGAGCGCCAGCGCGCCGCCCGAGCCACCCTCACCGATGATGGTGGTGATGATGGGCACTTCGAGTTGCGCCATCTCGTAGATGTTGCGGCCGATGGCTTCAGACTGGCCGCGCTCCTCGGCGTCGATGCCGGGGAAAGCGCCGGGCGTGTCCACAAAGGTGAACACGGGCAACTTGAACTTCTCGGCCGTCTTCATCAGACGCAGGGCCTTGCGGTAGCCCTCGGGCCGCGTCATGCCGAAATTGCGCGCAGCACGCTCCTTGGTGTCGCGTCCCTTCTGGTGGCCCAGCACCATGCATGCGTGGCCGTTGAAGCGCGCCAGGCCGCCGACGATGGACAGGTCATCGGCAAAGTGCCGGTCGCCGTGCAGCTCCACGAAGTCGGTGAACAGGTCACGCACATAGTCCAGCGTGTAGGGCCGCTCGGCGTGGCGGGCTATTTTTGTGATCTGCCAGGGCGAGAGGCTGGAGTAGATGTCCTTGGTGAGCTGCTGACTCTTCTTGCTGAGCTGCTCGATCTCGTCGGAAATATCGACGGCACTTTCCGTCTGCACATAGCGCAGTTCTTCGATCTTGGTTTCGAGTTCGGCAATCGGGGACTCGAAGTCCAGGAAGGTTTTTTTCGCCAAGATGGTTCTCCTCTTGTCTTTCAAATATCCATGCGCTGCGCGCTACGGGCAAAACCGGCGCTGCCCAGGCCAGGGCTCCCGCGCAAGGGCCGCCCCGCAGCGCAGGGAGCGTCCCCCTGCCCGCAGCGCACAGCGCCGCGAGAGCGGGGGGAAGGCGCAAAGCGCCTCAGGGGAGTGCCACTCCATATCTTCAATACGTCACCGGCAGCGGGTCCAGCGAGCGCCAAATATACCAAGTGGCCACACTGCACCAGGGCTGCCAGGCCTGGGCCACCTCGCGCGCATCGCTGCGGCTGACCGGGTCGCCGGAAAAATAGTTCTGGCTGATGCCATTGATCAGCCCCACGTCGTCCAGCGGCAGCACGTTGGGCCGCAGCAGGTGGAAGATGAGGAACATCTCGGCCGTCCAGCGGCCGATGCCCCGGATCGCCACCAGCTCGGCGATGATGGCCTCGTCGTCCATGCCGTGCCAGCCGTCCACATGCAGCTTGCCCGCGTCGAAATGCAGGGCCAGGTCCACCAGGTACTCGACCTTGCGTGCCGACAGGCCCGCCGCCCGCATGTCGTCGATCTTGAGCTTGAGCACGGCCGCGGGCGTCATGGCACGCGGCAGCGCGGCAAAGCGCTCCCACACCGTCTGCGCGGCCTTTACCGAGATCTGCTGACCCACGATGCTGCGCGCCAGCGTGACGAAGGCATCTCCGCGTGACTGCAGCACGGCGTCACCGTACTGGGGGATCAGGCGCTTCATCACCCGGTCCTTCTTCATGAGGTGCTTGCACGCCTCGGCCCAATAGCCGGGCGAGGCCGGGCCGGACGCCTCAACCGCTATCTTTTTAGTAGCTGGCACCGCTTACCCCATATGCCTTGGAAGCCAACTTCATCTGTAAAAATATCACGCCGCAGCTTCCCAGGTGGTGCCTGTGGGTGAGTCCTTGAGCACGATGCCCTGCTCCAGCAGCTCCTTGCGGATGCGGTCGGCCTCGGCAAAGTTCTTGGCTGCCTTGGCCGCAGCGCGGGCGGCGATCTGGGCCTGGATGGCGGCCTCGTCGAATCCCGCACCGGCCTGCAAAAAAGCCTGCGGATTTCCCTGCAACAGGCCCAGGCATCCGCCCAAGGCCTTGAGCAGGCCTGCGGCTTGCGCCGACTGGCTGCGATTGACTTCACCCGCCAGCTCGAACAGCACGGCCACGGCCTCGGGCGTGCCGAAGTCTTCGTCCATGGCGGCCTTGAAGCGCGCGGCATGGGGCTGCGTCCAGTCGATGGTCACCTCTTCGGGCGCCACCAGCGACAGCGCGGTGTACAGGCGCTTGAGTGCGGCGCGGGCGTCGTCCAGGTGCATGTCGCTGTAGTTCAGCGGGCTGCGGTAGTGGCTGCGCACGACGAAGAAGCGCACTGTCTCGGCGTCGTACTCCTTGAGCACATCGCGGATGGTGAAGAAGTTGCCCAGGCTCTTGGACATCTTCTCGTTGTCCACGTTGATGAAGCCGTTGTGCATCCAGAAGCGCGCCAGCGGCTGGCCGTGGGCGCCCTCGCTCTGGGCGATCTCGTTCTCGTGGTGCGGAAACTGCAGGTCGGCGCCGCCGCCGTGGATGTCAAAGCTCTGCCCCAGCAGCTCGCAGCCCATGGCCGAGCATTCAATGTGCCAGCCCGGCCGACCCTCGCCCCAGCGGCTGGGCCATTTCACCTCGGCGGGCTCGGTGGGCTTGGCGCTCTTCCAGAGCACGAAGTCGAGCGGGTCGTCCTTGCCCTCCTGCACGGCCACGCGCTCGCCAGCCTGCAACTCGTCGAGCGACTTGCCAGAAAGCTTGCCGTAGCCGGGGAACTTGCGCACGGCGTAGTTCACGTCGCCATTGCCCGCCTGGTAGGCCAGGCCCTTGCCTTCGAGCTGGCCGATCAGCGACAGCATCTGCGGCACGTAGTCGGTGGCACGGGGTTCATGGTCGGGGCGTTGGATGCCCAGGGCGTCGGCGTCCTCGCGCAACGCCGCGATCATGCGATCGGTCAGGCTGCGGATGGTCTCGCCGTTCTGCACGGCGCGCTGGATGATCTTGTCGTCGATGTCGGTGATGTTGCGCACGTAGGTCACGCGCAGGCCGCTGGCGCGCAGCCAGCGCTGCACCACGTCGAAGGCCACCATCGAGCGCGCATGGCCCAGATGGCACAGGTCGTACACGGTCATGCCGCACACATACATGCGCACATGGCCGGGTTCGAGCGGGGAAAAATCCTCCAATGCACGCGACAGCGTGTTGTAGATACGCAAGCTCATGGGATGGTGTTCAGGAAATGAAGGGGGTGGTTGCCGCGCCGAAAACGCAGTCGGGCACGACGGGCTCGCAGCGCCGCCAACCGCTGTGACAGGGCCGGGCGCCATGGGTAATCACCAGTGGCAACAGGATTCGTGCATGAGACCCCCTCAGCTACAATCCGCCGAAGTATAAGCCCGGCCCGGGTTCGGGCGCTTTCATCCCCCTGAACAGCACCCATGACGCACGTTCGCCGCACTCTCCCCCGATTCCTGCGCCTGCTGGCCCTGGCAACCCTGGTGGGAACCGGCCTGGCCCACGCCAACGATTACAACGAAATCACCCAGTTGCTCAAGGCCGGCAAACCCGCCGACGCCCTGGCCAAGGCCGACCAGCGCCTGGCTGAAACCCCGCGCGACCCTCAGCTGCGCTTTCTGCGCGGCGTGGCCCAGGCCGATGCGGGCAAGCACAACGAAGCCATCGTCACCTTCACCAAGCTGACCGAGGAATACCCCGAGCTGCCCGAGCCCTACAACAACCTGGCCGTGCTGTACGCAGGCCAGAACCAGCTCGACAAGTCCCGCGCCGCACTGGAAATGGCCATCCGCACCAACCCCAGCTACGCCACCGCGCACGAGAACCTGGGCGACATCTACGCCAAGCTCGCCAGCCAGGCCTACAGCAAGGCCTTGCAGCTCGACGCCAACACGGCCAACTCGGTCAAGCCCAAGCTGGCCATGATCCGCAGTCTGTTCAGTGCCGACGCAGGCCGTGGCGCACGCCCCGGCGCTGCCACTCCCGCAGCGCCCACGGCCGCACCGGCCCAGCCCGCCAAACCCAGCACCACCGTGGCCGCAGCCCCAGCGCCCACCCCTGCCCCCACCCCAGCGCCCGCCCCGCAGGCCAGCGCTGCCCCTGCGGCGCCAGTGCCAGCGGCCACGGCCAGCCCGGCACCTGCGGCTGCGCCCACACCGGCACCCGCGCCAGCCAGTACCAAAGTGGCCGACGATGACACCGCCGAGCGTGAGGTGAAGGCGGCCGTCGAAGCCTGGGCTGCCGCCTGGTCCGCCAAGGACATGAAGGCCTACCTGGGCGCCTATGGCAAGGACTTCAGCCCACCCGGCCGCCAAAGCCGCTCCGCCTGGGAGAAAGAGCGCGAATCGCGCATCGTGGGCAAGTCGCGCATCAGCGTGAAGCTCTCCAACCTGCAGGTCAGCGTGCAAGGCGACAAGGCCACCGTGCGCTTCCAGCAGGCCTACAGCGCCGATGCGCTGAACGTGTCCAGCCGCAAGACACTGGATCTGGTGCAGCAGCAGGGCCGCTGGACCATCGTGCGCGAGTCCACCGGCGGCTGATGCAGCGTTTTTCGTCCCTTGGAGGCCGCCCACCGGCGGCATGGTCTTCTTGCTGAGTCTGCGCATGGGGTCTCTGGTGTCTTTGCGCGGCGCACTGGCTGCGCTGCTGTGCCTGCTGCTGGTGCAGCTGGGCGGCCATGCGCAGGCCAAGAACCTGGGCTCCACGCCCAAGCTGCGCGCCAGCGCAGCCCAGGGGGCACCGGCCAAGTCAGCCTCCCGTGGCACCCAGGCCGCACGCAAGCCCCAGGCCACACGCACCAAAAAAGCCCGGCCTGCACCGCCCGCCCCCGCGCCCCTGCGCGACGGCCAGGCCGAAGAGCGCTTGCTGCAGGTGCTGGAACTCACGCGCCAGGGGCAAACGCGCGATGCGCTGACCCAGGCCGAGCGCCTGGTGCGCGACTACCCCAACTTCCAACTCGCCCAGCTCGCCCTGGGTGACTTGCTGGCCGCCCGCGCCCGCCCCCTGCAGCAGCCGGGCGATGTGCCCAGCGCGCTGCATGCCGAGGCACGCACCACGCTGCTGGAGCTGCGCACCGAACTCCAGCGCCGCGTGGAAGCCCGCGGCGCCCGCCCTGGGCAGCAGAAAGTGCCCTCGCAGTTCCTTGAACTGGCGCCGCGCTACCGCCACGCCATCGCGGTGGATGCCTCGCGCTCGCGCCTGTACCTGTTCGAGAACACACCGCAGGGCCTGCGCCTGGTGGCCGACTATTACGCCTCGGTAGGCAAGCTGGGCATCGAAAAAACGGTGGAAGGCGACCAGCGCACGCCGCTGGGGGTGTACTTCATCACCAGCCGCCTGGACCCGGCCACGCTGCGCGACTTCTACGGCGCCGGTGCCCTGCCACTGAACTACCCCAACCCGCTGGACCAGTTGCGCGGCAAGACCGGCAGCGGCATCTGGCTGCACGGCACGCCGCCCGACCAGTTCTCGCGCGCGCCACAGGCCACCGACGGCTGCGTGGCCCTGGCCAACCCCGATCTGGAACGCCTGCTGCGCACCGTGGAGCCACGCACCACGCCCGTGGTCATCGCGCGCCAGCTCGACTGGGTGGCACCGCACAGCGTACAGGCCGAGCACAAGGCCTTCGAGGCGGTGCTGGACGGCTGGCGCAATGCCAAGACGGCGGGCGACATGCAGCGGCTGATGGCTTTCTACGCCCCCGACTTCCAGGGCCAGCGCAAGACCACCCTGGCCCAATGGGCCACCGCACTGCACGCCGAAACCCAGGCCCTGGGCGGACGCGAAATCGAACTCAAGGACAAGGCCATCCTGCGCTGGACCGACAGCATGGACACCATGGTGGTCACGTTCGGTGAGGTGGCCTCCGGGTCGCGCACCGGCCCCGTCAAACGCCAGTTCTGGGCCCGCCGGGGCAAGCATTGGCAGATCATTTACGAAGGAGTGATTGGATGATTTCCAGAAGAAATTCCGCTCTGGCGCTTGCCAGTATTGCCGCAGCAGCTACTATTTTTGTAGCACCCGTACACGCCCAGAACGCCCCGCGCGTCAAGCTCGCCACCAGCTTGGGCGACATCGTGGTCGAACTCAACCCCGCCAAGGCCCCCAAGACGGTGGAAAACTTCCTGAAGTACGTGGCCGACAAGCACTACGACGGCACCATCTTTCACCGTGTGATCGACGGCTTCATGATCCAGGGCGGCGGCTTCACGCCCGACATGGTGCAAAAACCCATGCGCCCGCCCATCCCGCTGGAAGCCACCAACGGCCTGAAGAACGACACCTACACCATCGCCATGGCGCGCACCAACGTGCCCGACTCCGCCACGGCGCAGTTCTTCATCAATGTGAAGGACAATGCCATGCTCAACGCGCCCCAGCCTGACGGACACGGCTACGCCGTGTTCGGCAAGGTGGTCTCGGGCACCGAGGTCGTGGACAAGATCAAGGGCGTACCCACCGGCAACAAGGGCCCGTTCCAGAACGTGCCCACCACCCCCGTCGTCATCACCTCGGCCACGCTGGTCAAGTAACTGAACCCCAAGGAAACCGCCATGAGCAACCCGCAAGTCGAACTGCACGTCACCATCAACGTCGCTGACACCGCCACCCCCGGCGTCATCACCCTGGAACTGGACAACGCCAAGGCCCCCAAGTCCACCGCCAACTTCCTGAACTACGTGAACAAGGGCCATTACGACGGCACCATCTTCCACCGCGTGATCAAGGGCTTCATGATCCAGGGCGGCGGCTTCACCCCTGACATGCAGCAGAAGGCCACCGACGCCCCCATAGAGAACGAGGCCGCCAACGGCCTGAAGAACGATGCCTACACCATCGCCATGGCACGCACCAACGACCCGCACAGCGCCACGGCCCAGTTCTTCATCAACGTGGTGGACAACGCCTTCCTGAACCACACCTCGCCCTCGCCCCAGGGCTGGGGCTACGCCGTGTTCGGCAAGGTGGTCAAGGGCCAGGACGTGGTGGACGCCATCCGCAAGGTGCGCACCACGCGCAAGGGCTACCACGACGACGTGCCTTTCGACGCCGTGGTGATCGACAAGGCCGTGGCACTCTGACCACGCCAGCGCCCGCGTGAGCCCGACCGTGCCCCGGTTCGAGGAGCTTGTCGCTCCTTCGCACTGGCGCACGGTCGATTTTTTGTCGGACCTGCACCTGCAGGCCAGCGAGCCCGACACCCTGGCCGCCTGGCACCACTACCTGCAGACCACGCCCGCCGATGCCCTGTTCATCCTGGGCGACCTGTTCGAAGTCTGGGTGGGCGACGACGCACTGGATGACCCCGGCAGTTTTGAATCCCAGGCCTGTGCCCTGCTCCAAGCCGCCAGCCGCCAGCGTGCGCTGTTCTTTCTGCACGGCAACCGCGACTTTCTCATCGGCCCCGGCTTTGCCCGGCACACCGGCGCCACCCTGCTGCATGACCCCACCGTGCTGGTCTGGCAAGGCCAGCGCCTGCTGCTCAGCCATGGCGACGCGCTGTGCCTGGACGATGTGGACTACCAGCGCTTTCGCGTGCAGGCGCGCAGCGTGCAGTGGCAAGAGCACTTCCTGGCCCAGCCCCTGGCGCAGCGCCGCGCCCAGGCACGCGGCATCCGCGCCGAGAGCGAAGCACGCAAGCAGTCCGGTGCGGTGTATGCCGACGTGGACGGCCCTGCCGCCATCGCCTGGCTGCAGGCCGCCCGCGCCACCACCCTGGTCCACGGCCACACGCACCGCCCGGCTGAACACGCTTTGGTCCCGGGCCTCGCCCGCGTGGTGCTGAGCGACTGGGACGCTGCCGCCCACCCGCCGCGCGCCGATGTGCTGCGCCTCACGCCCCAGGGCTTGGAACGCGTCGCCATCGTCCCCACCTGACGACGATGCCCGCCTTTTTGAACCGCCTGCGCAACCGCTTGCGCAGCACCCTCGCCCCCGTGCCCGACATCCCGGCCGAACTCTGGTTGGAGACCCTGCGGCGCCACCCTTTCCTCGCCGCCCTGGGCCTGCCCCAACAGGCCAAGCTACGCGCCCTGAGCGCCCTCTTCCTCGACGGCAAGCAGTTCCATGGTGCGCACGGCCTGGTGGTCACCGACGCCATGGCCATCGACATCGCCGCCCAGGCCTGCCTGCCGCTGCTGCATTGGGGCGAGCCCCGCGACGCACTGGGCTGGTACGACGACTTCGTAACCATCGTCGTGCACCCCAGCGAGGCCGTGGCCCGGCGCGAGCACATGGACGAAGCCGGGGTCATGCACCGCTACACCGAGGTGCTGGCCGGTGAGGCCATGGAACGCGGCCCGGTGATGCTGAGCTGGCCCCATGTGGAAGGCGCGGCGCACAGTGCCCAGCACGGCAGCAACGTGGTGGTGCACGAGTTTGTGCACAAGCTGGACATGCGCAGCGGCCACGCCAACGGCTGCCCGCCGCTGCCTGCCGGATTCATGGGCACGCGCAGCGCGCGCGCCGCGCACGAGGCCTGGTGGGCCGCCTGGGAGCCGGCCTACCAGCATTTCCGCGAGGCCGTGATCAAGGCCGAGCGCTTTGGTACCGACTGGCCCTGGCTCGATGCCTATGGCGCAACGGCTCCGGCGGAATTCTTCGCGGTGGCCTGCGAGGCCTACTTTGTGAACCGTGAGCGGTTTGCGCTGGAGTTTCCGGGGTTGGTGCCGGTGCTGGATGCGTTCTTTCGGCCTGGGGACTGATTTTGTGCCTCGATGGGGCTTTGGCGCTTGCTGGGATTGCGGCGATAGCTATCTTTTTTGATGGCTTGCTTTTGTTGAGGGCGGGAGCCGGGTCTCGCCCCGGCGGGCGACTCACTTTCTTTCGCTTCGCCGAAAGAAAGTAAGCAAAGAAAGGGCGACCCTGCTGCCCGTGACCCCCACGCTGCGCGCGGGGGCAGCCTGCGATGCTCGTTCGCGGGGCGTGCTGCGGAACTCACTGCGCGCCTGCGGCGCTCCGTTCGGACAACCGCAGCAAGTCAGACCACAAAGGCGTGTGTCCTGCGGCACACGCCCACCCCGCGCCCTGCGCTTCTCGGCACGGGCAAAAGGGGCCTTGGCCATACGGGCCATCGCTGCGCTCGGCCCCACAGGGCGCAGCGATGGCCCGTGTGGATTGCGGCCTTCAAACCCCTTCTGGCTGCGCCTGCGGCGGGGCGCTTGCGGGGTGGGCATGCGCGTCGCAGCGCGCATGCTTCGTCCACTGACTCGCCGGGGTTGTCCGAACGGAGCTGCGCAGCAGCGCAGTGAGTTCCACGGCGCACCCCGCAAGCGCCCCGACGCAGGTTTGCCCCGTAGCGCAGCGCAGGGGTCGCAGACTGTGGGTCGCCTTTTCTTTGGTGACTTTCTTTTGGCGAAGCAAAAGAAAGTTACTGCGCCGCCGGGCGCACATCCCGGCCAGCCACCCTCAAAAAAGCACCAGCAACACCCATCAGCAAGCCAACAACGCCACCCGCACCACCGCCGCCGCATCCACCCCAAAAAACGCCCGCAGCGCCGCCCGCGTATCGCTGCGCCCAAACCCATCCGTCCCCAGCGTGATGAAGCGGCGGCCCGGCGGCACGAAGGCACGCACCGTCTCGGGCACCGAGCGCACATAGTCGGTGGCGGCGATCACCGGCCCCTGCGTGCCCGCAAGTAGCTGCGTCAACCAAGGCACGCCAGGCTCGGCCTCGCCCGCCAGCGCGCGCTGCTCGCAGGCCACGCCGTCGCGGGCCAGTTCGCTCCAGCTGGTCACGCTGAGCACGGTCACATCCACGCCCTCAGCCGCCAGCGTTTCGGCGGCCTTCACCACCTCGGTGAGGATGGCGCCGGAGCCCAGCAGGGTGACCGATTTCTTGGACGAAATTGGCTCTCCATGCCCTTCCATCGTGCGCGAATAGCTATTGAATTGATAGCATCCACGCAATACCCCCTCGTGTGCATCAGCGGGCAGGTCGGGCTGGGCGTAGTTCTCGTTCATGAGCGTGACGTAGTAGAAAACGTCGCGCTGCTCGGTCACCATCTCGCGCATGCCGGCGTCCACGATCACGGCCATCTCGCCCGCGTAGGCCGGGTCGTAGGCCTTGCAGTTGGGGATGGTGGCCGCGACCAGGTGGCTGCTGCCGTCCTGGTGCTGCAGGCCCTCACCGCCCAGGGTGGTGCGGCCCGAGGTGGCGCCGAGCAGGAAGCCGCGCGCACGCTGATCGGCGGCGGCCCAGATGGCGTCGCCCACACGCTGGAAGCCGAACATGGAGTAGTAGATGTAGAACGGCAACATGGCCAGGCCGTGCACGCTGTAGCTGGTGGCCGCCGCCGTCCAGCTCGCAATCGCCCCGGCCTCGCTGATGCCCTCCTCGAGAATTTGCCCATCGAGCGCCTCGCGGTACGAGAGCACCGAGCCAATGTCCTCGGGCGCGTAGCGCTGGCCCACGCTGCTGTAGATGCCCACCTGCTTGAACAGGTTGGCCATGCCGAAGGTGCGCGCCTCGTCGGCCACGATGGGCACGATGCGGGGGCCGAGCGTGGCGTCCTTGAGCAGCGTGCCCAGCATGCGCACGAAGGCCATGGTGGTGCTCATCTCCTTGCCATCGGCGGCCAGCGCGAACTGCGCGTAGCTGGCGATGGGCGGCACGGGCAGGGCCTCGCACACTGTTTCGCGCCGGGGCAGGTAGCCGCCCAAAGCCTGGCGGTGGCGGCGCAGGTACTGCATTTCGGCGCTGTCTTCCTGCGGCTTGTAGAAGGCCAGGCCCGTAGCCTGTGCGTCGCTGAGCGGCAGGTTGAAGCGGTTGCGGAATTCGATGAGGTCGCTGTCGTCGAGCTTCTTCTGGCTGTGCGTGGTCATCTTGCCCTGGCCCGCCTGGCCCATGCCGTAGCCCTTCTTGGTATGGGCCAGGATCACTGTGGGCTGGCCCTGGTGCGCGCTGGCGGCCGCGTAGGCGGCGTGGATCTTCACCAGGTCATGGCCGCCGCGCTTGAGGCGGTCGATCTGCTCGTCCGTCATGCCCTGGGCCAGCGCGGCCAGCTCGGGGTTCTGGCCGAAGAAGTTGTCGCGGTTGAAGCGGCCATCCTTGGCGGCGAAGGTCTGCATTTGCCCATCCACCGTGCCTTCGAGCGTGCGCACCAGCGCGCCCGTGAGGTCGCGGGCGAACAGGCCGTCCCAGTCGCTGCCCCAGACGAGCTTGACCACGTTCCAGCCCGCGCCCGCGAACAGGCGCTCCAGCTCGTCGATGATGCGGCCGTTGCCGCGCACCGGGCCGTCCAGGCGCTGCAGGTTGCAGTTGACCACCCAGACGAGGTTGTCCAGACCCTCGCGTGCCGCGAGCGTGAGCGCGCTCATGCTCTCGGGCTCGTCCATCTCGCCGTCGCCGAACACGCCCCACACGCGCCGCATCGCGGTGCGTCCTTCTGTGTCTTTGCGACCAGCGCAGTCCAGCAGGTTGCGGTGCGTGAGGTAGCGCATGAAGCGCGCGTGGTAGATGCTGCTGATGGGACCGATGCCCATGGAGCCCGTGGGGAACTGCCAGAAATCGGGCATGAGCCAGGGATGCGGGTAGCTGGAGAGGCCGCGCGCGCCCTGCGCCGGGGCGGTGATCTCCTGGCGGTAGTGCATGAGGTCCTGCTCGCTCAAACGCCCTTCGAGGAAGGCGCGCGCGTACACGCCGGGCGCGCTGTGCGGCTGGAAGAACACCAGGTCGCCCCGGTGCTGGCCCGCACCCAGGCCCTCGCGGGCATGGAAGAAGTGGTTGAAGCCAGTCTCGAACAAGTCCGCCGCGCTGGCGTAGCTGGCGATATGGCCGCCCAGTTCGCCATAGGCCTGGTTGGCGCGCACCACCATGGCCAGCGCGTTCCAGCGCATGATGGACGCCAGACGCTCTTCGATGGCCAGGTCACCGGGGAATACACCCTGGTCCTGCACGGCCACGGTGTTCACATAGGGCGTGTTCAGGCCCGGCTGCCAGCCCACGCGCTGGGCGCGCGCCATGCGCGCCAATTCGTCGAGCACGAAGCGCGCGCGCTCGGGGCCTTCGGTGGCCACCAGGGCGAGGAAGGCCTCGCGCCACTCGGCGGTTTCCTGGGGGTCGGTGTCCTCGGGCAAGCCTGCGGGGCGCACGAGGGCCTGGGGTGGGATGGGAGCATTCATGGTCGCCACTCTATTCCTTGGCTGGCAAAACAGGGTGCTGTATTGCGGGCAAAATGGCCTGCTCGCAGCACAAAATTCCAATTTCAAAATCCAACGCAGCATATGAAGCTGGACGCCATCGATCTGCGCATCCTGGCCGAACTGCAGGCCGACGGCTCGCTCTCCAACGTGGAGCTGGCCCGGCGCGTGCATCTCTCGCCCTCGCCCTGCCTGGCGCGTGTGAAGGCGCTGGAGGCCGCGGGCGTCATCAGCCGCTACGTGGCGCTGGCCAACGCCGCCGCGCTGGGGCTGGGGCTCAATGTGTTCATCAGCGTCAGCCTCAAAACCCAGAGCAAAGAGGCCCTGGCCGACTTCGAGCGCCGCATCGCCGAGCAGGACGAAGTGATGGAGTGCTACCTGATGACCGGCGACAGCGACTACCTGCTGCGCGTGGCCGTGGCCGACATGGCGGCGCTGGAAAAGCTCATTCTGGAGCGGCTCTCGCCCATTCCGGGGGTGGAGAAGATCCGCTCCAGCTTCGCCCTCAAGCAGGTGCGCTACAAGACGGCGCTGCCGCTGCCCCAGCCGTCGTCGGTTGCGCGCGGCTGAAGTCCAGCGCCTGCACCAGGTCCAGTGCCTGGCCGATGTCGGCCAGGATGTCCTGCACATCCTCCAGCCCCACCGACAGGCGCACCAGCCCTTCGGAAATGCCGTGCGCGGCGCGCTCTTCGGGCGTGTAGGTGGAATGCGTCATGCTGGCCGGGTGCTGGGCCAGCGTTTCGGCATCGCCCAGGCTCACGGCGCGGGTGACCAGGCGCAGCGCATCCATGAAGCGCACGCCCGCCGGCAGGCCGCCGTGCAGTTCGAAGGCGATCATGCCGCCCATCTGGCGCATCTGCTTCTTGGCCAGCGCGTGCTGGGGAAAGCTGGGCAGGCCGGGGAAGTGCACCACGGCGGCGGCCGGGTGCGCGGCGATGAATTCGGCCACCGTCTGGGCACTCTGGCAGTGGCGATCCATGCGCAGCGCCAGGGTCTTGAGGCCGCGCATCACCAGGTGGGCGTCGTAGGCGGACATCACGGCGCCCGTCATGTCCTTGAGGCCGTACAGGCGCACGCGCTGGGCCAGCTCGGCGTCGGCAAAGATGGCGGCACCGGCGGTCAAGTCGCCATGGCCGCTGAGGTACTTGGTCATGGAGTGCACGCTCACATCCGCACCCAGCACCAGCGGCTGCTGCAGGTAGGGCGAGCAGTAGGTGTTGTCCACCACTACCTTGGCAACCTTGGCATGGGCCAGCGCCGCAATGGCGGCAATGTCGGCCAGGCGCATGTTGGGGTTGGCGGGGGATTCGAGGTACACCACGCGGGTCTTGTCGCCCAAGGCGGCGGCCACGTTGGCCGCGTCGGTCATGTCCACATGGCGCACCGTGACGCCAAAGCGCGCCAGGCCATGGTGCAGGAACGAGAAGGTGCAGCCATAGAGCGTGAGGTCGGTCAGCACCTCGTCGCCCGGCTCCAGCATGGACCACAGCGTGGCCGTGATGGCGCCCATGCCCGAACCGAACACCACCGCACCCGCGCCCTGCTCCAGGCTGGCCAGGCGCCCTTCGAGCAGCGCCAGCGTGGGGTTGGCAATGCGGGTGTAGATGTAGCCGCTTTCCTCACCCGCAAAGCAGCGCGCGCCGTAACCCACATCCGGAAACGTCCAGGTGGCCGAGGTGTGGATGGGCGGCACCAGCGCGCCCTGGTTCTCGGCCGGGTTGTAGCCAAAGTGGATGGCGCGGGTCGCGAAGCCGCCGCTGTGGTCTGTGGCCTGGGTCATGGCAATGTCTCCGTCAAGTGGTTGGTATGGCCAAATTGTTTGCCAATGGCGCAGGCAATTTTTCTCTCATTTCGCGCCAATCTGCGCGTTTTTTGGAAATAATTGCCTTATTGACAGACCATTGAGGCAATTCATGCCCGCACCCCAACACGAACTCGACGCTGTGGACCGCAGCCTGCTCCATGCCCTGCAACAGGACGGCCGCGCCACCGTGGGCGAGCTGGCCGAGCGCGTGGCACTGTCGCCCTCGCCCTGCTGGCGGCGCGTGCGGCAGTTGGAGGAATCCGGATTGATCAGCGGCTACCACGCCCACCTGGACCGGCACCTCGCGGGCTGGGGCGTGCTGGGCTTCGTGCAACTGGGCCTGCACAACCACACGGCGGAAGTCACCGCCGCCTTCGAGCGTGAAGTGCAGGCGCTGCCGCAGGTGCTGGCCTGCCACAACCTCTCGGGCCGCTACGACTACCAGCTGGAGGTGGTGGCGCCCAGCCTGGAGGTGTTTGCCGAGTTTGTGCGCACCAGCATCCGCAGCCTGCCGGGGGTGCGCGAGATTTCCACCAGCTTTTCGCTCAAGGAAGTCAAGCGCACGGTGGCGCTGCCGGTATAGGGCAACGCCCTAAAACGCCGTGGGCGTGGTGGACAGGCCCTCCAGCCAGGCCAGGGTTTGCGCCAGCTCGGACGGGCGGATTTCGTGCGCGCTGGAGAACTCGCGGAACGTGACCGACACCGGCAGCTTGTCGAAATGGTGGGTGATGGCCTGTGCGCTGGAGCGCGGAACCACGTCGTCGTGCACGCCGTGGCTCACCCACAGCTTGCGGCCATGGAAGGCGTCGGCCTTGGCCTCCAGGGGCTGCATCTGCGCCAGCAGCCGCCCATGCCAGACGATGCAGCCCAGCATCAGCTCGGGCCGCGTGAGCAGCATGGACAGTGCCATGGTGCCGCCCTGGCTGAAGCCGCCCACCACCGTGCGCTCGGGCGGTATGCCCGTTTGCTGGGCCGCGGCCTCAATGGTCTGGGTGATGAGCTGGCGGCTGGCGGCCTCCTGCGCTTCGTCGATGCTGCGCGCGCCACCGGGCTCCAGGGAAAAGTCGTACCACGCAAACGAACCCGGCCCCATGCGGTGCGGTGCGCGCAGGCTGAGTACGTAGTAGCGGTCCGGGAACTGCGCAGACAGGGCAAACAGGTCCTGCTCGTTGCTGCCCACCCCGTGCATCAGCACCAGCAGCCAGGGCTTGGGCGTGGCGGGCGCCGCAGGGCGCTGCAGAAAAGTGAGCGGCAAATCCAACATGGTCAGGCCCCCAAAGCAGTGGTGCCTGATGGTACTGCAAGCCGGTGCGATCACACCACCGGCTGCAGTGCAAACGCATCCATGGCCAGCATGCCGTACATCACCTCACGGCTGAGGTATTGGGTGTGCCAATCCTGCGGCGCCGCACCCAGAGCAAAGAACAGGGGCAGAAAATGCTCGTCCGTGGGGTGCGCGCGCCGGGCATGCGGAGCAAGCTCCCGGTAGCTGAGCAGGGCCGACACATCGTGGCGCTGCACAGCGTCTTCCACCCAGCGGCTGAAGACCTGCACATAGGGGTCGGGCGCATCCTCGCCATCACCACCGCCCATGAACTCGGCCAGGTTGTGCGTCATGCTGCCCGTACCCACCAGCAGCACCCCCTGCTGCGCCAGCGGGCGCAGCGCCGCCCCCAAGGCATGCACCTGCGCGGGCCCGGCGCCCACGGGCAGCGCCAGTTGCACCACGGGCACATCGGCCTGAGGGAACAGGTGCATCAGCGGCACCCAGGCGCCATGGTCGAAGGGGCGCTGTGCATCGCCTTGCGCGGCCACGCCTGCGGCAGCCAGCAGGTCCAGCACCTCCTGCGCCAGCGCCGGTGCGCCCGGCGCGGGGTATTGCAGTTCATACAGCGCCGACGGAAAGCCGCCAAAGTCGTGCCATGTGGCAGGCTGGGCACCGGTGGTCACGCGCACACCCCGCGCCATCCAATGCGGCGACATGACCACCACGCCCCGCAAGCCCGGAAACTGCGCACGCAGCGCCTGCCCCCAGCGGGTGAGCGCCGGGCCGGTCTCGCCCGCATCCACGGCAAACAGGGGTGCGCCGTGCGACACGAACAACGAGGGAACAACGGGGTGGGCGGAGGCAGTGGCGGTCATGGTGGTCATCCTTTACCGGCACTGTAAAAGTTTAGGAAGCGCGCATAAAGCACCTGCCCGCCGACTCTACGTTCCAAAAATGGTGCGAATGACTTCCATGGGGCCCTTCGCGGCAGCACAACGTACCTACATGGGCACCTTGCCGCGCAAAGCCTTGGTCTGGCCGCGCTGGCTTTTGGACTCCAACCGGCGCTGCTTCGATCCGTAAGTGGGCTTGGTGGGCCTGCGCACCAGCGGCGCGTGCGCCACGCTCTGCACCAGCGCATTGAGCCGCGCCAGCGCGTCGGCGCGGTTTTGCTCCTGGCTGCGGTACTGCTGGGCCTTGATGACGACCACGCCCTCTTGCGTGATGCGGCTGTCGCGCAGCGCCAGCAGGCGCGCCTTCACGTCCAGGGGCAAGGACGAAGCGCCAATGTCGAAGCGCAGGTGCACCGCGCTCGACACCTTGTTGACGTTCTGCCCGCCCGCGCCCTGGGCGCGCATGGCGGTGATTTCGACCTCGTCCTCGGTGATGGCGGGCAGGGCCGCGGCCGTCGTCACTGCATCTGCACCAGCGCGTCGATGGCCAGCCCGTAGCCCGCCACGCCAAAGCCGCACATCACGGCCCGCGCCACCGCCGACAGGTAGGAATGGTGGCGGAACGCCTCGCGCGCGTGCACGTTGCTGATGTGCAACTCGATCAGCGTCACGCCCGTGCCCTTGACGGCGTCCGCCAGCGCCACGCTGGTGTGTGTGTAGGCCCCGGCGTTGAGCACCAGGCCCGCCAACTCCCCGGCAGCCTGCAGGCGGCCCGCCTCGTGGATCCAGTCGATCAGCGCGCCCTCATGGTTGCTTTGGTGAAAGCGCAGCGAGAAACCGTGGCGCGCGCAAGCTGCGGCGCAGATCTGCTCCACATCGGCCAGCGTTTGCGCACCATAGACGGCGGGTTCGCGCGTGCCCAGCAGGTTCAGGTTGGGGCCATTGAGGACAAAAACGGTTTTCACAGGCAGCACTCTCCGGGGTGGCATGGCGCCCACCGCCATGGTGGGCCGCCTGCGGAATTATGCGGCCTGGCCTGCGGCAACAGCCGCAGGGTGGGGATCAGCGATCCCAGCGGTCGTAGTCTCGGTGACCCCGATGGCCGCGGTGATGGTGGCGGTGGTGACGATGTTCCCGGTAGTAATGGCCGGGAGGCGGTGCGTAGTACACCGGAGCAGGCGCCGTGTAATAGACCGGGCGCGGCGGAGGCGGTGGTGCGTAGTACACAGGCGCCGGGGCCACATACACGGGGTAACCGCCATTGCCCACCCCTACCGACACCCCAGGGGAGTTGACCCCCACAGACCAATACACATCACGCGCCTGCGCAGGGGCTGCACCCACGGCCAGTGCCAATGCCACACCGGCCGCAGCCACCATGCCAAGGAAAGAACGGGTTGAGGACATCACAATCTCCTTTACCAGCCAGGGCCCCGGCACCGTGCCAGACCCTGCCCATGTGCAGCTAACGCACGAGGTAGGCCAAAGGATGGCAGAAACCGCCCACTTTTTTGTTTCTGGACGTACACACGCCATCTGGCAGCGCGCAAAACTTCACGGGGGCGCCCCCTAAAATGCCCGCATGAGCACCCCCACCCCCGCCAACACCCAACCCGCGGCCACCGCCGCGGCTGCCGAAACCACCCGTCCCAGCAACTTCTTGCGCCAAATCATCGAGAACGACCTCGAAAAAGGCACCTACGCCAGCCGCCGCTGGGCCGGCAGCCCCGGCGACGCCGCCCACCACGCGGCCGGCCAGCCCGACCCGGCCAAGATCCGCACCCGCTTCCCGCCCGAGCCCAACGGCTACCTGCACGTGGGCCACGCCAAGAGCATCTGCCTGAACTTCGGCCTGGCGCGCGACTACGGCGGCGTGTGCCACCTGCGCTTTGACGACACCAACCCCGAGAAGGAAGACCAGGAGTACGTCAACAGCATCATCGACGCCGTGAAATGGCTCGGCTTTGACTGGGCCCAGCCCGGCAACGACAAGCCCTACCAGGCCAGCGACTACTTCGACTTCATGTACCGCGCCGCCCAATGCCTGATCGAGGCCGGCCACGCCTACGTAGACGAACAAACCGCCGAACAAATGCGCGTGAACCGGGGCGATTTCGGCAAGCCCGGCGTGGACAGCCCCTTCCGCAGCCGCACCCCGGCCGAGAACCTGCGCATCTTCCGCGAAATGCGCGACGGCCAGCACGAAGACGGCAGCATGGTGCTGCGCGCCAAGATCGACATGGCCAGCCCCAACATCAACATGCGCGACCCGGCCATCTACCGCATCCGCCGCGCCACACACCACAACACGGGCGACAAATGGTGCATCTACCCCATGTACACCTTCGCGCACCCCATCGAGGACGCGCTGGAGCAGATCACCCACAGCATCTGCACGCTGGAATTTGAAGACCAACGCCCCTTCTACGACTGGCTGATGGAGCGCCTGATTGAGGGCGGCCTGCTCGCCGCCCCCGCGCCGCGCCAGTATGAGTTTGCCCGCCTCAACCTCACCTACGTCATCACCAGCAAGCGCAAGCTCGCCCAACTGGTGAACGACAAGCACGTGAGCGGCTGGGACGACCCGCGCATGCCCACCATCGTGGGCCTGCGCCGCCGCGGCTACACGCCAGGCAGCATCCAGCTCTTTGCCGAACGCATCGGCGTGACCAAGGACTACTCCTGGATCGACTACAGCACCCTGGAAGGCTGCCTGCGCGAAGACCTGGAAAACAAGGCCCACCGCGGCATGGCCGTGCTGGACCCGGTCAAGCTCGTGCTGACCAACTGGGCCGAAGTGTTTGGCTCGGACGCCTACCTGGAGGCCTGCACCCAGCCCGCCCTGCCCCACAGCGCCATCGCCGAAGGCCAGACGCCCCCGCCCGACCGCGTGTTCCAGATCGGCAAGGAAGTGTGGATCGAACGCGAAGACTTCGAGGAAGTGCCGCCCAAGGGCTACAAGCGCCTGACCCCGCCCAAGGTGAACCCTGACGGGTCCACGTCCCCCGGCGCCGTGGTGCGCCTCAAGGGCGGCTACGTTATCGAATGCACCGGCTGCACCAAGGACGCCAGCGGCCAGGTCACCGAAGTGCACGCCAAGGTCATCCCCCACACCAAGAGCGGCACCCCCGGCGCCGACAGCGTGAAGGCCAAGGCCGCCATCACCTGGGTGGGCGTGGCCGACGGTGTACAGGCCGAGGTGCGCCTGTACGACCGCCTGTTCACCGACGCCCAGCCCGACGCAGGCGGCAAGGACTTCCTGGCCCTGCTGAACCCGGGCAGCCTGAAGGTGGTGACCGCCTATGTGGAGCCCTCGCTGGCGGCAGCGCAGCCCGACGACAAGTTCCAGTTCGAGCGCTTTGGCTACTTCGTGGCCGACCGCAAGGACCATGCGCCGGGCAAGCCGGTGTTCAACCGGGTCACGGGCTTGAAGGACTCGTGGGGGAAGTGAATGCCCCTTGACCCGCCCGCCCCGCGCGTCGTGGTGTTTGCTGGCCCCAACGGGGCCGGCAAGTCCACCCACGCCGATGCGATCTTGGGAGCGCTGGGCATCCCCACCTTCGTCAATGCGGACTACATTGCCCGCGGCCTGGCCGGCCAACGCACCGAGACCGTGGCCTTTGCGGCGGGCCGCATCATGCACAACCGCTTGCGCGAGCTGGCCCAGGCGCGTGCCGACTTTGCTTTTGAATCCACTTTGTCCAGCAGGAGCTTTCACCCATTCTTGCTGCGGCTCAAGGAGCGCGGCTACCATGTGGCCATCTACTACTTTGTCTTGAGCAGCAGCCGGCTGGCCCAGCGCCGCGTCAAACACCGCGTAGCCCTGGGCGGCCACGATGTGCCGGCCGACGTGATCAAGCGCCGCTTCGGGCGCAGCCTGCGGAACTTCTTGCAGCTTTATGCAGGCGTGGCAGACGAGTGGATGGTGTTTGACAATTCCAGCGGGCACACCGCCCAGACCGTGGCCCATCTGACCCACGGACAGCAGACCATCGAGGACACAGCACTATGGCGCAAACTGCAAACCATGGCCCGCGACTGACCCCCAGCCCCCGCGCGCTGCAAAAGGCCCTGCTGCAATCCGCCCAGCAGGCCCAAAAACTGGCCCAGGCCTTCGGCAAAGTGGTGCCGGCAGAAAAGCGCAAGACCACAGCGCACACGGAGCAAGCGGCCCCAGCCAGCACGTCCGAACACTGATTGCAGTGAAAACGATGGCCGGCGCCAGAAACAACAACGTCTACGCCGACGACGTGAAGGCCAAGGCAGCCGTCACCTGGGTTGGGTGCCGCGGTTTTGGGATACAAACATCGCCATGCCTCTGACCCCGCCCCAACCGCCTGGCTTTGCACCCACCTACGCCCACGTACCATCCGGCCCGGTGGCGGGCCCCTTGCAGTTGCTACCCATCAGCGCCGAGGTGGTAGCGGTGCACACGGCCGATGGGACGCATGTGGGCTCGCTCAAAGAGGTGGGCGGGGTCTGGAAGTTCAAGGCCATGGGCTACGGCGCTGACGGTGGCATGGAGCCCGGCCACGGCCCGCTGACAGAGCAGCACAACATGCAGTTCGCCACCCCCGACGCCACCGAGGTGAGCGCGCGGTTGCTGGGGGCGCTGGCGGGCACGCCGGGGTCATTGCCTTGATTCCTTGCGTACCCAGTTTGCTTCTGTTTTTATAGCTGCTTGCGCTTGCCTATCAAGAGTCAGAGCCGAATTTGGCTTTGAAAATCGAAATAGGCGCGGAGGTTACGCACCATAACGCTCGATAGATGGAAAAGTGATTCTCATATTTGACAAAATTGATGTTTTGAAAATAATGAGAAACAAATGCCATCACCCGCACCCCTTACCCCCGAGCAATGCGCCGCCCAACTTCAAACCTTGGGCGCACAAATTCGCGCCCAGCGCAAGGCGCTGCGGCTGAGTGCGACGGTGACCGCCGAGGCAGCGGGCCTGTCGCGGGTGACACTGCACCGCATCGAAAAGGGCGAGCCATCGGTCACCATGGGCGCGTGGTGCAACGCCTTGGCGGCGCTGGGCATGGGGCTGCAGGCAACACCCAGCGCAGCCGATGCAGCAAAGCCAGCACCCGACCGCACCGGCTGGATTCCGGCCCGGGTGCCGCTGGCCGACTACCCGCAGTTGCGCGCGCTGGCCTGGCAGGTGCATGGCACCGACACGCTCACGCCTGCGGAGGCCTTGGGCATATACGAGCGCAATGCGCGGCACCTCGACATGCAGGCCATGTCTGCCAACGAACAGGCCCTGCTGCAGGCTTTGCGGCTGGCCCTGCCGCCCAGCGCCGAAACCGGCACGGGGGCCAGCGATGCAGTTTGAGCGCCCGCACCACCAGCGCATTGCGCATGTGCTGCAGGCACTGAACGGGGACACGCTGCGCCAGCATGGCTGCCTGTTTGGCGGCGGCACCTGCATTGCGCTGCGCCATGGCGAATACCGCGAGTCGGTGGACATTGTTTTTTTGGTGTCTGACGCGGCGGGTTACCACGAGCTGCGGCAACTGCTCACCGGCCCGCACGGGCTGGCTGCCATCACCCACGCGCACGCGCAGCCATTGGCGGCATTGCGTGAGATACGGGCCGACCAGTACGGCATACGCACGCAGGTGCAGATGGATGGGCAGGCGATCAAACTGGAAATCGTGCGCGAGGCCCGCATTGCTTTGGAGCCCCAGGTGGCCGACGACACGCTGTGCGGCGTGAGCACGCTGACGCGGCTGGACCTGGCCACATCCAAGCTGCTGGCCAATTCCGACCGCCAGGCGGACGACGGCGTGTTCAGCCGCGACGTGATTGACCTGGCCATGATGGGCCTGCCCCTGCCCGCCCTGCGCGCCGCGCTGGCGAAGGCGGAAGAGGCTTATGGCCCCTCGGTGGCGCGCGACCTGGGCAAGGCGATCGACCGGCTGCAGACGCGCACCGGCTGGCTGGAGCGCTGCATGCAGGCCATGGCCATGCAGATGCCCAAGGCGGTGTTGTGGCAAAAGGTGCGCGCCCTGCGGCGGGTTGTGCCCGAGGTGTGAGAAGGCCCACAACCCCCATGCGCCGCCGCAAACCCCACCACCACGTTTACGTGGTCGAACTCTCCAAGGACGTGCTGAACGAGCCGCGCTTTCGCAAGTGCAACCCCGGCTACATCGACGGCAAGCCCTGCGTGTACGTGGGCATGACGGGGCTGGACCCGGACGTGCGCTTTGACAAGCACAAGGCGGGCATCCAGGCCAACCGGTTTGTGACGCAATACGGCCTGCGGCTGCTGCCTGACTTGTACGAGGGCTTCAACCCCATGGGCTATGAAGAGGCGGTGGACAGGGAGATCGAAATCGGCATCGACCTGCGCTCGGCGGGGTTTGGGGTGTGGCAGGCTTGAAGGCCACTGGCCACCCCCACTTGCAGCGCTTTGCCCATGCGCCCCGCGAACCACTTTTGGCATGCACCATGACTTCACCAACCACCACCGATCCAGCAGCCGTCCTGCATTTCTGGTTCGACGAGCTGAGCGCCGCGCAGCATTTCGCCAAGGATGCCGCGCTCGACGCGGCCATTGCCCAGCGCTTCGGCCCCACCTTGGAGGCCGCCGCACGCGGCGAGCTGTCGGGCTGGCGCGCCAGCACGCCGGGGCGGCTGGCCGAGATCGTGGTGCTGGACCAGTTCTCGCGCAACGTGTGGCGCGACACGCCGCGCGCCTTCGCGCAGGACGGCATGGCCCTGGTGCTGGCGCAAGAGCTGGTGGCCAGCGGCCAGGACCGCGCCCTGCCCCCGGCGCAGCGGGCCTTTGCCTACATGCCCTACATGCACAGCGAGTCGGCCGCCATCCACGCGCAGTCGGTGCGGCTCTTCGCGCAGCCGGGGCTGGAGGGCAACCTGCGCTTCGCACTGCAGCACCAGGCCATCATCGAGCGCTTTGGCCGCTATCCGCACCGCAACGCCGTGCTGGGGCGGGCGTCCACGGCGCAGGAGCTGGCGTTTTTGAGCGAGCCGGGCTCGTCGTTCTGACCCGGCCCAGGCCGGAGCTTGCGCGAGCGCAGTGTTGGCGCCGCATCACGTTCTTAGAATGCCGCGATGCCTTCCATCTCCCGCTGGCCGCGCCGGCTTGTTACCCCTCTCCTTTGGCTGGCCTGCGGCCTGGCCAGTGCCCAGAACCCACCCATCAACGCCGATGCGCCCGGCGCCCCCGCCTCGGCCGCGCAACCTTCGGCGGCGCAGGCGGCGGCGCTCTCACGTGACGCCCGGCGCATCCATGCGCTGTCGCGCGACAAGCTGCTGCAGATCCGCACGCTGCTGCGCAACTCCAACACCCAGGCGTCGATTGGCTCGGGCTTTTTCGTGTCGGCCGATGGGCTGATCGTGACCAACTTCCATGTGGCCAGCCAGTTGGCGCTGGAGCCCGAGCGCTACCGGGGCGTGTACGTCACCATCGACGGGCAGGAGGGTGACGTCGATCTGCTGGCGTTCGACGTGCAGCACGATGTGGCCGTGCTGCGCGCACGCCAACGCACGGCCCCTGCGCCAGTGCTGGAGTTCCGCCCCGCCGCCGAGCCCCTGGCCCAGGGCGAGCGCATCTACTCGCTGGGCAACCCACTGGACATTGGCTTTGCCGTGACCGAAGGCACCTACAACGGCC
The DNA here is from genome assembly GCF_022760965.1 of Simplicispira sedimenti. Lineage (NCBI taxonomy): Bacteria > Pseudomonadati > Pseudomonadota > Betaproteobacteria > Burkholderiales > Comamonadaceae > Simplicispira > Simplicispira sedimenti. The sequence continues at coordinate 181,810 of NZ_JAKVIJ010000004.1, forward strand.
TGGTGCGGCGCAGCTTTTACCCGCGCATCTTCTTTGGCGGCACGCTCAACCCCGGCATGAGCGGCGGCCCCGCCGTGGACGACGCGGGGCGCGTGCTGGGCGTGAACGTGGCCAAGCGGCTCGATGGCGAGCAGGTGAGCTTTCTCATCCCGGCCGAGTTTGCCCAGGCCCTGGTGCAGCGCGCGGCCAGCGCCCAGCCCATCACGCAGCCCGCCCACAAGGAGGTGGCGCGGCAACTGCTGGTGCACCAGCAGTTGCTGACCGAGCGCTTTTTGCAGACCCCCTTCCAGGAGCAGCGCCACGGCAACTACCTGGTGCCCGTGCCCGACGACGCGCTGGCGCGCTGCTGGGGCAGCGGGCGCGACCCGGACTACAGCGCGCTGCACCTGGAGCGCTCGGCATGCCAGACCAACAGCCATGTGGTGGCGGGCGACTTCAGCACCGGCACGGTGCGCCTGGGCTACGAGGCCTACAGCGCCCCCAGCTACGGCGCGGCGCGCTTCGCGCACATGTATTCGCGCAGCTTTGCCAATGAACGCATTCTCAACCGGGGCAGCCGCCAAAAGACGGCGGCCGAGTGTGCCGAGCGCTTTGTGGACCAGGGCGGCCTGCCGCTGCGCGCGGTGGTCTGCATGTCGGCCTACCGCAAGCTGCCCGGCCTGTACGACATGACGGTGCTGGCCGCCACCCTCAACCAGCCCACGCAGGGCGTGCTGGGCCGCCTGGACGTGCGCGGCATTGGCTTTGACAACGGCCTGAAGCTGGCCGAGCGCTTTCTGCAGTCCTTCCGGTGGGAGGCCGCGCCATGATGCCCACCCTGGCCCTGCTGGAGGCCTTTGACCGCCACGGCGCGCTGCTGGCGCGCGCACCCGTCACGCGCTGGCCCGTCACCGTGGGCCGCAGCCTGGAATGCGACCTGGTGCTGGACGACCCGCATGTGGCGCCCACACACCTGCGCATCGACCGGGCTGCGGACGCGCCCCGCACTGTGAGCGTGGAGGTGCAGCACACCCTCAACGGCGCCCTGCTGCAGCGCAAGCGCCACGCCAGTGGCGAGCGCTTCGACTGGCCCGACGGCGCGCCGCTGGAGATCGGCCGCACGCGCATTGCACTGCGCCTGGCCGATGCGCCCATCGCGCAAGAGCTGCCGCTGCCGCACTTCCCCTGGCGCACACTGGCCGCCACCGTGGCCCTGCTGGCACTGATGCTGGCCGCCGTGCTGGCCGCTGAGTGGCTGAAGGCCGACGACAGCACCAAGTACCTGAAGGCGCTGCCCGGCGCGCTGCTGGGCATAGCGCTGTTCATGGGCGGCTGGGCCGGGCTGTGGGCCATTGCCAACAAGGTGTTCGACGGCCACCTGCAGTTCTGGCGCCACATGCGCATTGCCTGCGCGCTGTACCTGGGGGCCGAAGCCGTGTCGCTGGCGACCAGCTTGGCGGCGTTTGCGCTGTCGTGGGAGGCTGTCTCGCGCTTTGGCTATGTGCTCATCACCCTGGTGCTGGCCGCAGGCATCTACGCCCACCTGGCCGCCGTGCTGCCGCGCCGCCGCACCGGCCTGGCCTGGACGGTGGGCGCCGTGCTGGCCCTGGGCCTGCCCGCCTGGATGGGGGTGCAGTGGCTCAACCATGCGCGGCTGTCGAACCAGCTGTACATGAGCAGCCTGTTCCCGCCCAGCCTGCGCGTGGCCCCCGCCGTGCCGGTGCCCCAGTTCACGCAAGAAGCCGGGGCGCTGCGCGAGCGGCTGGACCGCCGCGTGAAAGCAGACGACGACAACGAGGACGAGGAGTAGCGCCCGCTGCCAGGCCGGCGGCCTGGCCTGGCGGGCTTTTACCGCCCCGCGAACGTCGCCAGCGGCGCGCGCACGCGCTGCGCCGCCAGCGCCAGCCACGCGGGCGTGCCCAGGCCTGCCACCAGGTCGTGGCGCAGCGCGCCCCAGTGCGGGTCGTCCGGGTCCAGGCCCAGGGCCTCAATGAACGGCGCCTGCACGATGAAGCACTGGCGCCGGTAGGGCAGCAGGTAGGCCGTGCGATCCGTGCCGAGCACGGCCAGGGCGTCCTCGTGGCGCGCGAACCAATGGTTGAGCAGGATGCCGGTGCCCGGTGCGTGCCAGAAGTCGCCCAGATCGTCCCCCGCCGCAGCTTGGCCACACAGCACGCGGCGGGCGTGGTCCCAGTGGGCAAAGCCCACGGCACGCGCGGCGTCGTGCAGGCAGTCGGCCAGTTGCAGGCTGCCCGCCACGCCCTCGCGCCGCGCGCGGTTGAGCCGCACGCGGGCGCGGGTCTTGAGTTCGTCCAGCGCGCTGTTCACGCCGACCCCGCCATGGTGGTGGGCGCCAGGTGGCGCAGCAGCGCCGCCGCATCCGTGGCACCCTCGGGCAGGCCCTGCAGCGCGTCAGCACACAGCGAGCTGGCCGTGGCGCGGGCTTCGTCCAGCACGGCACGGCCGGCGGGGCGCAGGCTGACCTGGCCCGCCGCGCGCGCGATGTGGCCGGTCTTCTCCAGCGGGATCAGGCGGCGCACCACCGCCGACAGCGGCACGCCCAGTGGCGCCACCAGCGCGGCCGTGGGCAGGCAGCCGCCCTCGGCCCGCGCCAGCACGTGCAGCAGGATGAAGTCGGCATGGCCAATGCCGTGCCAGGTGCCCAGCGCGTCGTCCAGCGCCAGTTGCAGCCGGGCGTGGGCCAGGCTGATGCCCAGGCAGAGATCGAGGGCCGGCGCGCTCATGCCGCCAGCTCCTCTTGCCACAGCGCAAGCAGCGCGGCCAGGTCGGCGCGGTGCTCGGCGTCGGTGGCATCGGCGCGGGGTTTCAGCGTATCGAGCACCTCGAAGCGCAGCGCCGCCTCGCCGTGCGTGCGCCAGGCCTGCTGCAGGCGCCGGTCGGGGTGGCCGCCCATGCGCAACTGGAAGCGCTCGCGGTTGAACGCGCCCGGCAGGTTGGTGCTGGCCTTGACGCAGACGAGCCCTTCCGCCTCGCAGCGGATCGCGTACACGCCCATGGGCGGCGGGTTGTCTTTGTAGTGGCGAGTGAGCGCGCGGCGCTGCGCGGCGGCGCCGGGCTGGGGGGACGGGAAAACGGGGGAAGAGTCCATGACAGGTTCCTTGGCATCGTGTGCGGCCACCCCCGCGCGGGGCCGACGAAACAAGGGATGAAGCTGTCAGGCAACAAGAAAAAAGCCCGTGGTGCGGGCCGAGGGTGAGAGCCTCTTGTGCGGGCGGGCGCCCCTCAGCACCCGTGGGGCGGATTCTAGTGTAGTGTTTCACTCTGATTGGTACTTTCAGCCAGTGGCCAAGGGGTCAGCTGCTAGGCGCAGGGGCGCAGGCATAACGGGTTACGTCAAGCCACTGCAACAACGCAGATGGCCCCTTGGCCACTGGCCCGAAGGGAGCCCCGAAAAAGCCGCCCAGCGTCGTTGCAGCGCTTGACAAGGGCGCCACCATTGCCTGCGCGCCGCGCCTAGCCGGGCAGCTTTTTCGGGGCTCTGAAAGTGCCAATCAGAGTGAAACACTACACAAGCAAGGGGGCGCGTTGTCTTGCGATCCGCCCGGCACCGGCACCGTGCCATCGCCGTGGGGAGCCGCTGATTGCTTCGGTTTTGGTAGCATCTTGCGCTTGATACACATGCCTTCAAGGCACTTTTCATCCAAACCTCTGCCCCCACAGACCATGAACTTCGCCGACCGCCTCAAGCAACTGCCTTCCGCCTCCCACCTGGCCGCCCTGCACCTGCTGGGCGCGGACGGGCAGGTGCTGGCCACCCTGGAGAACAAACCCGGCCAGGCCGGCTCGCTGGCGGTGTACGCCGCACTGGCGGCGCTGTACGGCGGCCACATCACGCCCGCCGCCGCGCACCTGGGGCTGGAGTGGTACGCCGAGCACACGCAGGACGCGCTGACCCACCCCGGCAAGCACCCCAACATCGACCGCCTGCTGGCCTGGGCCGAGGGCAGCGAGAGCTACCGCGTGCAGACCATCGCGGCCTGAAGGCCCGGCCTTATGGCTGCGCTGCCGGGCGCGGCGGTCCGAAGCGGAAAAAATCCGATCGTCGTACAGTGGGCGCCGGGTCGTGCCGCCCCGGACCTTGCCGGCACCGCTGTTCGAAAGGAGCCCGCCCATGACCGCCCCCACCGGCACCGTCACCCTGCACCGCGTGCTGCGCGCGCCGCCCGAGCGCGTGTACCGCGCCTTCCTTGACCCCGACGCCATGGCCAAATGGCTGCCGCCGCACGGTTTCACTGGGCGGGTGCTGGAGCAGGACCTGCGCGTGGGCGGCCGCTACCGCATGCAGTTCACCAACCTGGGCAACGGCCAGGTGCATGCCTTCGGCGGCGAGTACCTGGAGCTGGTGCCGGGCGAGCGCATCGTGAACACCGACCGCTTCGACACCCCCGACCTTCCGGGCGAGATGCGCACCACGGTCACGCTCCAGGCCGTGGCCGTGGGCACCGAGCTGCGCGTGGTGCAGGAGGGCATTCCTGCCGCCATCCCCACCGCCGAGTGCTACCTGGGCTGGCAGGATTCGCTGCAACTGCTGGCGCTGCTGGTGGAGCCAGAGATTCCGGCCATGTGATGGCGCTATTGTTTCAATAGCTGCCAGCGCTTTACTGATGGGCGTTAGAGGCCAATTTCATTCAGATCTTACACACCCGTCAGCGCGGGGCCGATGCGGGGTCGGCCACCGTGGCCGCCTGGTGCGGCTTGCGCGCCACGATGTAGGGGCGCACGTCGCGGCCCTTGGTGGCGTGGCGCTCCACGGCCAGCACCTCGAAGCCATGGCGCGCAATGGTGGCCTCCAGCGCCGGCCCTTGGAAGCAGTGCACGGGTGGTGCCAAGCCCAGGGCGCGCGCCAGCGGTAGCGCCACCCAAGGGATCAGCGGGTTCATCTCCGCCACGCACGGCGTTTTGGAGATAAAGAACCCGCCCGGCCGCAGCGCCTGCCACACGGCGTCCAGCCCGCCGTCCAGGTCGGGCAGCAGGTGCAGCACGTTGAAGGCCAGCACCACGTCGTAGGCCTGGGGTGCTTGCTGGGCGGCGCCTGCAGCGTCCAGCACGGCAAAGTCCAGTTGCGCCACCGGGGTGGCCGCGAGCTTTTCCTGGGCAATGGACACCATCTGGGAAGACACATCGGTGGCATGCAGGCGCCGCACCCGGTGGGCCAGGCGCAAGGCCGTGGTGCCGGTGCCGCAGCCGATCTCCAGCACCTGGTCTGACTCGGCCAGCAGTTCGCTGGTGCGGCGCAGGCTGGCCTCGTAACCGGCCTCGTCGGCAATGGGGCTGGCGGCGTACTTGCGCGCCATCTTGTCCCAGAAGCGAGCGCTCTGGCGCAGAGCGGCGGGGTCGGGTGGCGCGGGCGGCAACGCGTTTGTGGCCAGGGGGGTGGGCGTGGTCGTCATGGCGGGGCGTGAAAACATGCAGCGATGCTATCCATACACCAATCAACTGCATAGGCCCATAATTTGCAGTTAGGTAATACGTTTTTGCATGAATCACCCCGACTGGAACCTTTTGCGCGCGTTTCTGGAGACGGCGGACACCGGCTCGCTCTCGGCCGCCGCGCGCAAGCTGGGGCAGACCCAGCCGACGCTGAGCCGCCAGGTGGCCGCGCTGGAGCAGCAACTGGGCGTGATGCTGTTCGAGCGCGTGGGCAAGCGCATGGTGCTGACGGCCACGGGCCAGGCGCTGCTGGCCCAGGCCCGCGCCATGGGCGCTGCGGCGGATGCCCTGGCGCTCATGGCCACGGGGCGCTCGCAGGCGGTGGAGGGGGTGGTGTCGGTGTCGGCCAGCGATGCGGTGGCGGCCCACATCCTGCCCCGCGCGGTGGCGCGGCTGCGCCAGCAGGCGCCGGGCATCGTGATCGAGGTGGTGACCACCAACCAGCTCAGCGACCTGCTGCGCCGCGAGGCAGACATCGCCATCCGCCATGTGGCCCCCGACCAGCCGGACCTGATCGGGCGGCTGATTCGCCACGCCACGGCGGGCTTTTACGCCAGCAGCGCCTGGGTGGCTGCACACGGGCACCCGCGCACTGCCGCCGATGCGGCGCACTGCGACTTCATCGGCGCCGACCGCGCAGGCCGCTACCAGGCCTACCTGCAGGCGCATGGCCTGCCGGTGGGGGCGGCGCAGTTCAAGGTGCTGGCCGAGAACGCCTCCACCGCCTGGGAGATGGTGCGCCAGGGCCTGGGCATTGGCACCATGATGGACGAGATTGCGCAGCAAACGCCGGGCGTGGTGCGCGTGCTGGACGAGGTGCCTGCGGTGCGGTTTCCGGTATGGCTGGTCACGCACCGCGAGCTGCACACGGCGCGCCGCATCCGCTGCGTGTTCGATCTGCTGGCGGACGAACTGCGCAACGGCTAGGCCGACGCCTGCGCCAGCACGAAATCGATCGCCGCGCACACCGCCGCCACCTGTGCAGCGTTGCACTGTTCGGGCGTGGCGCGGGGGCTGTCGGGATAGACCTCGGTGGTGCTGGTGTAGCGCGCGCCGGTCACGCTGGCGCACAGGCCCAGCGTGCGCAGCGGGTAGCGGATCACGCCGCGCGCCACGGCGGGCGAGCCGATGAGCTGGCCCTGCGCGTCAGTGGGCGCGATGTGGGTGATCTTTTCCACCGCTTCGATGATGACCTGCTGGAAGGCGGGCTGGGGGTTCTCGGTGTCGTCCACCAGGTAGAAGCCGTCGGGGATGCTGCCGGGCTCGAACGGCTTGCCGTCGCGCGCGGCCAGCGCGGGGCGGAACTCGGTTTCGTCGGTGTCGGTGGTTTCGTGCAGGTCAATGTGCGCGGCAAACTGCCCGTGCAGCGGCGCCACCAGGCGCATGAGCGCCGCTGCCTCCTGCGCCGGGCTGGGCTCGCGGAACGAACGGTTGGGGTCGATGGCGTCATGGTTCCAGCGCTGGATGTGCTCGTAGCCCCAGGGGCTGACGCAGGGCACCACCAGCAGGTTGACCCGCCCGGCGTAGCGTGCGGCATGCTCACGTGCAAAGCGCAGCGCGCCGTGCACACCGCTGGTTTCGTAGCCGTGCACGCCGCCCGTCACCAGCACGGTGGGTCGGTGGTCCTGCCAGTCCTTGCTGCGCAGGGCGTGCAGGGGGTAGCGGCGGCTGCCGTACACCAGCTCGCCGTAGGGCTCACGCTGCCACTGCGCATCCAACCCCGCCAGCACGGCCAGCACATCGTCGGCATGGCTGCGCTGGCGCACCTGGCGCGCGCGCCACTGGGCGATGTCTGCAGGCCCCCAGGGCTGGCCTGGGGTACCGATGGTGGCGTGGGCAAAGGCAGAGGGCATGGCAAACAGCGCGTGGGCAGGTGGTGGTTCGCACCATTGTGCCAACACATGGGTTACCCTCGGGCCCCACCTACCCTTGGAGCGCCCGCATGAAAACCCTCAAAGTCACCATCGAACTGGAAATGTCCGTCCCGGACGATTGGCAACTGGTGCAGACCTCCGAAGGCACGCCAGTCATCCGCATGGCCGACGGCGCCTTCCTGGACATGGCCGTGGAGCCCCTGTTTGCCGCCAACCCCGAGGACGTGTGGAGCAGCACCGAGGACGAGGACGAACTCAACGACATCCTCGACATGGTGGACAGCGAGGCCGTGACCTACGAGTTTGTGGCGCAGGAGTAAGGCCTGGCCGCTCAGTCTTCCTGCGCCTCGGCCGTGCCGAGGTAGCCGCGCACCAGCTCGAAAAAACTGTCGTAGAAGGCCTCGCTGGCAATGGTTTCGCTGCCCACCTTGACCAGCGCCTCGCTGCCCGCCGTCAGCGGCACCGACACCGAGCCGATGCCGCCCACGCCCAGGCTGGCGGAGTTGCTGACTTTCTTGACCGTGTAGCGGTCTTGTACCGCCGTGACAAAGCCGGTGCTGAGCACGCCTTGCGGCGCATCGGGCACGCAGACCACGCGGATGTAGATTTGCAGGTGCGATTCGGCGTCGGGCTGGAAGTTCTTGCGCCCCTCCACCTGCTCGGCCGATGCCGCCTGGATCAGGTAGCCCTGGCTGAGCAAGGCGCGGCGCGCAGCCTCGCAGGTGTGCGCGGGGGCGGCATCGAACAGGCGCGCATAGGTGGCCACCGAGGCGAAGTTCTCCTGCGGCCCATGGTGCGGCAGAGGTGGTGCGGCGCACCCCGCCAGCACCAGCGCGGCGCAGAGCAGTGCCCCTGCGGCCGAAACCCTCCAACGGTCTTTTTTTGCTTCATTGTTCATAGCTGTCAGCGCTTTTCCATCAAGCGTTTGGGCCACTTTTTGCTGAAAAGTTCTGCGCTGGTCGCACCCGCTCTTTCTGCACCGGGTTGGCCGTGAGCCAGTTGGCGGGATAGCTGCGCAAAAACTCGCGGGCCTTTTCCGGGTGGGCGCCAAGCCAGGCGTCGTAGGCGCCTTCGCTCAGCACCGCAGGCATGCGCTTTTCGCTGCCGTCATGGCCATAGCGGTGCATCAGCGCGTGGTTGTTGGCGTTCACCGTCAGCAGGGTGTAGCTGGTGATGGTCTCGCCCTCGGCCCCCGTCCAGCACTCCCACAGGCCCGCCACGCCCATCGGCTGGCCGTCCACCCGCGCGATGCGCGTGGGCACGGGCTTGCCGCTGCGCAGGTCATCCACGAAGAAGGCCATCATGGGCACGATGCAGCGCCGCGCGCCCAGCCAGGCCTCGCGGAAGTTGTTGGAGGTGGTGACGGTTTCCGCCCGCGCGTTGACCAGCTTGGTCGAGCGCAGCTTGGCATCGGACGCCGACTTGACCCACTGCGGTACCAGGCCGAACTGGCCTGCCGCCAGCTCGCGCACGGGTTTCTCGCGCTCCGTGGGCGGCTCCTGGGGTTCCTGCACTGGCGCCTGCTCCGGCGCTGGCGCCTTGCGGATGAAAACGCCGGGCCGGCGCGGCACCAGGCTGCGCCCCAGGGGCGTGTCGGGCGGCGCCACGTGGAAGGCTTCAGGGTACAGCGTGTCGGGGTGCACGCTCTCGTAATGGGTGGTCATGCGCCATGCTATCTGAAGGCGCACGGCGCCCGGACCGATGGCCGCTGCACAATGCAGGCCATGCGTTTCACCCGCCCTTTTCCCTCGCGGCGTGCCCTGCTGGGCACCCTCGGCCTGCTGGCACTGCCAGCGCGCGCGTTTGCGGCCCCGGCGGCCACGGCTCCGGCGGCGGATGCTGAGGTCTGGCCCCGCGCACTGCCTGTGCCCGGCGGGGTGGCCCGCCTCTCGCTGGGGCCTGCGGCCACCAGGCCCGAGGCCTTTGCGGGCGATGTGCCGCTGCTGGTGGTGGGCGATGCGCGGGAGTGGACGGCCGTGGTGGGCATTGCCCTGGCGGCCGAGCCCGGCACCGCGCACATCAAGGTACGCCTGCCGGACGGAAGCTCGCGCCCGGTGGGCTACCGCATCGCCGCCAAGCGCTACGCCGAGCAGCAGCTCAAGGTGTCGCCGCGCACCGTGGACCTGTCGCCCGAAGACCAGGCGCGCTTTGAACGCGAGCGTGCCCATCAGCAGGGGGTGATGGCCACGTTCACCGAGCCCGATCCTGCCGTGCATGCCTCCCTGCGCATGCAGGTACCCACGCCGGGGCGGCGCTCCAGCTCGTTCGGGCTGCGGCGGGTGTTCAACGGGCAGGCACGCAACCCACACAGCGGCATGGACATCGCTGCACCCACGGGCACGCCGGTGGTGGCGCCGCTGCCAGGCCGGGTGATCGACACGGGCGACTATTTTTTCAACGGCAACACCGTGTGGCTGGACCACGGCGGCGGGCTGCTCACCATGGTGTGCCACCTGAGCCAGATCACCGTGCAGGTGGGCGACGTGCTGCGCACCGGAGAGCCGCTGGGCGCCGTGGGTGCCACGGGCCGCGCCACCGGGCCGCACCTGCACTGGGGCGTGATGCTCAACCGGGCCATGGTGGACCCAGCGCTGTTTCTACCGAACTGACCATTTCACCCCTTCGGATTTCAGACCCGCAGCAAATTCCATGAACCTGACCCTTTCCCTCTTTCCCTTCGGCTGGCAGCACTACCTGCTGGGCGGGCTGCTCATCGGCAGCGCGGTGGCGCTGCTGTTTGTCTTCACCGGCCTGATCGGCGGCATGAGCACGGTGTTTTCGTCCACCTGGTCGTTCGTGGTGCAGCGGCCGTTCTTCCAGCAGGCGCGCTTTACCGATTCACGCGGCTGGCGCCTGGTCTATGCACTGGGCCTCATTCTGGGCGCGCTGTTGTGGTGGCTGGGCTTTGCCGATGGCGCACCGCAGTCCACCAGCATTCCGGTGTGGCAACTGCTGGCGGGCGGCTTTCTGGTGGGCTACGGCGCCCGGCTGGGCAATGGCTGCACGTCGGGCCACGGCATCTGCGGGCTGGGCTCGCTGCAGTGGCCGTCGCTGCTGGCGGTGCTGACCTTCATGGGTACGGCCTTTCTGACAGCCAACATCGTGGCATGGTGGCTGGCATGAGCGCGCAAGGCATGTCTCTATCGCGCTTTGTGGCCGTGCTGGCGGCGGGCGCCCTGTTCGGCTTCGGCCTGGCACTCTCGACCATGGTGCGGCCCGAGGTCGTGCTCGGCTTTTTGCGCTTTCAGGACTTTGGCCTGATGCTGGTGATGGGCGGCGCCGTGGTGGTGACGCTGCTGGCCTACAAGCTGGCGCCGCGCCTGCGGGCACGCCCGCTGCTGGGCGGCAGCTTTCATGCCCACCCCAGCGCCTGGAACCGTGACACCGCCGTGGGCGCAGCGCTGTTTGGCGTGGGCTGGGGGCTGTGCGGCGTGTGCCCTGGGCCCGCCATTGCGGGCCTGGGCACGGGCAACTGGACGCTGCTGTGGGCGCTGGGCGGCATTGCCCTGGGCGCGCTGGTGCAGGGGCTGCGCGCCCGCTAGGTCACGCCGTCTTGGCTTCCTGCAGGCCCAGCTCGGCCATCATGCGCTCGCGCATGACGAACTTCTGCACCTTGCCGGTGATGGTCATGGGCATGTCGTCCACGAAGCGGATGTAGCGCGGCACCTTGTAGTGGGCGATCTGGTCGCGGCAGAAGTCGCGCACCTCGTCCTCGGTGCAGGTCTGGCCGGGCTTGGGCACGATCCAGGCGCAGATTTCCTCGCCGTACTTGGCGTCGGGCACGCCGAACACCTGCACCGACTGCACCTTGGGGTGGCGGAACAGGAATTCCTCGATCTCGCGCGGGTAGACGTTCTCGCCGCCGCGGATCAGCATGTCCTTGGCGCGGCCGACGATGTTGCAGTAGCCCTCGGCGTCGATGGTGGCCAGGTCGCCGGTATGCATCCAGCAGTCGCGCACGGCCTCGCGCGTGCGCTCGGCGTCACCCCAGTAACCCTGCATCACGGAGTAGCCGCGCACCAGCAGTTCGCCCTTCTCGCCCACGGGCAGCACCTGGCCCTCGGCATCGACCACCTTGGCCTCCAGCATGGGCTGGATGCGGCCCACGGTGGAGACGCGGCGCTCCAGCGGATCGGTGGTGGAGCTTTGGAACGACACCGGCGAGGTTTCCGTCATGCCGTAGGCGATGGTGATCTCGGAGAGGTGCATCTCGGCGATCACGCGCTTCATGGTCTCGATGGGGCACGGCGAGCCGGCCATGATGCCGGTGCGCAGGCGCGAGAGGTCGAACTCTGCAAAGCGCGGGTGGTCCAGCTCGGCGATGAACATGGTGGGCACGCCGTGCAGCGCGGTGCAGCGCTCCTCGCTCACGGCCTGCAGCGTGGCCACGGGGTCGAACGACTCGCCCGGGAACACCATGGCGGCGCCCGTGGAGACGCAGGCCAACACGGCCAGCACCATGCCGAAGCAGTGGTACAGCGGCACGGGGATGCACAGGCTGTCGTTCTCGGTGAAGTCCATGGCCTGGGCGATGAAGCGCGCGTTGTTCACCACGTTGTGGTGCGTGAGCGTGGCGCCCTTGGGGTTGCCCGTGGTGCCGCTGGTGAACTGGATGTTGATGGCGTCGTGGCACGAGAGGCCAGCGCCCAGGGCATCCAGCGCAGCACGGTCCGCGCGGGCGCGGCCGCTGGCCAGCACGTCGTCGTAGTTGAGCATGCCGGGGGTGCGGTCGGTGCCCATGCGGATCACCATCTCCAGCGCGGGCATGCGCGCGGCCTTGAGGGCACCCGGCGCGCAGGTGGCCAGCTCGGGTGCCAGGCGCTGCAGCATCTCCAGGTATTTCGAGGTCTTGAGCTGTTCGGCCGTGACGAGGGCGCGGCAGCCCGAGAGGTTGAGCGCGTATTCCAGCTCTGCGATGCGGTAGGCCGGGTTGATGTTGACCAGCACCAGCCCCGCGCGCGCCGTGGCGAACTGCGTCACCAGCCACTCGACACGGTTGGGCGACCAGATGCCCACGCGGTCGCCCACGCGCAGGCCCAGCGCGATGAAGCCCGCTGCCAGCGCGTCCACCTCGGCCTGGAACTGCGCCCAGGTCCAGCGCACACCCTGTTCACGGAAGACCACGGCGGGCCGGTCGGCGAAGCGCTGCACGGTATCGAGCAGGAAGCGGTGGATGGGCGCCTCCGACAGCGTGGCGTCCGTCCGGCCCTTGACCTGCGAGAGGCCGTTGAGCGGGGCGATGTTCCAGTCCGGGGCAAGGGCAACGGTCATGGCAAGGTTTCCTCAGGAATGCGACGTGCCATTGTGCAAAGCACCCGCCCACCAAAATGGACAAAATGGTTGCAAAACCAACCATGGGCCGCACCCTTGCGCGGGCAGGCGATAGGGCGCACCATACGCCTTGGACGGCGCTGGCCCCATCCCCTCAGGTCAACCGCAGGGATGGCTGGCGCGTCAATGTTTGGCAGGCCCTCCGCTTGCCTGAAAGCACACCCCATGAAACACATTCCCCCCTATGCACGCTGGCTGGCCCTGGGCTCGCTGGCGCTGCTGGCTTCGGGCTGCGTCAGCACCGGCGAGCCCTATTACAGCGACGGTCCGGGCTACCCGACCCGTCCCTACCCGTACCCGTCAGACCCGGTCATCATCCACAGCCCCGGCGTGCAGCCCGTGTACCCGGCCTACCCCGCCCCCGACTGGCGCCAATCCGAACGTGAACGCGAGCGCTGGGAACGCGAGCGCCGCGATCGTGAACGCTGGGAACGCGAACAGCGCGACCGCGACCGCTGGGCCCGCGACCGTGAACGCGAACAGCGCGAACGCGAGCGCGAAGCCCGCGAACGCGAACGGCATGACCGCGAGGCACGGGATCGCGACCGTGAACGCCGTGAGCGCGAAGCCCGAGAACGCGACCGGCGCGACCGCGAGCGCCCCGTGCGGCCCAACCCAGGGCGCTGCGACTACGACCGCTACAACCCCAAGACCGGCCAGTGCCTGCCCAGTTCCGAGAGCATGCCCTGACAGCGCATCCACGCACCACCATGCTCCGCGCCCACGTCATCCTGCGCTGGGTGCTGTGCACTGGCCTGCTGGCGGCCAGCGCACAGGCCCAGGTGGTGCGTTGCCAGGACCCGCGCACCGGCCAGGTCACCTACACCGACGGCGAATGCTCCGGCGGCGATAAAGCCCGCGAAGTGCAGGCGCGCAAAAGCGCCGAAGAACTGGCCCAGGAACGCGCCCAGGCCGCCGAGGCCCTGGAGCGCAAACAGCAGCGCCTAGAGCTGGAAAGAACCCGCCAGGAGGCCGAAACCGCCCGCCTGCAAGCACAGCGCCAGCGCGAACTGCTGGAACGCCCCCCGGCACCGCGCCCCAACTATGCCCAGTCCCCCCAATGCCAGGCTTCGCGCCGCCAATGGCAGACGCTGAACGAAGCCCAGACCCGCGAACCCATGGTGCTGCAACCCGGCCTGGAAGCCGCCCAGCGCCAGATGGACCTGGACTGCCTGGGCCCCGAGGGCTACGCAGAGATGGAAAGAGCCCGTGCCCAGCGCCCGCAGGTTGTGGTCGTGCCCACGGCACGCCCCCGGCCCACCCTGCCGCCGCCCCGGCCCCGGCTCACGCACTGCTCCGAATTCCAGTGCTTTGACGACCAGGGCAAGGGCTACCCCCGGGCAGGCCCAGGGCGCCTGCCCGGGCCGGACGGCACCTGCCGTTCTGCGGGCGGCCGTGCGCCGTGCTGATCAGGAGCGCAGCCCCTGCACCACCGTGGGGTAGCAAAGGCGCACGCGCAGTTCGCGGTGCAGGCGGGTGTTGTCCATGCGGCGCGATTCGCTCATGAAGCTCAGCAGCATGGGGGCAATGTCGGTCTGGGCCTGGGCGCGGGTAATGCGCGGCGGGCGGGGCAGGCCATACAGGTCGGCGGCCAGGTCAAAGTAGTCGCCCATGCGCAAGTCGCTGTCATCACTGGCGTGATACACGCGCTGGGGGGCGCCGCGCCACAGCGCCGCCACGCAGGCGCGGGCCAGGTCGTCGGCGTGGATGTGGTTGGTGTACACGTCGTCGGCAGGCACCAGCACGGGCGTGCCGCGGCGCAGGCGCGCTTCGGGCGTGCCGCCCTCGCGATTGGGGGCGTAGATGCCGGGCACGCGCAGAATGCTGGCGCGCAGGCCGCTGCGGCCCGCAAAACGCACCAGGCGCTCGGCATCCACCCGGCGGCGGGCACGGGCGGTGGCGGGGGCCAGGGCGCGGGTTTCGGTCACCCAGGCGCCGCCGCAGTCGCCATACACCCCGCTGGTGGACGCATACACCAGCGCCGCAGGCGGGCAGCGCAAGCGCAGCGCCCGCACCAGGGCCTGGGTGCGCGGGTCCCGCTCGCCCTGGCCGGGCGGGGGCGCCAGGTGCAGCACCTGCGTGGCCAGGCCGGACAGTCGGCGCAGGCTGGCGGCATGGTCCAGGTTGCCCAGCAGCGGCGTGATACCCTGGGCACGCAGGGCGGGCGCGCGCTCGGGGCTGGAGGTGAGCGCCAGCACACGCACCGGCGAGCGCCCCGTGGCGCTGGCGCGCAAGGCCTGCGCCACACGCAGGCCCACGTCGCCACAGCCGACGATGAGCACACGCGCACGGCGAAAGCGCGCAGGCAGCGCGCCCAGGTTGCAGGCGGGGGAGGCAGAACTCATGCAAGGGCTCTCAAAGGTGCGCCGCGCCAGCCATCGGCCCGGCGCGCAAAAGGGGTAAACACTGCGGGCACAATCCAGGGCATTGCCGTGTTCGACCCCCGCGAGGATAACCAAAACATGACCACCGCAGCGCCCACCCCCGCCCTGCCCCACACCGTCACCGTGCAGCCCAGCGGCCGCAGCTTTGAAGCCCAGCCGGGCGAAACCATCCTGGCCGCCGCCATCCGCGCCGGCGTGGGCCTGCCCTACGGCTGCAAGGACGGCGCCTGTGGCTCGTGCAAGTGCAAGATGCTGGAGGGCACCGTGGTGCACGGCACACACCAGGACAAGGCCCTGAGCGCCGACGAAGAAGCCGCAGGCTGGGTGCTGACCTGCTGCGGCGTGGCACAGACGCCGGTGGTGCTCGAATCGCGCCAGGTCACCGACGAAAGCGCCTTCCCCATCAAAAAGCTGCCCGTGCGCGTGAGCACGCTGCAGCGCCGCTCTGCCGATGTGATGCAACTGCAACTGCAACTGCCTGCGGCCGATACCTTCCGCTACCACGCGGGGCAGTACGTGGAGTTTGTGCTGCGTGACGGCGCGCGCAGGGCCTACTCCATGGCCAACGCACCGCACACGCAGGCGCAGGCCCCCGGCATCGAGCTGCACATCCGCCACATGCCCGGCGGGCGCTTCACCGACCATGTGTTCGGCGCCATGAAGGAGAAGGAAATCCTGCGCATCGAAGGCCCGTTTGGGGGCTTCTACCTGCGCGAAGACTCCGACAAGCCCATCGTGCTGCTGGCCTCGGGCACGGGCTTTGCGCCCATCAAGGCCATCATCGAGCACCTGCGCCACAAGGGCATCACCCGGCCCACGCACTTCTACTGGGGCGGCCGCCGCCCGGCCGACCTGTACCTGGACGACTGGGTGCGCGAGCAGGCCGCCCACATGCCCCAACTGCACTACGTGCCCGTGGTGTCCGACGCCCAGCCCGAAGACGCCTGGAACGGCCGCACCGGCTTTGTGCACCAGGCCGTGCTGGACGACTTTGCCGACCTCTCGGGCCACCAGGTGTATGCCTGCGGCGCCCCCATCGTGGTCGATTCCGCCCGCACCGCCTACACCGCCCAGCGCGGCCTGCCGCCGGAGGAGTTCTACGCCGATGCGTTTACCTCGGAGGCGGACAAGCATCCGCGCTGATTTTCTGAAGGAAACTGGGCTCTGGCGCTTATGGGATGGGCGCTGGCAGCTATGAAATCAAGAGTTTGATCGACCCTCATGGCCCATCGGGCTCCTCCCACACCGCACGACGCCGATAACTCTTCCGGCAGCTTGCCTGCCGCTTGCAACGTATGGCGACGCGGTGCCGCAAATTCCATGTCGGCACGGGACATTCACGATCCCACTACAGATGCCGGATATACGACTGCAGGTGTTTTACCCTCTGGTCACCAATCGGTCAGGCTCTTGCTGTTGTGGGGGAGTCCATATATGTTTGTTAGGCGATGCCGTTGCTCCGCATACGCCGGAAGTGAGCCTCCATTTCAGAGAGGCGGAACATTGCCCATATGTAAAAAATCAGCCACATGAGTAAACCTAGGTGAGCTGGCAATACGGAAAATATATCCAACGCGATACCACCAAAAGAAAGCACCACAAGGATTACCGACCATAATCCTTTCCTGCATAATGCGGCCCAGTCTGATCGGTATAACGGGTGTAAGCTGATAAGGGTCTTTGTGACGTCGTACGCCATGTTCCCCGAGAATGCCAAGAAAACAAATAAGGTGAACGTTTTCTGTTGTTCATAAGCAAGGGAAAGAACGTAGAGAAACCCGAATACGATTATTATCCATCCGATTACAGCCAATGCTTTCCACTTCATTACTGCTCACCAATCCAAAAATCCGTCACTGGAGCCAGAACTCCATGTGTCATCAAAACTAGAGGAAGAACTGGATGACCAACTATCGTCGATGCCCGAAGAACTTAAATGATCATGCGAAAAGTCAGTGCCGTAAGGATTTCCTTCGACGTCTACACCCCCAGTACCATCCACCATCGGTAGGCCATTTGCGGGGTTTATCGCAAAATCATCAAGCGAGTTTATTCCAAACGAATCGATTCCGGCACTCGAACTGATGCCATCAGCAATAGATGATGAAACAGATTTTGAGCTAAACAAGTCAGTAAACCAGCTAAATATACTCATTCGAGTCTCCCTTCTTGGATACCTAACATAATTTATCCCGCAAAACCGCAGCATAAACTGGATCGCGCGGGATATTCTGGACACTGATTTCTCCCGGAAGCGGCTTGCAGCATAGGTTTCAGGGATGGCCTGTTCAAACAATCAGGCATAAAAACTCCGCAAAACCTGGCAGGCGCCAACGAGGCAAACTATAGCTCGCAACCAGACAAGGATCGCGTACTCAGAACTGTCGCGCAGCAATTAGCGGCTGAACTGCTGCTTTGGGGTCGTGTTGCCCAACGCGGGCACAGGGTCGGCGGCCCAATTTTGCTATTATTTTTATAGCTACTTGCGCTTACTAGGCGTGCGATGCGGTCGATTTTTCATCAAATTTCCGCAGACACTCCACATCCATCTGCCCACCCCGCCCCCTGGCACCGCTCCATCACCTGCCCCTGCACGGCCTGCAGCGCCTGCGCGGGCACGTGCTGGGGCGCCAGTTCGGCCAGGGGCTGCAGGACGAAGGCGCGCTCGAACATGCGGGGGTGGGGCACGGTGAGGTCGGGGGTGGTGATGTGCTGGGTGCCGTACAGCAGCAGGTCCAGGTCCAGCGTGCGCGGGGCGTTGCGGTAGGGGCGTTCGCGCCCGGCAGCGTGCTCCAGGGCTTGCAGGGCGGCGAGCAGGTCGTGGGGGCTGAGGGTGGTGGCGATTTCGGCCACGGCGTTGAGGTAGTCGGGGCCGTGGGCATCGACCGGCGCGCTGCGGTACAGCGACGAGGTGCGCAGCAGGCAGATGCCTGGGGTGTGGGCCAGGGCCTGTAGGGCCTGGCGCAGGGCGGCGGCGGCATCACCCAGGTTGGCGCCCAGGCCGACCCAGGCGTGCACTGCGGGGGCTGGTGTGCCCGCCTGCGATGCGGGGGGCGGGTTTGCGGGCGTGCTCACGCGTCGGCAGCGGGGGCGCTGCCGCCTGCGGCGCCGCCGGGTTTGCGGCGACGACGGCGGCGTTTTTTGGGGGCGCTGCCTTCGGGCGGCGGTGCGGTGTCGGCGTCGGGGGCGTGGTTGTCGGCGCCTTCGTCCAGCGCCAGGCCGCGCGGGTCGGCGACCTTGGTGCGTGGTGGCACGCGGTGCACGGTGCCCTGGGCCTGGCGGCTGCGGGCCTTTTGCTCTTCGCGCGCCTGCTCCATGAGGTCGTAGCGCTCGTCTTCGTCGGCGGTGCTGAACTTTTGCCACCAGTCGGCCAGGGCCTCGTCCACTTCGCCCACGTCGGCGCGCAGGCGCATGAAGTCAAAACCTGCGCGGAAGCGCAGTTGCGCCACCATGCTTTCGGGGATGCGGCCCACGCGCTTTTCAAAGCGGGGCTGCATGACCCAGATTTCGCGCATGTCGGCGGCCAGCTTGCCGCGGCCAGAAACGTCACCAATGCGCTGGTTGAAGACTTCGTCGATGGCGTCCTGCAGCGCGGGGAAAGCGTGTTCGCGCGCGTCCAGGCGGCGCTGCCAGCCTTCGCGCACGTCTTGCCAGAGCACGCAGGCGAGCAGGAAGCTGGGCGCCACGCGCTTGCCTTCGGCCAGGCGGCGGTCGGTGTCTTGCAGCGCGGCGTGCACCAGGGGGGTGTCGGCGCGTTCAACGACCAGATCCAGCAACGGGTAGATGCCGCGCTGCAGGCCCAGCTTGCGCAGTTGCTCCACGGTGGCCAGCGCGTGGCCTGTCTGCAGGAGCTTGAGCATTTCGTCGAACATGCGGCTTTGCGGCACCTCTTGCAGCAGGTGCTGTGACTGGGCCAGGGGCGCGGCGGTCTTGGGGTCCAGGGCAAAGCCCAGGCCGCTGAGCTTGGCGGCAAAGCGCACGGCGCGGATGATGCGCACGGGGTCTTCACGGTAGCGCTGGGCGGGGTCGCCAATCATGCGCAACTGCTTTTTCTTGGCGTCCTCGATGCCCTTGTGGTAGTCCACCACGGTCTGGGTTTCGGGGTCGTAGTACATGGCGTTGACGGTGAAGTCGCGCCGCGTGGCGTCTTCGTCCTGCGGGCCCCAGACGTTGTCGCGCAGCACGCGGCCCGATGCGTCCACGGCGTGCTGCATGCCGGCCAGTTGCGCCTTGCTGGTTTTCTCGTTGCCGCCCACTTGTTCGGCGGCCACGTTGTCGAGGTAGGCGCGGAAGGTGGAGACCTCGATCACCTCGTGCTCGCGCCCGCGCCCATGCACCACGTGCACGATGCGAAAGCGCTTGCCGATGATGAAGGCGCGGCGGAACAGTTGCTTGACCTGCTCGGGCGTGGCGTTGGTGGCCACGTCGAAGTCCTTGGGGCGCAGGCCCAGCAGCAGGTCGCGCACGGCGCCGCCGACGATGTAGGCCTCGTAGCCTGCCTGCTTGAGGGTGTGCACCACCTCCACAGCGCGGCGATCCACCAGCGTGGGGTCGATGCCGTGCTGGGCTGCAGGCACCTCTACGCGTTTGCCGAAATGCGGCTTGCCGCCTTTGCCACCCTTGGCGGCCTTGCCCAGCAGTTTGTCGATGAAGGTTTTGATCATGGGTGTGCAGAAAACAGGTCGAGGATGCGCCAGCCGCGCTCTTGCGCCAGGGCGCGCAGGCGGGCATCGGGGTTGGTGGCCACGGGGTGGTCCACACGCTCCAGCAGGGGGACGTCGTTCATGGAGTCGCTGTAGAAGGTGCTTTCCACGTCGGCCCAGCGCAGGCCGTGCGCAGACAGCCATTCTTCCATGCGCTGCACCTTGCCTTCGCGCATGGTGGGCGTGCCCTGGATGGCGCCGGTGTACCAGCCGCTGGCGTCGCGCGCCAGTTGCATGGCCAGCAGCTCCTGCACGCCCAGCGCCTGGGCGATGGGGCGGGTGACGAATTCGTTGGTGGCGGTGACGATGAGCACCCTGTCCCCCGCCTGCTGGTGCTGGCGCACGAGCTGCTGGGCCTCGGGCCGGATGGCGGGCGCAATCACCTCGCGCATGAAGCGTTCGTGCGCGGCGCGCGCCTGCTCGGGGCCGCGCTGGCGCACGGCTTCGGTGGCAAAGCGCACGTAGTCGTGCACATCCAGCGTACCGGCCTGGTAGTGGGCGTAAAACTCGGCATTGCGGCGGGCAAAGTCCACCGGGTCGGTCCAGCCGATGCGGATGGTGAACTCGCCCCACTCGTAGTCGGAGTCGAGCGGCAGCAGCGTGTGGTCCAGGTCGAACAGGGTCAGCCGGGGGCGATGGTTCGGGGTTTCAGTCATTCATTCTTGGTGTGGTTAGGCCGTCAGCGGCAGCAATCGGCACGGCCCAAGCCAGTGCTCCCGCGCAAGGGCCGCCCCGCCGCGCCGGGAGCGTCCCCCTTCCCGCGTCGCACAGCGGCGCGAGAGAAGGGGGAAGGCGCGCAGCGCCACAGGGGGTTGTGCCTCATCCAGCTTCCAGCATGGCCTTGAGCAGCGGAATGGTGATGGCACGCTGCGCGCGCAGGGCGTAGGCGTCGAGCCGGTCCAGCAGCTGCATCAGGCTGCCCAGGTCGCGCGAGAAGCGGCTGAGCATGTAGTCCATCACCTCGTCGGCCAGGAAGATGCCGCGCGCGTCGGCCTCCTGGCGCAGCACGGCGCGGCGGGCGGTTTCGTCGAGCACCTGGAGCTGGAACACATGGCCCCAGCCCAGGCGGGTGCGCAGGTCGTCGCGCAGCGGCAGGTCTGCCGGGGGTACGCTGCCTGCGGCCAACACCCAGCGCGGCGCGCCGCTGCCCGGGCTGGTGGCGTTGACAAACCAGTTGAACGCCAGGGCCTGCTGCGCGGTGGAGTACAGGTGCACGTCGTCCAGCAGCACGGCGGCCCAGCGTTCATCGAATTCGGGGCGTGCGTGCACGCTGGGGTCCAGCCAGCCCACGCTGGCGCCTTGCTCGCGCAGCGCGCTGGCCACGGCCTTGAGCAGGTGCGACTTGCCGCTGCCGGGCGCGCCCCACAGGTAGGTGGGCACGGGCGCGCGCGTGGCCTGCTGGCTGCCCTGCCCCACCCACAGGCGCAGGTGCTGCAGCGCGGCCTCGTTGGCCCCGGCAAAGTAGTTGCCCAGCGAGGGGCCGGTGGCCAGACCGATGTCCAGGGCCAGTTGCTTCATGCGCGGCGCCCCCGAGGCATGGGCACGGCCAGGGCCAGGAAAGCCAGGATGAAATGCGGGAGGTGGATCGGCGGCATCGCTGTGGAATGGGGTGGGGCCTGCAGCCACAGGCAACTGCGGCCATAACCCGGGCATGCGGCGCGGGCAGATACCGTCGCACGCATGGACGACAATGGCGCGATTTTAGACGCCTTCAGGCAGCCATGCCCTCTCCCACCCCCGCACACACCAAGCTCCCGGCTGCCATTTGGGTATTGGGATTCGTCAGTCTGCTGATGGATGTCTCCTCCGAACTGATCCACAGCCTGCTGCCGGTGTTCATGGTCAGCGTGCTGGGCGCAAGCATGTTGACCGTGGGTCTGATCGAGGGCGCCGCCGAGGCCACGGCCTTGATCGTGAAGGTGTTTGCAGGCGCATTGAGCGACTGGTGGGGCAAGCGCAAGCCCCTGGCACTGATGGGCTACAGCCTGGGCGCGCTGACCAAACCGATGTTCGCGCTGGCCACCGGCATGGGCATGGTGGTGGCGGCACGCATGATCGACCGGGTCGGCAAGGGCATACGCGGCACCCCCAGGGACGCGCTGGTGGCCGACATTGCCCCCCCGGAGGCCCGCGGCGCGGCCTTTGGGCTGCGCCAGTCCCTGGACACGGTGGGCGCTTTTCTGGGGC
This sequence comes from Simplicispira sedimenti, assembly GCF_022760965.1. Lineage (NCBI taxonomy): Bacteria > Pseudomonadati > Pseudomonadota > Betaproteobacteria > Burkholderiales > Comamonadaceae > Simplicispira > Simplicispira sedimenti. The sequence continues at coordinate 203,719 of NZ_JAKVIJ010000004.1, forward strand.
CGCTGCTGGCCATGCTGCTGATGCTGCTGTGGGCCAACGACATCCGCGCCGTCTTCTGGGCCGCCGTGGTGCCCGCAGCGCTGTGCGTGGCGCTGCTCGCCTGGGGGGTGCAGGAACCCGAGCGCGCGCCCCAGGAGCGGCGGACCAACCCCATCCGCCGTGACAACCTGCGGCGCCTGCCAACTGCGTTCTGGAGTGTGGTCGCCCTGGGTGCGGTGTTCACGCTGGCGCGCTTCAGCGAGGCTTTTCTGGTGCTGCGCCTGCAGCAGGACGGCCTGCCGCTGGCGTTCACGCCGCTGGTGCTAATTGCCATGAACCTGGTGTATGCGCTGGGCGCCTATCCGCTGGGCAAACTGTCCGACGGCATGGACCACGGCAAGCTGTTGGCCTGGGGGCTGGTGCCGCTGGTGGCCGCCGATGCGCTGCTGGCCTGGAGCGGCCAGGGCCCCGCAGCCTGGCTGGGTGTGGCCCTGTGGGGCCTGCACATGGCGGCCACGCAGGGGCTGCTGGCCGCCATGGCGGCCCACACCGCCCCGGCCGACCTGCGCGGCACGGCCTACGGCATGTTCAACCTGGTCTGCGGCGTCGCCATGCTGGCGGCCAGCGCGCTGGCGGGCCTGTTGTGGGACCAGCTGGGTGCGCGCGCGACCTTCTCTGCGGGCATGGTTCTGGCGCTGCTGGCGCTGGGCGGTGTGCTGGTCCTGATGGCGCGCGGCGCACTGGCACCACCCCGGCACCATGCCCCTGGCACCCACCCGGGCGGTGGAGCCCCTTAAAATCTCCTGCTTGCGGCCCACGCCTGGGCCGCCTTCCCGCACCCATAGCACCCCATGAGCACCTCTGCGACCCCCTCCCCCCTGTCCTACAAAGACGCTGGCGTTGACATCGACGCGGGCGACGCGCTGGTCGAGCGCATCAAGCCCCTGGCCAAAAAGACCATGCGCGAGGGCGTGCTGGCCGGCATTGGCGGCTTTGGCGCGCTGTTTGAGGTACCCAAGCGCTACCAGGAGCCGGTGCTGGTGAGCGGCACCGACGGCGTGGGCACCAAGCTCAAGCTGGCATTCGAGTGGAACATGCACGACACGGTGGGCATCGACCTGGTGGCCATGAGCGTGAACGATGTGCTGGTGCAGGGCGCCGAGCCGCTGTTCTTCCTGGACTACTTTGCCTGCGGCAAGCTCGATGTGGACACCGCCGCCGCCGTGGTGGGTGGCATCGCCAAGGGCTGCGAGCTGTCGGGCTGCGCACTGATCGGTGGCGAAACAGCCGAGATGCCCGGCATGTACCCTGCCGGCGAATACGACCTGGCGGGCTTTTGCGTGGGTGCGGTCGAAAAGAGCAAGATCCTGACCGGAAAGGACGTGAAGCCTGGCGATGTGGTGCTGGGCCTGGCCTCGCATGGTGTGCACTCCAACGGCTTCTCGCTGGTTCGCAAGTGCATCGAGCGCGCCGCTGGCAACCTGCCCGCCACGCTGGATGGCATGCCCTTCAAGGATGCGGTGATGCGCCCCACCCGCCTGTACGTAAAGAATGTGCTGGCCGCGCTGGCCCAACATCCCATCAAGGCCCTGGCCCACATCACCGGTGGCGGCCTGCTGGAGAACATCCCGCGCGTGCTGCCCGAGGGCACGGCTGCCCATCTGAAGAAGGGCAGCTGGCCGCAAACCGAATTGTTTGCCTGGCTGCAGAAGACGGCAGGTATCGATGACATCGAAATGAACCGCACCTTCAACAACGGCATTGGCATGGTGGTGGTGGTCGATGCCGCCCAGGCCGACGCCACCGCAGCCACGCTGCGCGCCTTGGGCGAGTCGGTGTACGCCATTGGCACGATTGCGCCGCGCGGCGATGGTGCCGCCGTGGTGGTGGCCTGAGCCTGCTGCGCAGCCCATGGCGCAGACCCCGCCTGCCCCCGGTTCTGAACCCACGCCTGCGCTGAGCGCGCCAGCACCACGCAGTGTGGTGCTGGCCAGCTACCTGCTGGTGGCTGCCGCACTGCTGCTGGTGCTGTGGCGCGGCCTCCTGCCCGGCCTGCTGTGTGTGTGCCTGGGCTTTTTGCTGACCCGCGCCTGGGTGGGCTGGCTCACCCGGCTGCGGCCCGGCGCCTTGCCGCCGCTGCCCCCCCGTGGGGCCGAAGTCGCGGCGGCGGCCCTGGTGATGTTGCTGCCCCTGGGGCTGCTGGGGCTGGGGCTGACGCATTCGCGCACCTACCTGATCGAAGCGCCCCAGCAGTACCGCGAGCTGCTGGAGTACATGGCGCAAACGGTGCGTGAATTGCGCCTCAAGCTCCCGGCCGACTTTCCGCTGCAATTGCCCGAGGGCGCCGCCGAAGTGCAGCGCGTGATCGCCAACTACCTGGGCGCCAAGGCCGGCGCACTGGCCACCACGGGCCGCGCCTGGCTGGCGGGGCTGCTGTTTGCCTATGTGGGCCTGATCATCGGCGCACTGGCCGCCGTGCGCCAGCGCAGCACCCAACAAGGCCCGCTGGCGCGTGAACTGGCACAGCGCATCACGCTGTTTGGCGAAGCGTTCCGGCAAATCGTGGCGGCGCAGTTCTGGATTGCGGCGTTCAACACCTTGCTCACCGCACTGTTCCTGCTGTTCATCCTGCCGTACTGGGGCATTCGCCTGCCCTACACGCCGCTGCTCATCAGCTTCACCTTTGTGGCGGGGCTGGTGCCCATCGTGGGCAACCTGGTGTGCAACGTGGTCATCACCATCGTGGGGCTGTCGGTGTCGCCGCTGGCGGCTGCGGCATGCCTGGGCTTTCTGATCCTCATCCACAAGGCCGAATACGTCATCAACGCCAAGGTGGTGGGCAGACGCACGCACATGGGCGTGTGGGAGCTGCTGTCGGTGATGTTTGTGGCCGAGGCCGTGTTCGGCCCTGCCGGGCTGGTGGCGGCGCCGCTGTGCTATGCCTACCTGAAAAAAGAGTTGGCATCTTTGCGACTGATCTGACCGACCGGCTTGCGCTACCATGCAAGGCGCATCCCGACAGGGCGTGCCATCCAGCCCGTCTCTCGACCACAAGCCGAGGGACGGGCACACATGTCATCACACACAGGTATAAATCAGGAGAGACCGTTCATGACCATTCTCGTCGCCTACGTACCCCGCCCCGAAGGCCGGGCCGCATTGGACAAAGGCATTGAAATCGCCAAGCGCCGCCAGGAGCGGCTGCTGGTTGTCAACGCAGGCCCCGGAGGCTCGCAGGAGGACACATCGCTGGCGCCAGGCTACGAGGTGGAACAGATCGAGGCCATGCTCGAAGCCCAGGGTGTGCAGGCCGAGTTCAAGCAGTTTGTGCGCGGCCGCGATGCGGTGGAAGAAATCAACGAGCTGGTCGATACCATGGACATTTCGGTGCTCGTGATCGGTCTGCGCAAGCGCACCGCCGTGGGCAAGCTGATTTTGGGCAGCGTGGCACAGGAGCTGCTCATGACCGTGTCCTGCCCGGTGCTCTGCGTCAAGGCACCCAGCGCCTGATTGCTATCATTTAAATAGCACTCAGCGCTTGCCAAATGGGCGCTGCGTGCTGTTTTTGCTTAGTTTTCTCGCAGTTGGCGGATCTGTTCCGCCACTTGGAGGGCGTCTGCAGCGTCGCCCGCATGGGCCAGGTAGGCCTCCAGATCCTGCAAGGCCAGGGCATGCTGGCCACTAGCGGCGTGGGCCAGCCCCCGATCCCGCAACTCCTGCCAGTCGGTGGGCAGCAGAATGATCATGCGGTCGAGCACGGCGATCAGGCGCTGCCAGTCCTCGTTGGAACGGTGCAGTTCTTTCAGGTTGCGCAGCATGCGCGCAATGATGTCGCGCGGTGCTGCGGGCTGAAGGAACAGCCCCAGCGGCAGGTCGTCGGCCTGTAAAGGCTCGGGCACACCGTGCTGGAAAGGCACCAGGCGCTCCACCAGGTCTTCGCGCGAGAGCGACTGGCCGGTGAACGGGTCGATGAGCACCTGCCCCCGCGACACCTGCGCCTTGACCATGAAATGCCCCGGAAACGCCACGCCGTGGGCCTGCAGCCCAATGCCGTGGGCCAGCTCCATCCACAACACCCCCAGGCTGATGGGAATACCCCGGCGCGTGCGCAGCACGTCGTTGAGGTAGCTGTTTTCGGGGTCGTAGTAGTTGTTGACGTTGCCGCCAAAACCCAGGTCGGCAAAGAAAAACTGGTTGAGCATGCGCAGGCGCTGCAGGGCCGGGGCATCTTGCGCCAGGCGCCGCTGCAGGCGCGCCACGAGATGGTCCACCTCGCTTTGCACCTGCTGGATGTCGAGCTGGGGGTATTCGTCCTGGGCAATGCTGGCTGCTGCCTCCAGCAGCGGAAAGCCCTCGTCGCTGTGCACCAGCGACGCGAAATACTCCAGCGGGGTGGGAACGGCCAGTTTCATCGGCATGCCTTTGCCCCCGCTTCAGCGCCGCAACAGGCTGCGCAGGCGCAACCCACCCACCCACAGCACGGCAAAGTACAACAGCGCCGCCGCCACCACCAGCAAGGCCAGCAGGCCAGCACGCTGCAGGCTGTGGGCACGCATGGCCAGCCAGGCAAAGTGGTCTGAGGCCCACAGCAGCAGCACCGCCATCAGGCAACTGGCCGCCAGCACCTGCAGCGCATACAGCAGCCACCCCGGCGCGGGCACATACGCCCCCCGCCGCATCAGGCCCACCAGCAACCACAGCGCATTGACCAGCGCCCCCAGCCCGATGGACAGCGCCAGGCCCGCATGCGCCATCCGGGGCACCAGCACCACGTTGAGCAACTGCGTGACCACCAGCACCACCACAGCAATCTTCACCGGGGTGCGGATGTCCTGGCTGGCGTAGTAGCCCGGCGCCAGCACCTTGATGGCGACCAGGCCCAGCAGACCCGCACCATAGCCCGCCAGGGCCACGGCGATCTGCCCCACATCGCCATCGGTCAGCTTGCCGTGGTGGAACAGCGTGGCCACGAGTGGCTGCGCAAAGGTCAGCAGCGCCACGGCACAAGGCACGGCCAGCAACACCACCATGCGCAGGCCCCAGTCGAGCATGGCCGAATAGCGCGCGCTGTCGTCCGCCGCCTTGGCCGATGCCAGCTGCGGTGTCAGCACCACGCCCAGTGCCACCCCCAGCAGTGCGGTGGGAAATTCCATCAGACGGTCGGCATAAAACAGCCAGGTCACGCTGCCGGGCGCGAGGTACGACGCGATCTGGGTGTTGATCATCAGCGAGAGCTGCGCCACCCCCACCCCCAGCAGCGCGGGCGCCATGAGCGTCAGGATGCGGCGCACCTGCCGCGTCTGCCACGCCGTGCGCACCGCGCCCCAGGTCACGCCAATGCGCGGCAGCAGGCCCAGGCGGTGCAGCACGGGCACCTGCGCCGCCAGTTGCAGCACACCGCCCAGCATCACGCCGCCAGCCATGGCGTAGATGGGCTCCACCCCGCGCGCGGCCAGCAGCGGCGCGCCCCACCAGGCGGCCACGATCATGCACAGATTCAGCAGCACGGGGGTGGCGGCAGGCACGGCAAAGCGCTTCCAGGTGTTGAGCACCCCGGCCGACAGTGCCACCATGGACATGAAGCCGATGTAGGGGAACATCCAGCGCGTCATGAGCACGGCGGCGTCGTAGCCCTCTGGGTTTTGCCGCAGGCCGCTGGCCAGCAGCCACACGAGCACCGGCGCACCCAGCACGCCCAACACGCAGGCCAGCACCAAGGCCCAGGCCAAGGCCGTTGCCACGCTGCGAATGAGCACGCGCGTGGCTTCTTCGCCCTCCTGGGTCTTGGTGGCGGCGAGCACGGGCACGAAGGCCTGGCTGAAGGCGCCTTCGGCAAACAAACGCCGAAACAAATTGGGAATGCGAAAGGCGACGTTGAAGGCGTCGGTCAGCGCATTGGCGCCAAAGACCGAGGCCATGAGCAGGTCGCGCACCAGCCCCGTCACACGGGAAGCCAGCGTCAGCAAGGAGACGGTGGAAGCGGCTTTGAACAATGTCACGGCGCACAGTGTATGCGCTGCGCCCGCAGTGCGCGGCACCCGGCCCGGCGCCACCTGCACCCACCTTGGCTCAGTGGGCTATAATGCTCGGCTTTGCTGGCAACATCCACAGACACAAGGAACATCTACCATGGCATCTACCAAGCCCAAGAAAAAGAACCCGCGCCTGGCGTCGGGCCGCAAACGCGCGCGCCAAGACGTCAAGCTCAACGCAGCCAACTCCTCGCTGCGTTCCAAGTACCGCACCGCCGTCAAGAACGTTGAAAAAGCCATTCTGGCAGGCGACAAGACCAAAGCCACCGAACTGTTCGCCAAGATGCAGTCCGTGGTGGACAACGTTGCCGACAAGGGCATTTTCCACAAGAACAAGGCGGCCCGCGACAAGAGCCGCCTGTCCGCAAAGGTCAAGGCCCTGGCCCTGGCCGCTGCCTGAGTCTTTTCACTCACAGCACACACAGCCCGGGCAGCCCTGCTGCCCGCCGTTTGAAACGGGTGCGCTGCCAGCAAAAACAACGAAGCGCCCTCCGGGGCGCTTTTTTGTTGCCGCGCTGTTGGACAATACGAGCATGAACCACACCACCCTCAACGTCGATCCGGCCGAACTGGCCAAGTTCTCCGATCTGGCGCACCGCTGGTGGGACCCGGAAAGCGAGTTCCGCCCCCTGCATGAAATCAACCCCCTGCGGCTGGACTGGATCAACGGCCTGGCACCACTGCACGGCAAACGTGTGCTCGACGTGGGCTGCGGCGGGGGCATCCTGTCCGACGCCATGGCCCGCCGAGGTGCGGAGGTGCTGGGCATAGACCTGGCCACCAAGTCCCTGCGCGTGGCCCAGTTGCACGCACTGGAAGCACAGACCCCGCGCGTCACCTACCGCGAAGTGAGCGTGGAAGCCCTGGCCGCAGAGCAACCAGGCAGCTTTGATACCGTGACCTGCATGGAAATGCTGGAACACGTGCCCGACCCCGGCTCGGTGGTGCGCGCCTGCGCCCAACTCGTCAAGCCGGGCGGCTGGGTGTTCTTCTCCACCATCAACCGCAACGCCAAGGCTTTCATGCTGGCGATTGTGGGCGCGGAATACGTCCTCAACATGCTGCCCAGGGGCACGCACGAATACGCCCGCCTCATCCGCCCCAGCGAACTGGCCACCCATTGCCGCGATGCGGGGCTGGACCTGCAGCAGACCAAGGGCTTGCAGTACAACCCGATCACGCGGCGCTACTGGCTCAGCGGCGACACCAGCGTGAACTACCTGCTGGCCACCCGCCGCAGCGCCTGAGCACATGTTTGCCCACATCCGTGCTGTGCTGTTCGATCTGGACGGCACCCTGATCGACAGCGCCCCCGACCTGGGCGCTGCTGCAGACAAAATGCGCACCGACCGCGGCCTGCCCGCCCTGCCCCTGGAGCACTACCGCCCCATGGCAGGCGCTGGAGCCCGGGGAATGCTGGATTGCGCCTTCGGTATGCCCCCAGAGCACCCCGATTTTTCGGCCTTCAAGGAAGAGTTCTTCGCCAACTACGAAGCCTGTCTGACGGAGCGCACCCAGGTCTTCCACGGCGTGGAAGACCTGATCCAGCGCCTGCGCGACCACGGCCTGGCCTGGGGAGTGGTCACCAACAAACACAGCCGCTTCACCAACCCTCTGACGCAGGCCATGCCTTTGTTCGCCAGCGCCCAAACGGTGGTGAGTGGCGACACGACCCCGCACGCCAAGCCCCACCCCGCTCCGCTGCTGGAGGCCGCCACCCGTCTGGACCTACCTCCACAGCAATGCCTTTACGTAGGCGACGACGAACGCGATATCCAGGCCGGCCATGCGGCGGGCATGCCCACGGTGGCAGCCACCTACGGCTACCTGGGTGCGCAAGCCGATATCCGCCGGTGGGGCGCCCACGCTGAAATAAATACCCCACTGGCCCTCTTGCAATTGCTGCGACTGACCTAAAATACCCATCCAAGGGGCTGCCCTGGTTTCGACGTGGGTTCGGAATCGGTGTGGTGCATGTCGAGCTGGAATCACGCTCGTAAATCTCGGTTCAAAAAACTAACTGCAAACGACGAACGTTTCGCACTCGCCGCTTAAATCCGGTGAGCCTTGCAACAGCACGCTGATGGGCTGGGCAAGGGGGTAGCAATACCTCCAGGCTGCAAGGGAATTTTCATCAGCTGGCACCCTGCCGGGCACCTTGGCAGGAGGCGAGATCCAAGGGTGCTGGCCGTCGATGCAGCGTGCGCCTGCGCGGCACCGATGGCGAGATTCAAAACAGAACGCTAAACATGTAGATCTGCCCGAAGAAGGCTTGCGGACGCGGGTTCAATTCCCGCCAGCTCCACCACCTGCCACAAAAAGCCAACCGCTCCGCGGTTGGCTTTTTCATTGCCCACAAGCTCTTGCGGCAGTGCAAATGCCCTATGTTTGCCTTGCATTACAATATTCCACAATGTTTGCCGCCCACCCGTTCGCTCTGAAAAATGCTCCTGCCACCTCGGCAGGTTTGGCTGCGCGCGCAACCATCACCAAAACCACGACCATTAAGGGCTGATCCGCCCCGGTTCGTCGTGCGCCCCTCCTGGCCAGACGAGCCAGGCGAACAGTCCGGTCGGGTACTGTATATTCACTTGAAAGGGCGTTGAAATGAGCAAGTTGGTAGGTCTGGTGGGCTGGCGCGGCATGGTCGGCTCGGTGTTGATGGATCGCATGGAGGCTGAAGGCGACTTCGGCCTGATCGAACCCCTGTTCTTCTCCACCAGCAACGCCGGTGGCAAGGCCCCGGCGCAGGCCAAGAACGAAACCACGCTGCAAGACGCGTTCAATATCGACGCGCTCAAGCGCTGCGAGATCATCATCTCCTGCCAGGGCGGCGACTACACCACCGAGGTATTTCCCAAGCTGCGCGCAGCGGGCTGGAATGGCCATTGGATTGATGCAGCTTCCACCCTGCGCATGAAGGACGACGCGGTCATCATCCTCGACCCCGTCAACATGCCCGTCATCAAGAACGCCCTGTCCAAGGGTGGCAAGAACTGGATCGGCGGCAACTGCACCGTGAGCTGCATGCTCATGGGCGTGGGCGCGCTGTACAAGGCGGGTCTGGTGGAATGGATGAGCACGCAGACCTACCAAGCCGCATCGGGTGGCGGCGCACAGCACATGCGCGAGTTGCTGACCCAGTTTGGCACGCTCAATGCCGAGGTCAAGGCCTTGCTGGACGACCCCAAGAGCGCCATCCTGGAAATCGACCGCAAGGTCATCGCCAAGCAACGCGCCCTCTCTGGCGCCGAAACCGCCAACTTTGGCGTGCCGCTGGGCGGATCGCTCATCCCCTGGATCGACAAGGATCTGGGTAACGGCATGAGCCGTGAAGAGTGGAAGGGCATGGCCGAAACCAACAAGATTCTGGGTATGGGCGAAGGCTTCGGCACCAGCGCCATTCCCGTGGACGGTTTTTGCGTGCGCATCGGCGCCATGCGCTGCCACAGCCAGGCACTGACCTTCAAGCTCAAGAAGGATGTGCCGGTGGCAGACATCGAGGCCATGATTGCTGCCGACAACCAGTGGGTCAAAGTGGTACCCAACACGCGCGAAGCCACCATCACCGACCTGACCCCCGTGGCGACCACCGGCACACTGACCATCCCCGTGGGCCGCATCCGCAAGCTGGCCATGGGACCCGAATATGTGGGCGCCTTCACCATTGGCGACCAGTTGCTGTGGGGCGCCGCCGAGCCGCTGCGCCGCATGCTGCGCATCTTGCTGGATGCATAATCTGCCCCTTGAAAAAGCGCCCCACGGCGCTTTTTCTTTTGGTACCCAGAGGAAACATCTGGTTACCCACGTTGTCGTCTGACAACACAGTGGGGGGCATTGCCCCCCGTTCATGCATCCTGCCGGAGCTTCGCCACTACGTGAGCTTGTCAGTGCAAAACATTGCTGCTAAGGTGCTTTTACACATTCTCAGACGCTGGAGCGCAGCGGGCATATGACCATGACCAATACCAGTCCGCTCCACCGAGCTACCAAATCTAATCAGTTGATGGCAACCATGCATCGTTGGAAATACTCTGCCTTGGCGGCGGCCGCAGTGGCATCGTTCGGTCTGTACAGCTCGAACGCCTTGGCACTTGCGCTGGGCCCGATCACCGTTCAGTCCGCCTTGGGGGAACCCCTGCGCGCGGAAATCGAGCTTGTGCAGGTCACCTCTTCCGAAGCAGAAACGCTGCGTGTCACCACCGCCACCCCTGAGACCTTCCGCGCCCAAGGCATGGAATATTCGCCCGTGGTCACGCGTGTCCAGATTGAGATGCGGAAGCGCCCCAACGGTTCCACGGTGCTGCGCCTGAGCAGCGATCGGCCCGTGAACGAGCCGTTTGTGGACCTGGTGGTGGATGCCAACTGGAACACCGGGCGACTGACGCGCAGCTACACCATGCTGTTTGATCCCCCCACCATGCGCAAAGCGCCGGTGGAGGTGGCTGCCAAACCCGAAATTGCACCTGCACGCCCCGTGGAATCCACCCCGCAGCGTTCTGCCCCCGTGCGCAGCGCGCCTGGGGCCAGTGCGGCCGCACCGGCAGGCGAACAATCCGTCACCGTCAAGCCCGGAGACACTGCCGGACGCATTGCCAATGCCAACCGCCCTGCGGATGTGTCGCTGGATCAAATGCTGGTGGCCATGTTGCGCGCCAACCCTGAGGCGTTCATTCAAGGCAATGTCAATCGCATCCGCTCTGGCGCCGTCTTGCAGATGCCGAGCCAGGCCCAGGCCAACGCGATCTCCAAGGACGAGGCTCGCCAAGTCTTGGCCGCACAGAGCCGCGATTTCAACGAATTCCGGCGCAAGCTGGCCGGTGCGGCCCCTTCTGCTGATGTAGGAACCTCCGGGCGCTCTGCCAGCGGCGCAGTTCAGGCGCAGGTGCAAGACCAGCGTCCTGCAAGCGCAGCCCCCGACAAGCTCACCCTCTCCAAGGGCGCAGTCAAAGGCCAGAAGGCGACCGAAGAAGAACTGGCCAAGCGCAAGCAATCGCAGCAGGCTGCTGCGCGCGTGGAAGAATTGTCCAAAAACATCAGCGAGCTGAACAAGCTCGGCACCGCATCGGCTTCGGTGGGCGCCGCACCCGCCGCTGCCGCCAGTGCGCCCGGTGTGACCGTGCCCGTGCCGCCGCCCACCCCCGCTGCAACGCCCGAGCCGTCTGCTCCTGCAGTCCCCCAAGCAGAAGCGCCTGCATCTGCAGAAGTCCCTGCCGCCCCCGCGAGCGAAGCCGCTCCGGCTCCAGTGGCCGCAGCCTCCGAGCCCAGCGCAGCTCCGGCGTCCGAGCCCGCCTCTGCTCCTGCCAAACCGAGTGTGGCCTTGCCACCCCCTGCCCCGGTGGAAGAGCCAAGCTTCTTCTCTGAGTTGATGGAAGACCCCATGATCCCCATGGCGGGTGGCGGCCTGCTGGCATTGCTGCTGGGCTTTGGCGCATGGCGCGTCATCCAGCGCCGCCGCGCTGGCGCTGGCATGGACAGCTCCTTCCTGGAAAGCCGCCTGCAGCCCGATTCCTTCTTTGGCGCCAGCGGCGGCCAGCGCGTGGACACGGCCAATACCGACTCCACCACCGGTGGATCATCCATGGCCTATTCGCCCAGCCAGTTGGATGCAGGTGGTGATGTCGATCCAGTGGCTGAAGCCGATGTTTACCTTGCCTATGGCCGCGATCTACAGGCGGAGGAAATCCTCAAGGAAGCCGTGCGCCACAACCCGACGCGCGTCTCCATCCATGCCAAGCTGGCCGAGATCTATGCCAAGCGACAAGACCGCAAGGCCCTGGAATCGGTGGCCAGCGAGATCCACCAACTCACCCAGGGCGATGGTCCCGACTGGAACCGTGTGGCCGAGCTGGGCCGCACGCTGGACCCCGACAACGCGTTGTACCAGCCCGGTGGTCGCCCTGCAGCAGCTACCGCCGTCGCTGCCGCCACAGGCGCCGCTGCGGCCGTGACATCTCCACCGGATCTGGACCTGGATCTGGATCTGGACCTTCCCGATGATGCACTGACCGAGGCCCCTCCGGCGCCAGCAGGTGCCTTTGCTGCCGCAGCGCATAGCGCTCAGCAGCCGGTGCTGGAAGACAGCGCCCCAGTGCCGCTGGAAATCCCCGACTACGACAGTCCCTCTGCCGCGCCAGAATGGCAGCCGCCTGCTGCCACGCAACCCATGCCGGCGGCAGCAGTCAACCCACTGGATATGCCGCTGGACGTTCCTCTGGATCTGCCGGCCATCGACACCCAACCCACCGCGTTGGACAAACCCGCCACCAAGCCCTATGTGCCCTCTGACTCCGGCTTGATGGATTTCGACCTCGACAGCATTTCGCTGGATCTCAAGACCCCAGCTTCCGAGGTCACCGCCGCTGTCCCGATGGACGAGCCCACCACCGCCTCCGGTGACTTGGCCGACGACCCGCTGGCCACCAAGCTGGCACTGGCCCAGGAGTTCAACACCATTGGCGACAGCGACGGCGCGCGCACACTGATCGAAGAAGTGATTGCCGAAGCCAGCGGCGACCTGAAGGCCCGGGCGCAGAAGATGCTGTCCGAACTCGGCTGAAAGGCACTGCACCTCCCATGCGGATGGCGCTGGGCGTCAGCTACCTCGGCCAGCGCTACCAGGGATGGCAAAGCCAGCCCTCAGGCCAGACGGTACAAGACTGTCTGGAGGCCGCGCTGGCACAATTTGCCACCCACCCCGTCAGTACCCTGTGCGCAGGGCGGACCGATGCCGGGGTGCACGGGCTCATGCAAGTGGTGCATTTCGATACGGAGCTGCAACGCAGCCCGTTCTCCTGGGTGCGCGGCACCAACGCCTTCCTGCCACCCGACATCGCCGTGCACTGGGCCCGGCCCGTACCGGAAGCTTTCCACGCCCGTGCCTGCGCCACCGCGCGGCGCTATGCCTACGTGCTGCTGCAGTCGCCCGTGCGCCCCAGCGTGGAGGCCGGGCGCGTGGGTTGGGTGTTTCGCCCGCTCGATGGCGATGCCATGCGCCAGGCCGCCGCCCACCTGCTGGGCGAGCACGACTTCACCTCGTTCCGCGCCTCGGCCTGCCAGGCGCTCTCGCCGGTCAAGACCCTGCACCGCATCGACATCACCCGCAAAGGCCCGGCCCAGCCCGAGCCCGGCGAGGACTGGAGCCCGTGCTACTGGCGCTTCGAGTTCGAAGGCAACGCCTTCCTGCACCACATGATCCGCAACATCATGGGCTGCCTGGTGGCCATCGGCCAGGGCGCCAAGCCAGTCTCCTGGATGGCCGAAGTGCTGGCGGCACGCTCGCGCGACGCCGCCGCGCCCACCTTCTCGCCCGATGGCCTGTACTTCCTCGGCCCGCTCTACGACGCCGCCTGGGGCCTGCCCAGCCGCACGGCTGCGTATGATGCGTTGCCATGAGCAGCCCGCAAACCCCGCCCTTTTCCGCACCGTTCCCCGCCGCCCGCACGCGCATCAAGGTCTGCGGCCTCACGCGCGAGCAGGACGTGGATGCCGCCGTCGCCGCCGGCGTGGACGCCGTGGGCTTCGTGCTCTACGCCCCCAGCCCGCGCGCCGTGACACCCGAGCGCGCGGCGCAACTGGCAGCGCGCCTGCCGCCCTTCGTCACCCCGGTGCTGCTGTTCGTCAACGAAACTGCTACGAATGTGATAGCTGCTAGCGCAATGGTGGCGGGCGCAATGCTGCAATTTCATGGTGATGAGACGGCCGAAGAGTGCTGGGAGGCCAGCGGCCGAGGCACCCGCCCTTACCTGCGCGCCGCGCGCATTCCCCTGGGGGAGCAAGGTTTCGGATTCGACCTCGTAGAATATGCCCATGTTCACTCCCGCGCCCGGGCCATCCTGCTCGACGCCCATGTCGAAGGCTATGGCGGTGGCGGCAAGGCATTCCATTGGTCACTCCTTCCTCCAAGCGTCGCCTCTCACCTCGTTTTAAGTGGTGGACTCACGCCTGCAAACGTGACCGATGGCATCTTGCAGGTGCGCCCGCGAGGCATCTCGCTGGCGGTTGATGTCAGTTCCGGCGTCGAGCTTGACGGCCCCGATGGCCAGCCCATCAAGGGCGTCAAGGACGCCGGCAAGATCCAGCGCTTCGTGGCCGCCGTGCGCGCGGCCGACGAGCAACTTGCAAAGCAATCCCATGTTCCAGTACGACCAACCTGATTCCTCGGGCCATTTCGGCCCCTACGGCGGCAGTTTCGCGAGCGAGACGCTGACCTTTGCCCTGCGCGAACTGCAGGCGGCCTACGCGCGTTACCAGCACGACCCGGAGTTCATCGCCGAATTCAACTACGAGCTGGCGCACTTCGTCGGCCGCCCCTCGCCCGTGTACCACGCCGCGCGCACCAGCCGCGAGATGGGCGGCGCGCAGATCTTCCTCAAGCGCGAAGACCTCAACCACACCGGCGCCCACAAGATCAACAACGTGATCGGCCAGGCCATGCTGGCGCGCCGCATGGGCAAGAAGCGCATCATCGCCGAGACCGGCGCGGGCCAGCACGGCGTGGCCACGGCCACCATTTGCGCACGCTACGGCCTCGAATGCGTGGTCTACATGGGCTCGGAGGACGTCAAGCGCCAGAGCCCCAACGTGTTCCGCATGAAGCTGCTGGGCGCCACCGTGGTGCCGGTCGAATCGGGCAGCAAGACGCTGAAGGATGCGCTCAACGAGGCCATGCGGGACTGGGTGGCCAACGTGGATGACACCTTCTACATCATCGGCACCGTGGCGGGGCCCCACCCCTACCCCATGATGGTGCGCGACTTCCAGAGCGTGATCGGCACCGAGTGCCTCGCGCAGATGCCCGCCATGCTGGCCGAGCAAAGAATAGCGGCCGAGCAGCCCGACGCCGTGGTCGCCTGCGTGGGCGGCGGCAGTAATGCCATGGGCATCTTCCACCCCTACATTCCGTTCGAGAAGACGCGCCTGATCGGCGTCGAGGCCGCCGGCGAGGGCCTGGACAGCGGCAAGCACTCGGCCAGCCTGCAACGCGGCTCCAGCGGCGTGCTGCACGGCAACCGCACTTTCATCCTGCAGGACGAGAACGGCCAGATCACCGAGACACACAGCATCAGCGCGGGCCTGGACTACCCCGGCGTCGGCCCCGAGCACGCCTGGTTGCAGGAAATCGGCCGCGCGCAGTACGTCGGCATCACCGACAGCGAGGCGCTCGACGCCTTCCACTACCTGTGCCGCACCGAAGGCATCATCCCCGCGCTCGAATCGAGCCACGCCTTTGCCTACGCCATGAAACTGGCCAAGGAAATGCGCCCCGACCAGTCCATCCTGGTCAACCTCTCGGGCCGGGGCGACAAGGACATCGGCACCGTGGCCGACCTGTCGGGCGAAGATTTCTACGACCGCCCCTCCATGCGCGGCCACGCCGTGAAGGGAGGACCCGCAGCATGAACACCACACCGAACCGCATCGCCGCCACCTTCGCCGCCCTGCAGGCCAAGGGCCGCAAGGCGCTGATTCCCTACGTCACGGCCGGCTTTCCGTTTGCCGACATCACCCCCGCGCTCATGCATGGCATGGTCGATGCCGGTGCCGACATCATCGAGCTGGGCGTGCCCTTCTCCGACCCCATGGCCGACGGCCCGGTCATCCAGAAAGCCGGCGAAAAGGCCCTGGCGCTGGGCACCGGCCTCAAGCAGGTGCTGGGCCATGTGCGCGAATTCCGCGGCCGCAACAAGGACACCCCCGTCGTGCTGATGGGCTACGCCAACCCCGTGGAACGCTACGACCAGATCCACGGCAAGGATGCCTTCGTGCGCGACGCCGCCGAGGCGGGCGTCGATGGCGTGCTCATCGTGGACTACCCGCCCGAGGAATGCGCCGACTTCGCCGCCAAGCTGCGCGCGCACGGCATGGACCTGATCTTCCTGCTGGCCCCCACCAGCACGGAAGAGCGCATGCAGGAAGTGGCCCGCGTGGCCAGCGGCTACGTGTACTACGTGTCGCTCAAGGGCGTGACGGGCTCGGGCGCGCTCGACACCGGCGCCGTCGAGGCCATGCTGCCGCGCATCCGCCAGCATGTGCACATCCCCGTGGGCGTGGGCTTCGGCATCCGCGACGCGGCCACGGCCCAGGCCATCGGCAAGGTGGCCGACGCCGTCGTTATCGGTAGCCGCATCATCCAGTTGCTCGAAGACCAGCCCCACGAGAAAATCGTTCCCGTGGCCGTGGACTTCCTGCGCGGTGTGCGCAAGGCGCTCGACGCATAATAAGAAGGCACCCCCCTGAGCGGCTTTGCCGCTTCCCCCTTCTCTCGCTGCGCTTCGCTTGCGGGAAGGGGGACGACGCCGGTGGCCTGGCAAAGCCAGTTCCACGGCGTCCCTGGCATGGGGTGTGCCAGTTTCACAGGCCGCATTCTGCTGGCCCACTCATACAAAGGAAGACGAATGTCCTGGCTTGAAAAACTCCTGCCGTCCAAAATCCAGCAAAGCGACCCCACGGTGCGCCGCCAGATGCCCGAGGGCCTGTGGATCAAGTGCCCCAGCTGCGAGACCGTGCTCTACAAGGCCGACTTGGAGCAGAACCAGAACGTCTGCCCCAAGTGCAGCCATCACCACCGCATCGGCGCGCGCGCCCGGCTTGACGCGTTCCTCGATGCGGAAGGCCGCTACGAAATCGGCCAGGAGGTCATCCCGGTCGATGCACTCAAGTTCAAGGACAGCCGCAAGTACCCCGAGCGACTGAAGGAAGCCCTGGAGAACACGGGCGAGACTGACGCCCTCATCGTCATGGGCGGTGCGGTCAAGAGCATCAACGTGGTGGCCGCCTGCTTCGAATTCGACTTCATGGGCGGCTCCATGGGTAGTGTGGTCGGCGAGCGCTTCGTGCGCGGCGTGGAAAGCGCGATCGAGCAAAAAGTGCCCTTCATCTGCTTCACCGCCACCGGCGGCGCGCGCATGCAGGAAGGCCTGCTCTCGCTCATGCAGATGGCCAAGACCAACGCGGCGCTCACGCGCCTGGCCAAGAAGGGCCTGCCCTACATCAGCGTGCTGACCGATCCCACCATGGGCGGCGTGAGTGCAGGTTTTGCCTTTGTGGGCGACATCGTGATTGCCGAGCCCAAGGCCTTGATCGGCTTTGCCGGCCCGCGCGTCATTGAAAACACCGTGCGCGTGACCCTGCCCGAGGGCTTCCAGCGCGCCGAGTTCCTGATGCAAAAGGGTGCCGTGGACCTGATCTGCGACCGCCGCGAGCTACGCAACACCATTGCCAGCAGCCTGGCCATGCTGCAACGCCTGCCGGCCGACGCCGTGGCCTGATAACCACTCTGCCAACCACCACCCACGGCGGTTGGAAGCTACAAAAACAATAGCTGCTAGCGCCCTGCAGATAAGCCCCAGGGCCCGTTTTTAGTGTGATTTCATCGCAAGGGCCCGAACTGCAGATGGCCCAATGCCATCAGCGCCACCTGCACCAGCACCAGCACCACCAGCGGGGACAGATCCACCCCGCCCACCAGTGGCAACACCCGGCGCACGGGCCGCAGCAAGGGTTCGCTCAGGCGCGCAATCACGTCCGACACCGGCGAGTGCGCTTGCACCCACGAGAGCACGGCATAGGCAATGAGCAATCCCGCCATGCCCGTGAGCGCAACGCGCACCATGCCAAACACCGCCAGCCAGGGCAGCCACTGCCAACCCGTGCCCGCACCAAAGAGCAGCCACAACAACAGGTACTGCACCAGCTCCACCGCCAAGGCAGCGAGCAGGCTGGCCAGATCCAGGCGCCCCACCGGTGCAATGGCACGACGCAAGGGCAGCACCAGCCAGTCGGACAGCGCAAACACCAGGCGCCCCACGGGGTTGGAGAAAGGGATGCGCTGCCACTGCATGTAGATGCGCAGCAGGCACATGCCACACAGCAGGCCTGCCACCACGTCGAGCAAAAAAGTAACAATCTGATGGAGCATCGCTGGAATCCGTTCTTGACCGCACGGCGGCATGGGATGATAGCCCCTTCATTTCCATGCCCCAGCCTCTGACCCTCACCAGCCTGCCGCTGTTTCCGCTGGCCGCCGTGCTTCTGCCCGGTGGCCACCTCGCCCTGCGCGTGTTCGAGGTGCGCTACCTCGACATGGTGCGCAAATGCCAACAAGCAGGCGCGCCGTTCGGCGTGGTCTGCCTGCGCAGCGGCAGCGAGGTGCGCAAGGCGGGCGCCCCACAAGAGCAACTGCACGCCGTGGGGACACTGGCCCGCATCACCCAATTGCAAAGCCCCCAACCTGCGCTGATCCACCTGGAATGCGAGGGCACCCAGCGCTTTCACATCCAGCGCAGCCATGTCCTGCCCCACGGCCTCTGGGTGGCCGATGTGCAGCTGCTGCCCGCAGACCACCCCACGGCAGTCCCCCCCCACCTGATGGTGGCCAGCGCGGCGCTGGCGCGGGTAATGGCCTCGTTACCCGAGCGGCCAGGCCACCGGCCGACCCCCCAGCCCACCGCAGACCAACTGGGCGACTGCGGCTGGGTGGCCAACCGTTGGTGTGAACTGCTGCCCGTTCCCCAAGAGCTGAAACAGCAGCTGATGCAACTGGACAACCCGCTGGTGCGGCTGGAGCTCGTGGCGGACGTGCTCGACCGTACGGGCATTGCGCGGGCGTAGCACACACCACACGCAGCCAGCCATGTCCAGCACCTTGCCCACCCGCATCCTGCTATGGCCCCGCAACGCCAAGCGCCTGGTGGTGGTGGCTCTGGACACAGGCATGGGCCTGCTCGCCATGTGGCTGGCCTTCACATTGCGGCTCGAAACACTGCACCGCCCCGAAGGGCTTCAGTGGCTGGTCTATGCCCTGGGGCCGCTGCTCGCGTTTCCCATTTTTGTGAACCTGGGGCTCTACCGCGCCATCTTCCGCTACACCGGCATTCGCGCGCTCATCACCACGGGCCGGGCCGTCGCCTGGTATGGCGCGCTGCTGCTGGCCGTTCTGTTGCTGGCCCAGTGGGAGGGCGTGCCACGCAGCGTGGGTATCCTGCAGCCATTGATTTTTCTGCTGCTGGTGGGCGCCAGCCGTGCGCTGGGATGGCTGTGGCTGGCCGGCCAGCCAGGCGAGGCCCCACGCCATCTTCTGATCTACGGAGCAGGCAGCGCAGGCGCACAGACGGCAGCGGGTCTGGCCGGCATGCGCCAGTATGAGCTGGTGGGCTTTGTGGACGACGACCCGATCAAGGTGGGCCGCAGCATCAATGGCGTGCGCGTGTACGGCACGCACACCCTGCCCGACCTGGTGCAGCGCCTGGGCGTCACCGACATGCTGCTGGCCATGCCCAGCGCACCGCGCCAGCGCCGCCGCGCCATTCTGGAGGGCCTGCACAGGCTGCCACTGCGCATCCGCACGCTGCCGGGCCTGTCGGACCTGGCGAGTGGCCGCGTGACGGTGGCCGATTTCCAGGACTTGGGGCTGGAAGACCTCATCGGCCGCGAGCCCGTGGCCCCCTTGTCCGGCCTGCTGGGCCCTGCGCTTGCGGGCCAGGTAGTGCTGGTGACCGGGGCCGGAGGCAGCATCGGCAGCGAGCTGTGCCGCCAGATCGTGAACGAAGGCCCCGCGCAACTGCTGCTGGTGGAGCACAGCGAATACGCGCTCTACGCCATCCACCACGAGCTGCAAACCCTGCGCGACCAGGGCGCACACCGCTGCGAGCTGGTGCCCTTGTTGGCCAGTGCGTGCGATGCGCAGCGCATGCAGCACATTGGCGCGCAATACCACCCGGCCCTTGTGTACCACGCCGCGGCCTACAAACACGTGCCCATGGTGGAAGCCAACGCGGGTGAAGGCGTGCTCAACAATGTGTTCGGCACCCTCACCATGGTGCAGATGGCCCTGCAGCATGGGGCACGGCATTTCGTGCTCATCTCCACCGACAAGGCCGTGCGCCCCACCAATGTGATGGGGGCCAGCAAGCGCGTGGCCGAGTTGATCCTGCAGGCCGTGGCCGCAAGCCCCCAGCCTCCATTCGGCCCAGCCACCGAGCAGGCCCGTGCATGGCAATGCCCCACGCGTTTTTCCATGGTGCGCTTTGGCAATGTGCTGGGCTCCAGCGGCAGCGTGATCCCGCTGTTCCGGCAACAGATCGCTCAGGGCGGGCCCATCACCGTGACACACCCCGAAGTCACGCGCTACTTCATGACCATTCCCGAAGCCGCCCAACTGGTGCTGCAAGCAGGCGCATTGGCCGAAGGCGGCGACGTATTCCTGCTGGACATGGGCGAGCCCGTGCGCATTGCCGATCTGGCGCAGCGCATGGTCACGCTGTCGGGCCTGACGGTACGTGACGCGGCACACCCACAGGGCGACATCGCCATCGAATTCACCGGCTTGCGCCCTGGTGAAAAGCTCTACGAAGAGCTGCTGATTGGTGACCATCCCATGCCCACGTCGCATCCGCGCATCCTGCGCGCAAGGGAGGAGTATCTGCCCTGGCAAACGTTGCAGCCATGGCTGGAACGTCTGGAGAATGCAGCCCAGGCCGATGACAGCACAGCCATCAAAGCCCTGCTGCACGGGCTTGTGCCCGGCTACCAGCCCCAGCAAGCATGAGATCCACGATGCTGAAGGCGACGCTCACACTGCTGTCGGGCAGCGTGCTGGCGCATGCCTTACCCCTGGCCCTGGGGCCTGTGCTCACACGCCTTTATTCACCACAGGATTTCGGCCAGTTCGCCCTGCTATGGGCGGTGGCCAGCAATCTTGCCGTGGTGGTCTGTGCGCGCTATGA
Organism: Simplicispira sedimenti; assembly: GCF_022760965.1. Lineage (NCBI taxonomy): Bacteria > Pseudomonadati > Pseudomonadota > Betaproteobacteria > Burkholderiales > Comamonadaceae > Simplicispira > Simplicispira sedimenti. The sequence continues at coordinate 224,456 of NZ_JAKVIJ010000004.1, forward strand.
CTTTGCCCTTCCGCTGGAGCCTCGGCCCCGGCGGGCCGCGCTGCTGATGGCGCTGTGCTTGCGCATTGCGGTGGCGGTCACGGCACTGTCCATGCCTGTGGGCCTGACGCTGTGGTGGTGGCAAGGGCTGGAGCAGGCCTGGCTGCTACCTCTGGCGGTGCTGGCCGCAGGCGGCGTGCAATGGCTGGGCCTGTGGGCCACACGCGGGCACCGCTTTGGGTTGCTCGCGACAGCACGCCTGGTGCAGCAGGGCGGAGCCGCGGTGATGCAGGTACTTCTGGGGCTGCTCAAACTCGGGCTGTGGGGACTGTGGCTGGGTCCCGTGCTGGCGGGTCTGGCAGCCACTTGGCTGCTGGCCCGGCCCGCACCGCAAGGGGGCTGGCGGCGCCTGCTGCGCCAACCACTGCGCCGCCTGCAAGCCATGGCCGCGCAGCACCGCGACTTTCCGTTGTACAACACACCCCACGCTTTTGCAGGAGCGCTACAGGACACGCTGGCGCTGTTGTTGATTGCGGCATGGGCAGGCGATGCAGCGGCGGGCTTCTGGGCCCTGGCGCTGCGCTATCTCAAGGCCCCTGCCACCCTGTTGGGGGGCGCGCTGTCGCAGGCGCTGTACCCGCAGTTGGTGCACGCCCGCAGCGCTGCCGAGGCGCGTACGCTGGTACGCCGCACCATGCTGACGCTGGCCCTCATGGCCGCGCCCTTGGGGACCGCACTGCTGCTGTGGGGCCCCGCACTTTTCGCCTGGGCCTTTGGCGAGCAGTGGAGTGACACCGGCGTTCTGGCACGCGGGCTGGCGCTCTATATCGGCCTGCATTTCATCGCCTCGCCGCTCTCGGTGGTGACGCTCGCCTGGCGCGCCCAGCCCTGGGCGCTGCGCCTGGCGCTCGTCGGGCAGGTGGTGTTTTTCGCCGGGCTGGCCGCCGGACTCCACTGGGGCGGGCTCGCAGGAGCGGCCTGGGGCGTTTCGACCGCCATGGCCGCGTACTTCCTCTACTATTTCCAGGCCCTCGCATCCTGGAGCGACATTCCCCATGAGACCCCTGCTTAACCGCTGGCGCCGCTGGCTCTGGCGGCAGCTTTTCTACCGCATGGTGTTCGGCGAGCAAGGCCGTGCAGGCCAAGCGTTGCCCCACACGCGCATCGCACCCAGCACCTGCATCGAGGGCGAGGCCGGACTGGAGCTGGCGGACCATGTGTTCATCGGCCAGTTCAACTTCCTCGACGCCACGGCCGGGCTGCGCATCGCCGAGGGGGTGCAGATCACCAACTTTGTCAGCATCGTCACGCACAGCTCGCACCGCAGCATCCGGCTGCTCGGCCGCGCCTACGCCAGCCGCCAGGGCGAGGTGCCTGGCTATGTGCGCGCCCCGGTCGAGATCGGGGCGTACAGCTTCATCGGCCCACACAGCGTGGTCGAGGCGGGCAGCTGCATCGGCAAGGGCGTGGTGGTGTGCGCCCACGCGCGCGTGCGCGGCGAGGTGCCAGACTTTGCCATCGTCGCCGGCTCACCCGCCGCCGTCATCGGCGACGTGCGCACGGGCGACGCCCGCCTGCTGGCGCAGCACCCCGAACTGGCACCCCACTACGCCGCCTGGGCGGGAGATTTGCCCCTGAAAGAGGCTGGGCATGGCTGACGCACCCCACTTGTGCCTGCTGGGCGACGCCAACAGCCCGCACACCCGGCGCTGGGCGCTGGAGATGCGCGCACGCGGCTGGCGCGTCTCCCTCGTCACCGCGCGGCCCGAGCCGCTCGATGGCGTGGAGCAGCGCATCCTGGCACCCGTGCAGCGCCAAACCGACTGGCTGCTGCGCGCGGGCGCGGCGCGCCGCCATGTGCGCGCGCTGGCGCCCGACATCGTGCATGCGCACTACCTCACCTCCTACGGCTACCTGGCCGCGCGCTGCGACCGCCACCCGCTGGTGATGACGGCCTGGGGCAGCGACCTGCTGGTGACGCCGCACACCCGGCCCTGGATGCGCTGGCTCACGGGCTGGATCCTGCGCCGCGCCGACCTTCTCACCGGCGACTCGGCCAGCCTCGTCGAGGCCGCGCGGCAGTACCAGCCGCGCGCCCCGGTGCACGAGATCCACTGGGGCGTGGACCGCGCGCGCTTCAACCCCACGCCCTGGGAGCACAAGGACGGCCTGCACATCGTGAGCCTGCGCGCCTGGGAGCCCAACTACCAGATCGCCACGCTGATCGACGCCTTCGCGCTGGCGAGCCAGCAGCTGCCCGGCGTGCCGCTGCAGCTGCACCTGCTGGGCGGCGGCGCGCTCGAACCCGCGCTGCGTGCCCAGGTCCACGCGCTGGGCCTGGCGCCCAGCGTGACCTTCCATGGCCGCCTGGACGACGCGGGCATGGCCTCCGTGCTGGCACGCTGCAAGATATCGGTCACCGTGCCGGCCAGCGACGCCACCTCGGTGGCCATGCTGGAGAGCATGGCCTGCGGCCTGGCCGTGGTGGCCAGCGACCTGCCCGCCAACCGGCAATGGATCGACCCGGATCTATTGGTACCCGCGGGCGATGCGCCAGCACTGGCCCGGGTGCTGCAGCGGCTCGCCAGCGACAATGCGCAGGCACGCCAGGCGGGCGAGCGCAATGCCGAGCGCATCGCGCTGGACGGCGACCGCAAGGCGCAGATGGACCGCATGGACCGGCTGTACCGGGAGCTTCTGCAATGACCGCCCTTGCCCCCCGCCTGCTCAGCGTGATTGCTCCTTGCCGCAACGAGGCCGCCTTCATTGACGCCTTTTGCGATTCGGTGCTGCGCCAGCAGCTCCCGGAAGGCTGGCATATGGAAGTGCTGATCGCCGACGGCGAGAGCGACGACGGCACGCGCGAGCGTCTGCAGGAGCGCTGCGCCCACGACGCGCGGCTGGTGCTGGTGGACAACCCGGGCCGAATCGTCTCCACCGGGCTCAACGCCTGCATCGCGCGCGCCCAGGGCGAAGTGGTTGCCCGGCTCGACATTCACACCCAGTTCGCGCCCGACTACCTGGCGCGCTGCATCGACACGCTGGAACGCAGCGGCGCCGACAACGTGGGCGGCCCCTGGGTCGCGCAGGGCACCGGCGCCATGGGTGCGGCCATCGCGGCAGCGTTCCAGTGCCGCTGGGTGGTGGGCGGCGCGCGCTCGCGCGACCCGGGCTACGAGGGCGCGGTCGACACCGTGTACCTGGGCTGCTGGCGGCGCGAGGCGTTCGCGCGCTTCGGCCTGTTCGACGAGGCGCTGGTGCGTAACCAGGACGACGAACACAACCTGCGCCTGCGCCGGGGCGGCGGCCGCATCTGGCAGAGCGGCACGATCCGCTCGGTCTACCACCCGCGCGGCTCGCTGCGCCACCTCTACGCCCAGCAACAGCAGTACGGCTACTGGCGGCCCTTCGTGGTGCGCAAGCACGGGCAGCCGGGTTCGCTGCGCCAGCTCGTGCCCGCGCTGTTCGTTGCCGCGCTCGCGCTCTGCGCCCTGCTGCTGCCCTGGACGCCCTGGCCCGCCACGGCGCTGCTGGCGCTCTATGGCGCCTATCTGGCGCTGGCGAGCGTGGCGGCGGCACGCGCCGCCGGGGCCTGGAACCTGCTGCCGCGCCTGCCCGCCGTGATCGCCGCCTTCCACCTGGGCTACGGCTGGGGCACCTGGCAAGGCTTGTGGGACGTGCTGCGCAAGCGCCCGCCGGCGCAACGCTTCGCGAGGATCACGCGATGAGCACGCCCGAGACCCACGCCGTGCAGGCACGCTACGCGCGGCGCGACAACGCAGCCGACGCAAACCGCTACAGCCTGTACGCCAACGCAGCCGCCCTGCAAGCTCAGCAGGAGCGCTTGCGCGCCATGGCGCGCCTGTGGCGCGCCCATGGCTGGACCAGCCTGGCCGATCGCCCCCTGCTCGAAGTGGGCTGCGGCAGCGGTGGCAACCTGCTGGACCTGCTGCGCCTGGGCGCCACGCCCGGGCTGCTGGGCGGCATCGAACTGCTGCCTGAACGCACCGCCGCCGCACGCGCCGTGCTGCCGGGCGGCGTGCAGCTCATCGAAGGCGACGCCTGTGCGGCGCCGGTGGCAGACGCCAGCCAGCAGGCCGTGCTGGCCTTCACCGTGTTCAGCTCGCTGCTCGACCCCGCCTACCGCCAGCAGTTCGCGCGCACGCTGTGGCGCTGGGTGGCGCCGGGCGGCGGTGTGCTGGTGTATGACTTTGTGGTGAACAACCCGCACAATCCCGATGTGCGCAAAGTCCCGCCCGCCGAGCTGCGCACGCTGTTCCCCAGCGCCAGGCTGCGCTCGCTGCGGCTCACCCTGGCGCCGCCCCTCGCGCGGCGCCTGCCAGCAGGGCTGATCGCCCCTGCCGCGCGGCTGGCGCCTTTTTTACGCACACACCGCCTGACCTGGGCGGTCAAACCCCTGTGAACGCTGCCCCATGAACATCACCGTTGTCGGAACCGGATACGTGGGCCTTGTGACAGGCGCCTGCCTCGCGGAGATGGGCAACCACGTGGTCTGCCTGGACCGCGACCCCGGGCGCATTGCCACCCTGCTGCGCGGCGAGCTGCCCATCCACGAGCCCGGCCTGCTCGATCTCGTGCTGCGCAACACCCGCAGCGGGCGGCTGGCTTTTACCGGGGATGTGGACCATGCCGTAACCCACGGTCGCGTGCAGTTCATCGCCGTGGGCACGCCGCCGGGCGAAGACGGCTCGGCCGACCTGCAACATGTGCTCGCCGCCGCGCGCGCCATTGCCGAACGCATGCAGGAGCCCCGGCTCATCGTCAACAAGAGCACCGTGCCGGTGGGCACGGCGGACCGCGTGCGCGCGCTGGTGGCACAGGTGCTGCAGGCGCGCGGCCTGCCGGCTCTGGCGTTTTCGGTGGCGTCCAACCCCGAGTTCCTCAAGGAAGGCTCGGCCGTGCAGGATTTCATGCGCCCGGACCGCGTGGTGGTAGGCGCCGACGATCCCCAGGCGGCCCAGACGCTGCACCAGCTCTACGCCCCCTTCATGCGCAACCGCGACCGCCTGATCGCCATGGACGTGCGCAGCGCCGAGTTCACCAAGTACGCGGCCAACGCCATGCTGGCCACGCGCATCAGCTTCATGAACGAGCTGGCCCTGCTGGCCGAGAAGCTGGGGGCTGACATTGAGCAGGTGCGCACCGGCATCGGCACCGACCCGCGCATCGGCACGCATTTCCTTTACGCGGGCACAGGCTACGGCGGATCGTGCTTTCCCAAGGACGTGCAGGCCCTCGTGCACACGGCCCGCGAAGCCGGGCAGGATCTGACCATCCTGCAGGCCGTGCAGGCCGTGAACGAGCGCCAGAAGCTGGTGCTGGTGGACAAGATCGTGGCGCGCTTCGGGCCGGACCTGCGCGGGCGGCGTTTCGCTCTTTGGGGCCTGGCCTTCAAGCCGGGCACGGACGACATGCGCGAGGCGCCCAGCCTGACCATCATCGAGCGCCTGCAGGCCCTGGGCGCCGAGGTTGCTGCCTACGACCCCGTGGCGCTGGCACAGGCGCGTGCGGCGCTGGGCACGCGGCCCGGCCTGCACCTGCTGGACCGCTCCGAGGCCGTGCTCGAAGGCGCGGACGCGCTGGTCATCGTGACCGAGTGGAAGGAGTTCCGCAGCCCCGATTTCGCCCACCTGGCCGCCACGCTGCGCCAGCCGGTTCTCTTCGACGGCCGCAACCTGTTCGAACCCGCCGACATGCGCGCGCTGGGCATCGAATACCACGCCATCGGCCGCGGCACCCCCTGATCCATCACCATGTCAGACACCACCCTTCCCTTCCTCCCCTTTGCACGCCCCGACATCGGCGATGCCGAGATCGCCGCCGTCACCGAGGCCTTGCGCTCGGGCTGGGTCACCACCGGCCCCAAGGCCCGCGCCTTCGAACAGGCCTTCACCGACTACCTGGGCGGCAACGGGCTGCAGAGCATCGCCGTCAACTCCGCCACCGCCGGCCTGCACCTCGCGCTGGAGGCCCTGGGGATCGGCCCGGGCGACGAGGTGATCGCGCCCACGCTGACCTTCACCGCCACCGTGGAGGTGGTGCGCTACCTGGGCGCCGACCCGGTGCTGGTGGACGTGGACCCGGTCACGCTGAACATCGACCCTGAGGCCATCCGCGCCGCCATCACGCCCCGGACCAAGGCCATCATGCCGGTGCACTACGGGGGCCTGGCCTGCGACATGGACGCCATTCTGGCCATCGCGCGCGAGCATGGCCTGAAAGTGGTGGAAGACGCCGCGCACGCCCTGCCCACCACCTGGAAAGGCCGGCTGGTGGGACAGCTCGACTCCGACGTGACGGTGTTCAGCTTCTACGCCAACAAGACCATCACCACCGGCGAGGGCGGCATGGCCGTGACGAGCGACCCCAAGCTGGCCGAGCGCATGCGCGTGATGCGCCTGCACGGCATGAGCCGCGACGCGTTCGACCGCTTCACCTCCAAGACCCCCGCCTGGTACTACGAGGTGGTGGCCCCCGGCTTTAAATACAACCTGACCGACACCGCCGCCGCCCTGGGCCTGGTGCAGCTGCAGCGCCTGCCGCAGTTCCTGGAGCGCCGCCAGCACCTGGCAGCGCGCTACCACGCGCAACTGGCGGGCCTGCCCCTGGTGCTGCCGGCCGATGCCCCGGCGGGCGATGTGCATGCCTGGCACCTCTATGTGGTGCGCCTGGCGCTGGGGGCACGCCTGGGGCGCGACGCGGTCATCCAGGCGCTGTCGGATCGCGGCATTGGCACCAGCGTGCACTATGTTCCGCTGCACCGCCACCCTTACTGGCGCGACCGCTATGGACTGGTGCCCGCCAGGTTCCCGCAGGCCGACGCGGCCTACCAGGCCATGCTGAGTCTGCCGTTGTTCACCGCGATAACGGACGCCGACCAAGATCGGGTGATCACCGCGCTGCACGAACTGCTGGGTTGACTCCTCCATGGGCAAACGGCTGTTCGACATCGCCTGTGCCGCCACTGCGCTAGCGCTGCTGGCGCCCCTGCTGCTGGCGTTGGCGCTGTGGGTGCGGCTTGACTCCCCGGGTCCGGTGCTGTTTCGCCAGCAGCGTGTGGGGCGCGACAGTCGTCCCTTTGCCATCCTCAAGTTCCGCACCATGCAGGTGAATGCCGAAGCCGCAGGGCTGCAGATCACCGTGGGGCAAGATCCCCGCATCACCCGTGCGGGCAGCTGGCTGCGCCGCAGCAAGCTGGATGAACTACCGCAGTTGCTGAACGTGCTGCGCGGCGACATGAGCATGGTGGGCCCCCGCCCCGAGGTGCCGCGCTACGTGGCGTTGTACCCAACGGATGTGCGCGAGACCGTGCTGAGCGTACGTCCCGGCATCACCGATCTGGCATCGCTCGCCTTTCGGGATGAAAGCACCTTGCTGGCGCAGAGCCCCGACCCCGAGCGCACCTATGTGGAGGTGATTCTGCCCACCAAATTGCGCTACGCCTGCGACTACGTGCAGCAGCGCAGCCTGTGGCTGGATCTGCGCATCATCGCCCGTACAGCGATGGTCCTGCTGGGTCGACAGGACAGAGCGCCCCCATGCTGAGGCGCACCGCCTTAAAATCACAGGTTTGGCCGCATCGGCCACTCCCTTTTCACGCCCCGCACCGACGGCTCCTATGTCTGAACAGCACCACGCCCCCGCACCCCAGGACGAAAACCAGCTCATCGCCGAGCGCCGCGACAAACTGCGCGCCCTGCGCGAAGCCCAGGCCCAGGGCCATGGCGTGGCTTTTCCCAACGACTTCAAACCCCAGCACCATGCGGCAGACCTGCAAGTCCAGCACGGCGCGCAGGACGCACAGGCGCTGGAGGCACAGCCCATCACCGTGTGCGTGGCCGGCCGCATGATGCTCAAGCGCGTCATGGGCAAGGCCAGCTTTGCCACGGTGCAGGACGCTTCGGGCCGCATCCAGCTCTACGTGACACGCGACGCGCTGGGCGAAGAGCTGTATGCCGCCTTCAAGCATTGGGACCTGGGCGACATCCTGGGCGCCGAAGGGACGCTGTTCAAAACCAAGACGGGTGAGCTGTCGATCAAGGTCGAGCGCCTGCGGCTGCTGACCAAGAGCCTGCGCCCCATGCCGGACAAGTTCCACGGCATCCACGACCAGGAAGTGAAATATCGCCAGCGATACGTGGACCTGATGACCGACGAGCAGGCCCGCAAGCGCTTCGTGGCGCGCAGCAAGGCCGTGAGCGGCATCCGCGACTTCATGGTGCAGCACGGTTTCCTGGAAGTGGAAACGCCCATGCTCCACCCCATTCCGGGTGGCGCGAATGCCAAGCCCTTTGTCACACACCACAACGCGCTGGAGCAGGAGATGTACCTGCGCATCGCGCCCGAGCTGTACTTGAAACGCTTGCTGGTGGGCGGCTTCGAGCGTGTGTTCGAGATCAATCGCAACTTCCGCAACGAAGGCATCTCGGTGCGCCACAACCCCGAGTTCACGATGATGGAGTTCTATGCGGCCTACTGGAACTACCAGGACCTCATGGGCTTTACCGAGCAGCTTGTGCGCGACGCGGCCCTCAAGGCCACGGGGACGCTGCAACTCTCCTACCAAGGGCGCGAGGTCGATCTGACTCAGCCGTTTGCACGCCTGACCATCCGCGAAGCCATCTTCCAGTACACCGAGGCCGGTGCCCATGTGGACGACGCTGCTTGGCTCATCAGCGCACTGAAGAAGCTGGGCATGAACGAAGAGAAGAACAAGCTCTCTGCCCGCAGCCTGGCCAGCCTGCAGGTGCTGTATTTCGAGGAAACGGTGGAAGACAAGCTCTGGCAGCCCACCTTCATCATGGAGCACCCGACAGAGATATCGCCCCTGGCCCGTGCCAACGACACGCGCCCCGAGGTGACCGAGCGCTTTGAGCTCTACATCACTGGCCGCGAGTTCGGCAACGGCTTCTCCGAGCTGAACGACGCCGAGGACCAGGCCGCACGCTTCCACGCCCAGGTGGCGGCCAAGGACGGCGGCGACGACGAGGCCATGTACTTCGACCACGACTTCGTGCGTGCGCTCGAGTACGGCATGCCGCCCGCAGGCGGTTGCGGCATCGGCATCGACCGCCTGATGATGCTGCTGACCGACAGCCAGAGCATCCGCGATGTGATCCTGTTCCCGGCGTTGCGGCGCGAGGGCTGATCTGGCACATTGACGCCATGCCCCTGTCCACCGCCCTGCTCCCCGCCAACACGGCGCAGCCTTTCAGCGTACTGGTGGTCGAGGATCAGGAGTCGGTGCGCGCTGCACTGGTGGGCGAGCTGCGCAACGCAGGCATTTCCCAGGTGCTGGAGGCGCGTGACGGCGAGACGGCGCTGCGCTTTTTCACCGAGCGACGCCCGGATCTGGTCTTGCTGGACATCTGCCTTCCCGGCAAGGACGGCTACTGGCTGGCCCAGCAGATGCGCATTGCCGAACCCGGCGACTGGACGCCCATCATCTTCCTCTCGGGCCTGGACAACGAACTGGATGTCTGGCGCGGTATCGAGGCCGGGGGCGACGACTACCTGACCAAGCCGGTCAAGCCCATTGTGCTGGTGGCCAAGCTGCGCGCCATGCGGCGCCTGCTCGACATGCGGCGTCGCCTGGTGTCCCTGTCCGACGAACTGCACCTGGCCAACCAACGGCTCAACGCGATGGTGGAGGTCGATGCCCTGACGGGCCTGATCAACCGCCGCGGTTTCGACCAGCGGTTGCACAGCGAGATCCTGGCCGCTCGGCGCGATCGGCAACCGCTGACCCTGATGTTGTGCGACCTGGACCACTTCAAGAACTACAACGATAGCCTGGGCCATGTGCAGGGCGATGCCTGCCTGCAGCAGGTGGCCCGTTTGCTGCGCGAGGTGTGCGTGCGCCCGCGCGACACCGCGGCACGCTACGGCGGCGAGGAGTTTGCCCTCATCCTGCCGAGCACGCCCCGCTCCGGCGCCATGACCTTTGCCCGGGCACTGGGGCAGACGCTGCGCAACCACGCGATTGCGCACCCCGCATCGCCCGTGGCGGGCGTGGTCACGCTCTCGGGCGGTATCACGACCTGTGTGCCCGACGATGCCACCAGTGCGGAAAGCATGCTCATGCGTGCCGACCAGGCGCTGTACGCCGCCAAGGCCCAGGGGCGCGACCGCTTCTTCAGCTTTGAAATGCAGATGGACACGGTAGAGCAGCGCCACGGCTGACACATCTCCCATGCGACGTTCCTTGACTCTCTACCTGCCCGAATGGGCCCAGGACTGGCTGGAAATCATCGTTCCGGGGGGGCAGATTGCACTCATCCTTGTGGCGGCCTGGCTGCTGCAGAACCTGCTGGGGCGCCTGCTGACCCGTGCCGGGCGCCACTACCAGATTCCCCTGGAACTGCAGATGCCCATCCACGGGCTGATGCGCTGGACCATTTTTGCCGCCACCCTGCTGCTGGTGCTGGAGCGCCTGGGCGTGTCGGCCACGGTGCTGTGGACCGGCTTTACCGGCTTTGCCACCGTGGGAGCCGTGGCCTTCTTTGCGGCGTGGAGCGTGCTGTCCAACCTGTTCTGCGCGTTCCTGATATTCACCGTGGGCCCCTTCCGCCTGGGGGACACCATCGAACTGCTCGACACGGCCGAGAAACCCGGCGCCAAGGGTCGGGTGGTGGACATCAACCTGCTCTACACCACGCTGGAAGATGCAACGCGTGGGCAGACCGGTGTCTTGCTGCAGATACCCAATGCGCTGATCTTTCAGCGGGTTCTGCGCCGCTGGGAACCGGCGATCGCCCCATCAGGCATCCCGGCTCCAGCCCCGCAAGAGCGTTTGCAAGATACACCCTCCGTCCCCTGAAACCCGAGCGAAGCCTGCCTCAGGGCAGCATCTCCAGCGCCTGCAGATAGGCCGGCTGGAACATCAATTCATCCCACGCCTGCGGCACGGTTTCCGGCAACAGTGCCAGGCGGCGCGCAGCGCTGTCCGGGCTGGGCTGCCAGCGGCCGTGTACCAGCGCGTCGGCCAGGCCATCCAGCAGATCATCCACGGCGCGCCCATCGCCCAGGCTCTGGTTGCACAGCAGCACCAGGTCGCACCCGGCCTGCAATGCCGCCAATGCGGCATCGGTGTGGCTGGCCAGGTGGCCGTCGATATGGCGTGCGCCCTCCATGCTCAGGTCATCGCTGATGATGGCCCCCTCGAAACCCAGGCGCGTGCGCAGGATATCCTGCAGCCACCGGCGCGAAAAGCCCGCCGGGCGGCTGTCCACCTTGGGGTAGATCACATGTGCGGGCATGACGGCGGTAAGCGTGCTGCGCAGCCAGGCATAGGGCGCAGCGTCGTCCTGCAGAATGGCCTTGAGGCTGCGCCGATCCACGGGAATGTCGGTGTGCGAATCGGCCCGCACAAAGCCGTGCCCCGGGAAGTGCTTGCCGCAGTGGGCCATGCCCGCCTGCAGCAGACCATGCGCCAGGCTCTTGGCCAGCATCGCCACCACGCGCGGGTCGGCATGGAAGGCACGGTCACCGATCACACTGCTGCCACCCCAGTCCAGGTCCAGCACGGGTGTGAAGGAAAAATCGACGCCGCAAGCCCGCAGCTCACTGGCCAGCACATAGCCCGCCGCTGTGGCCGCATTGGTGGCCGCCATGGCCCCGCTGCCCGGGCCGGCTTTGCCGTCCTGCATCCACAGTGCGCCCAGGGCGCGCATGGGTGGCAGTTGGGTGAAACCGTCGGAGCGAAAGCGCTGCACGCGGCCGCCCTCGTGGTCCACGCAGATGAGCAGGTCCTCGCGCACGGCCTTGATCGCGCTGGTGAGCTCCAGCAGTTGCGCACGGTCGCGCCAGTTGCGGGTGAACAGGATGACGCCCCCGGTGAGCGGGTGCGCCAGGCGCCTGCGGTCGTCTGCACTGAGCTGCGTGCCCGCCACGTCCAGCAAGAGGGGGGAATGGACCGTCATGCGTTCTCTCCGTTCATTTGCTATTATTTTAATAGCTGTTCGCGCTTATTCCATAAGCGCCATCGGCCTGTTCGACTACACAAAAACTGGCGGCGTAGTCGGTTTCATCGGTCACGCTCAGGTGGGCACGCAACGACCGTGCCTCGAACCACTCATGCAAGGCCCCGTGCAGCACGATGATGGGCTGGCCGCTGGGCAACGAACCGACCTCGCAGGTACGCCAGGTCATGGGCATGCGCAGCCCCAGGCCTATGGCCTTGCTGAACGCCTCCTTGGCGGAAAAGCGCGTGGCCAGGTAGCGCACGCCGCGCTCGCTCCAGCGCTGGCTGCGCGCGCGCCAGATGGCCAGCTCGGCATCACTGAGCACGCGCTCGGCAAACCGGTCGCCATGGCGCTCCAGGCTGGCGCGGATGCGGCGCACGTCGCAGATGTCGGTGCCGATGCCGTAGATCATGGATTTGAACAAAATATGCCGCCAGCGCTTATCTATCAAGCGCAAGCAGCTACAAAATCAGGAGCATGCTGCATCGATGCAGGCCTGGTAGGCGCGCACCGTTGCGGCGTAGCCCAGCTCCAGCGCATCCGAAATGAGCGCGTGGCCGATGGACACCTCCAGCACACCGGGCACGCTGCGCAGAAAGTCGGTGAGGTTGTCGCGGTTCAGATCGTGCCCTGCATTCACGCCCAGCCCGGCGTCCAGCGCGGCCTGGGCGGCGGCGCGGTAGCGCTCCAGTTCAGCCGCCTGTCGCTCGGTGCCCCAGGCAGCAGCGTAGGGCTCGGTGTACAGCTCGATGCAGTCGGCACCCACGGCCCGGGCCTGGGCCATTTGCTCGGGGACCGGGTCCATGAACAGGCTCACGCGCACACCCAGGTCGTGGCATTCGGCAATCAGAGGCGCCAGCCGGGCGGCATCCTGCGGAAAGCTCCAGCCATGGTCGCTGGTGAACTGGTCCTCGCTGTCGGGCACAAAGGTGGCTTGGTGCGGCCGCACGCGACGGATGAAGTCCATCAGGTTCTGCGATGGGTTGCCTTCGATGTTGTACTCGCGCTCGGGCCAGGCCTGCAGCAGTTCGGCGAGCTCATGCACGTCGTGGGGCCGGATGTGGCGCGCATCGGGCCGGGGGTGCACGGTAATGCCCTGCGCTCCCGCCTGCAGGCACAGCAGCGCCGCACGCGTGACGCTGGGAATGCCCAGGTGCCGCGTGTTGCGCACCAGCGCCACCTTGTTGACGTTGACCGACAGCGCGGTGCGGGGATGGGGTGAAGAGGTCATAGCGATTGCAGGTCCATCATGAACTGGCGCGTGCGCAGCACCGGGTGGCCGCAATGGTATTGCAACAGCCCGCGCAACTGCGGTTTGAGTTCACCGGCCACGGCCGCGCATTCGCGCAGCAGGGTGGTGAATGGCACACCGTCCCGCAGGGCGGCGTGCAGTTGCAGCCACTGCGCGCCCGACAGGCTGGCCCGCTCGGCTGCGGGCACGGCGCGCAGGCCGGCCTCGGCGACCAGGGCGTAGCGGCCCTGGGGCTCCAGCGGCGCCAGGGTCAGGGTCTGCACATCCAGCGCGGGCAGCAGTCCCACCTCGCGCAGCAACAGCAGCTCAAAGCTGCGCAGCAAGGGTTCGAGCACTTCGCCATGCTCGGTGGCCAGCACGCGCACCACGGCGGCGTAGTGGTCGAACAGCAGGCTGTGCGCGTCGTCGCGCGCCAACAGGCGCATGAGCAGTTCGTTGAGGTACAGGCCCGACAGCAAGGCCTCGCCCGTGGGCATGGTGTGGCCGCCGACCCATTCCGCCCCCTTGAGGGGGTGGATCTCGGCAGAGTCCGATGCACTCTGGGTCCAGCTCAGGTGCAAAGGCTGCAGGGGCAGCAGCACCGGCCGAAAGTTGGAACTGGGCCTTTTGGCTCCCTTGGCCACCAACGCAGTGCGCCCGCGGTGGCGGGTGAACACCTCCAGGATCAGGCTCGATTCGCTCCAGTCGTAGCGGTGCAGCACATAGGCCGGCTCGTGGGTGACACGTTGCTGGGGCATGAAAATGCTATCAAATCAGCAGCAATAGCACCCTATAAATAGGCGCTGAAGCCCGTCCCAGGCCATAGATCCCGCTCAAGCCAGGGCTCCCGCGCAAGGGCCGCCCCGCCGCGCCGGGAGCGTCCTCCTGCCCGAATCGCGCAGCGATTCGAGAGCGGGGGGAAGGCCCGCAGGGCCTCAGGGGGGTACCCCTCATTCATACCCAAACGAACGCACACGCGCCTCGTCGTCGGCCCAACCCGAGCGCACCTTCACCCACAGTTCCAAGAATACCTTGGCGTCCAGGAGCTTTTCCAGCTCCTGGCGTGCCTCGGTTCCAATGCGTTTGAGGCGCTCGCCCTTGTCACCAATCACCATGGCCTTGTGGCCATCGCGCTCCACCACAATGGTCGCAGCTATGCGCACCAGGCGCTTGTGCTGCTTGCTTTTTTCTTCATCGAACTTGTCGATGATCACTGTGGAGGTATAGGGCAGCTCGTCACCCGTGAAACGAAAGAGCTTTTCACGCACGGTTTCGGAAGCCAGGAATTTCTCGCTGCGGTCGGTCAGCTCGTCCTCGGCATACCACCAGGGTTGCTCGGGCAGGTACTTCTCGCAAATGCCGTAGAGCCTCTCGATGTCGCCACGGCTCTTGGCCGACATGGGCACGAACTCGGTGAAGGGATGGCGCTCCTGCATGTCGCGCAGCCAGGGCGCGATCTCGGCACGGCGGTGCACCGTGTCCAGCTTGTTGGCGATCAACAGCGTGGGTATGCCGGGTTTGAAGAGCGAGAGTACCTTGGCGTCCGCCAGGGTGAAGCTGCCGGCCTCCACCACGAAGAGGATCAGGTCCACGTCGCTGATGGCACCCATGACCGTCTTGTTGAGCGATTTGTTCAGCGCCGTGCTGTGCTTGGTCTGGAAACCCGGTGTATCAACAAACACAAACTGGCTGGCACCCACGGTGCGGATACCGGTGATGCGGTGGCGCGTGGTCTGGGCCTTGCGCGAGGTGATGCTGATCTTCTGCCCTACCAGTGCGTTGAGCAGCGTGGACTTGCCCACGTTGGGTTTGCCCACAATGGCAATCAGGCCGCAGCGCTGCGCCGCGCCACCCGGTGCGTCGGCCGCAGGTGCCGCGGCGGCCTGCCCCCCGGGCCTTGCAGCCGCGAGCATCGCATCCAGATCATCGGTGGTCTGAGCACCCTTCTGCGGGGCGCCGGTAGCTACATTTTTTGTAGCATCTTGGTTCATGGTTTTGGTGCTTTCAATGTGGCCAACATGGCCGCAGCGGCAGACTGCTCTGCCGCCCTGCGCGATGCGCCCGAGCCGCGTTGCGCCAGTGCAAGTTCGGCAATGGCGCATTCAACTTCAAAGGTCTGCCGGTGGGCCACACCGGCCGTGCCCACCACACGGTACTGCGGCAGCTGCATTTTGCGGCCCTGCAGCCACTCCTGCAACGCCGTCTTGGCATCCTTGGCGGCCGCCTGCATCTGCGGGTTGATTTCCACCGCCTCGTACAAGCGCAACACCAGCGCTTCAGCCACTGCATAGCCTGCATCCAGGTACACAGCACCAATCACGGCTTCCAGGGCATCGGCCAGGATGGAGGGGCGCTGGTGACCGCCGGAACGTGCTTCGCCCTCACCCAGGTGCAGCACCTGGTCCAGGCGCAGGTCTTTGGCCAGTTGGTGCAGCGTGCCTTCCTTGACAAGATTGGCGCGCACGCGCGACAAATCGCCTTCGTTTTGTGCCTGCAGGCGGAGGTACAGCAGCGTGGAGACGGCTAGGTTCAGCACCGAGTCACCCAAAAATTCGAGGCGCTCGTTGTGCTCAGCACTGAAGCTGCGGTGCGTGACGGCACGCTGCAGCAGGGATGGATCGGAAAACCGGTGCTGCAGTCGGGATTGCAGCGAGGCTAGCGCGGGAGAGGACACCTAGTTGACCGAGTTCTCAAAACGATAGACCAGATAGGCTGGCCCCGCCAGGGGAATTTCACGCGAATATTTGAACGAGACAATGATCTTGTCACCGCGTTTTGTCACTTCCAGATCCTTGCCAGAGATCGATCTGATGTCGTCGATGGCCGCAGCTCTGTCAAAAGCGGCGCGGATATCGGGCACAGTTGAGTTTTCACGCGCTGCCTTGGTCGAAGCCTTACTGATCGCCTGATACTCCAGAAATATCGGAATCGATTGCCCCCCGATCGCAAAGGCTGCCACCGCGAACAGACCAAGAAAGATCACCCCGATGAACGACAGTCCCCGCTGGCGTGCCGGGCTGGTGGTACGTTGTGCTTGCATATGTCACCCCCTCTTTGGAATTTGGCCGTTGCCGGGCCGGTGTCAGTGGAACGAACCAATGCGCTTGAGGTTGCCGAAGTTCATCCAGACAAAAAAAGCCTTGCCCACGATGTGAGATTCGGGCACGAAACCCCAATAGCGCGAATCGAGCGAATTATCGCGGTTGTCACCCATCATGAAAAAGTGGCCTTCGGGCACCTTGCAGACCACCCCCTCGACACTGTAGCGGCATTGGTCTCGGTGCGCGAACTTGCTCGCCCCTTGCACAAACGCAGGCGCCTCGGGATAGCTGATCGCCTGGTGGCGGTGCTCACCCAACTGCTCCTCGAAGTGCTTGAAGTAGCGCAGGCTATCGCCCTCCAGGTAATCCGGCAAATCCTGCGTAGGGACAGGTTGGCCATTGATGGTCAGGCGCTTGTTCAGATAGGCCACCTCGTCGCCCGGCACCCCCACTACGCGCTTGATGTAGTCCAGGCTCGGCTGCGGTGGGTAGCGAAACACCACCACGTCTCCCCGTTGTGGCGCATTGCCTTCGGTGATCTTGGTGTGGATGACGGGCAAGCGCACGCCATAGGTGAACTTGTTCACCAGGATCAGGTCGCCCACCAGCAGCGTGGGGATCATGGAACCCGAGGGAATCTTGAACGGCTCGAACAGGAACGAGCGCAACACAAACACGGCAGCGATCACTGGGAAAAGCCCCGCCGTCCAGTCCAGCCACCAGGGCTGCATGAGCAGACGTTCCTTGGACTCGCGCACATCGATGTCCACCTGCGCAATGCCCATGCGATCCAGTTCTGCACGCCGCTGTGCGGCAGCGTCCTCGATGGCCTGGGCCGCACGCTTGCGCTGGGGCAAAAAGTAGAAGCGCTCTGCCAGCCAATAGGCCCCGGTCACCACGGTAGCCAGAAACAACAGCAAGGCGAAGTTGCCCTCGATGGCGCCGAAGTACCAGGCACCGATGTACCCGGCAAACGCCGCCAGAACCAGCGACGTGAAGATCTGTACGGCCTGCATCAGTCTTCCACCTGCAAAATGGCCAGGAAAGCCTCCTGAGGCACTTCGACCGAACCGATCTGTTTCATGCGTTTCTTGCCTGCCTTTTGTTTTTCGAGGAGCTTGCGCTTGCGGGTGATGTCACCGCCGTAGCATTTTGCCAGCACGTTCTTGCGCATGGCCTTGATGGTTTCGCGCGCGATGATGTTGGCGCCGATGGCCGCCTGGATGGCCACATCGAACATCTGGCGCGAGATGATCTCGCGCATCTTGGCCGCCACGGCACGTCCCCGGTACTGGGCCTGCGTGCGGTGCACGATGATGGACAGCGCATCGACCTTCTCCCCGTTGAGGAGAATGTCCACCTTCACCACGTCGGAGGGCCTGTATTCCTTGAACTCGTAGTCCATGGACGCATAGCCGCGCGAAACCGATTTGAGCTTGTCGAAGAAGTCGAGCACGATCTCGCCCAGCGGCATATCGTAGGTCAGCATCACCTGGCGACCATGGTAGGCCATGTTGATCTGCACACCACGCTTCTGGTTGGCCAGGGTCATCACCGGCCCCACGTAGTCCTGCGGCATGTACAGGTGCACAGTCACTATGGGCTCGCGGATCTCCTGAAGCTTGCCTTGCTCTGGCATCTTGGCGGGGTTTTCCACCATGATGACCTCGCCATCGGGCTTGACTACCTGGTACACCACGCTCGGTGCGGTGGTGATCAAGTCCTGGTCGAACTCACGCTCCAGGCGCTCCTGCACAATTTCCATGTGCAGCAGGCCCAGAAAGCCACAGCGGAAGCCAAAGCCCAGCGCCTGGCTCACCTCAGGCTCATAGTGCAGCGAGGCGTCGTTGAGCTTGAGCTTCTCCAGCGCATCGCGCAATTGGTCGTAGGCGCTCGCTTCGGTCGGGTAGAGGCCTGCAAACACCTGGGGCTGGATCTCCTTGAAGCCCGGCAAGGCCTCCGCCGCCGGCCCTGCATTGTTGGGCAGCTTTTTTTCCAGCGTGATGGTGTCACCCACCTTGGCCGCCTGCAGTTCCTTGATGCCACAGATCACATAACCCACCTCCCCCGCCCGCAAGGCATCGCGGGGAGAGTTGGCTGGGGTAAAAACGCCCAGACTGCCCGCCTCATAGGCGGCACCCGTGGCCATCATCTTGATGCGCTCACCCAGGCGCAATTGACCATCGACCACGCGCACCAACATAACCACGCCGACATAGGTATCGAACCAGCTATCGATGATCATGGCCCGCAGCGGACCATCCGGGTTGCCGCGCGGCGCAGGCACCTTGGCCACGATGGCTTCGAGAATCTCCTCAATCCCAATTCCCGTCTTGGCGGAGCAGGGAATGGCATCGCCCGCGTCGATGCCGATCACATCCTCAATTTCCGCCTTGGCGTTTTCCGGGTCCGACTGCGGCAAGTCCATCTTGTTGAGCACCGGCAGCACCTCGACCCCCAGGTCCAGCGCGGTATAGCAATTGGCGACCGTCTGAGCCTCCACGCCCTGGGACGCATCGACGACCAGCAACGCCCCTTCGCACGCCGACAGCGACCGGCTGACCTCATAAGAGAAGTCCACATGGCCCGGCGTATCGATGAGATTGAGGTTGTACACCTGACCGTCACGCGCCTTGTACTGCAGTGCTGCTGTCTGCGCCTTGATGGTGATGCCCCGCTCTTTCTCGATATCCATCGAGTCGAGCACCTGCGCTTCCATCTCCCGTTCGGCCAGGCCTCCACAGCGCTGGATCAGGCGGTCGGCCAGCGTGGACTTACCGTGGTCGATGTGCGCAATGATGGAGAAATTTCGGATGTGTTTCATCAACGGGAATCACGTTCAAAAAGAGACCTGGCCCCAAGCCAGGCAAGAAAAAAGGGCGCGTCGACGGAAGACGCGCCCTGAACCAACAATCTGTGGCAACTGCGATGGTTGGAACTTCATTGTAGGCAAAAAGCCCCGCAGAAAATGACGATTTCGCAGCCTGCCCGAGGCGTTGCAGAGCGGCAACAAGTACTTATGCACATTTTATCCACAAAGCACCCTTGCTGCCACAGAATATCCTGTGGTTGTCCTGTGGAGCAGTTGTGAAGTGCCGATGCGCATCCCGAATGACGAAATCCGGAGGCCTTGATATGCCAAATGACTGCCAATGGCGCCGCGCATTCTAACAAATGGCATGGAGCCACCTCTTTGCACCCCAACCCTGCAAAGCCCTGAAGCTTGGCAGGGTTTGGGGAGATTTGCCGCCCTGGTGCGATAGCGGTTCAGCGCTCAACGCGATGGTCGGATCAGCGCGTACTGCGCCCATTCGCCCCGGCGGAAGAGCACATTGACCGGCTTGCCCTTGTCGGCGCGTGCAACGGCGGCTTCAAAGTCTTTCACATTTGCCACCTCAGCGTTGGCAATGGCCAGGATCACATCCCCTTCGCGCAAGCCTGCACGGGCGGCGGCATCGGACGCAGCATCGACCCGCACGCCCCCACGCAACTTGAGCTCCTTCTTCTGCGCTTCGCTCAGATCAGAGATCGTGAGCCCCAGTTGCTGCGCCGCAGCCGACGACTTGGAACGGGGTTCTCGGTCGGAAGTTTTCACCGCCGTCTTGTCGGGCTCCACCTCGGCAATCACGATGGACAAATCCTTGGACTGCCCTCTGCGGAACACGGTGACCGTGCTCTTGGTCCCCGGCTTGGTGTTGCCCACCATGCGCGGCAGGTCCGCCAGCTTGTCAATTGACTTGCCATCGAAACGGATGATGATGTCTCCAGCCTCGATGCCCGCCTTGTCTGCGGGCGATCCACTTTCCACGCCCGTGACCAGCGCACCCTGTTGCTTGCCCAGGCCGATGGATTCAGCCACATCCCGCGTGACCTGCCCAATCTGCACCCCAATGCGTCCGCGCGTCACACGGCCGGTCGCACGGAGCTGATCGCTCACCTGCATGGCTTCGTCGATGGGAATGGCAAACGAAATGCCCATGAAGCCGCCGGAACGCGAATAGATTTGGCTGTTGATCCCCACCACTTCGCCACGCATGTTGATCAGCGGCCCGCCCGAGTTTCCGGGGTTGATCGCCACATCGGTCTGGATAAACGGCAGGTAGTCGCCGGTATCGCGCTGCTTCGCGCTCACAATGCCAGCCGTCACCGTGTTGTCCAGACCAAAGGGCGACCCGATGGCCATTACCCATTCGCCCACCCGCAGGCGGCTGGTATCTCCAATGCGCACGGCAGGAAGACCCGAGGCTTCGATCTTGACGACCGCCACATCGGTACGCTTGTCCGTACCCACAATGCGCGCCTTGAACTCGCGCTTGTCAGTCAGGGTCACAATGACCTCGGTGGCACCCTCCACCACATGTGCATTCGTCATCACATAGCCGTCGGCGCTGAGGATGAAACCCGAACCCACGCCGCGGGGTTGCTCTTCCTCCTGCGGGCGCTGAGGACGCTGCTGGCGGGGAACATTGGGCATGGGGATACCGAAGCGTTTGAAAAACTCCTGCATCTCTTCGTCCATGCCATTGAAGCCACCTCGGCTGCTTACCTTCTCGGTCGTCCGGATGTTCACCACCGACGGCCCCACCAGCTCAACAAGATCCGTGAAATCAGGCAGACCGCGCACCGAGGACGCCGCGGGGACAGTGCCTTGGGCGCGCGCCACGCCGGTGGGACCCAGAGCCAAACCCAGGCCCATTGCTGCGGCCAGGGCGAGCACATTCCATTGCTTTGCAATTGTTGGATTCATGGATTGCCTTTCGTCATGTCTTGGACAGCCGACGCCAAGGTCGGCATGCTCCATCAGAAATGCGCGACGCCCATTGGTTCCGCAAGTGCCGTGATGGCGGCGCACTTGCCCCCAACCGAGTGGGCATGCCCAGGAGACCTTTTCAGCGCTGCGGCTCTTCCAGGTTGGCGTTGCGCAGGAAGCGCGCCGGCATCTGCAGCGCAGCTGCGCCACGGGACTGGCGGTGGGCAGCCACCAGTTCGTCAAGCCGGGGGTCACGCAGCATCACGGGCTCTTGTGAAGACTGCTGAGCAGCCACCTGGGTACCCGCCGCCATCGCAGCAGCAGGCGCAGCAGCCATCTGGGCGCCCACCGCCCCCCCCCGGGTCGCTTCAAAAACGTTCCATCCCATCACCGACACCGCAGCCAAGGACGCAAGGCCTGCCACCATCTTCCAGCGGAACAAGGCCTGGTTGGCAGCTTCGGCACGCCCCACACCGGGAGCAGACTCGGATGGGAGCACACCTGAGTTCGCGGGATGCTGCGGGTACACCGATTCCTGTGCCAGGCGCTGGTGCAGATTGGCAAGAAACGCTTGGCTGTCATGTGCATGGTGGGCCAGTTCCGGCGAACGCAGCACATCCCCAATCACGTGGTACTCCTGCCATGCCTGGCGCCCCGACTCTTGCTCTGCGTAATGCAGGGCCTGGTGCCAATCTTCCGTCGGCAGTTGGCCGTCTGCCAACGCAGACAAGTGTTCACGCATTTTCAGTTCCTGGTCCATGCTCTCACCTGCTTTTCTGTGCCATCCACATCTTTCTTGCCTCGAGCCGCTACCAACGTTTGCCGGTGCGGTTTTCCAACAAGGGGCGCACACGCGCCGAAATTGCCTCCCGCGCACGGAAGATGCGCGACCGCACCGTGCCAATCGGGCAGGCCATGGCGGTGGCAATTTCTTCGTAACTCAGGCCCTCGATCTCGCGCAAGGTCACAGCCTGGCGCAAGTCCTCGGGCAAAGCCTCCATGGCGGCGTTGACGGCAGCAGCGATTTCCTGGGCGGCCAACACCGTCTCGGGGGTCTCGTCGCTGGTTAGTTCCGGGCCGATACGAGAAGTTTCATTTTCCTCCGCATCGCTGCTGCGCAATGCGCCCTCAAACACCACCGGATCGCGCTTCAGGTCCATGAGCGCCTTTTTGGCGGTATTGACGGCGATACGGTACAGCCAGGTGTAAAACTGCGCCTCACCGCGAAACTGGTGCAGTGCCCGGTAGGCACGCAGAAAGGTCTCCTGTGCAATATCCTGCACCAGGTCGCTGTCGCGCACCATGCGACCAATCAGGCGCTCAATGCGTCGCTGGTACTTGATTACCAGCAAGTCGTAGGCCCGCAGATCGCCTGCCACGGTGCGCTCGACCAGCAGCAGGTCACTGTCGGTGGGGGTTTCCTGCGGCAAAGTGGGCGTGGGGTCGGTCATGGGTGGGAATGGAATTCACAGGCCCTCACCCGGCAGGCGGCGAAGGATCCAGAGGCATGTTGATGCCAGCCGTCTCGGCGCGCGAATATACCGCACGGCGCAGGTCGTTCCAGCGTTCGGGGTGCGCCCGGCGCTCCAACCAGAGCCAACATGGGGGTTGATCCGCCGACTCCAAGCGCACCAGCATGAAGCGCTGCAGATCGGCATGCACGCACAGGTAGGCACCATCGACGGATCGGCCAGCGCTCTTCAGCTCCCAATGTGCCCCGCCCCAGTGCAGATCGCCCGTCGGAAGCGCGCGCCAAAAACGCAGAGCGAGCGCCACTACCACGCTCCAAGTGGCAAAGACCGCCCCCACCACCCACCACGGATGGCGCCAGGCGCCTTGTGCAACCCAGTAGCCCACAGCCAGCAAACCGCCAAAGGCGATTGACCCGCACCCTGCCGCCAACACCGCACTGCGCCCCACGGGATACAGAACCGCAGGCGCGCGCCAGCGCGTGGCCGCCAGATTCATTGCAAGGCGGGCATGGAACAGGGAAAAGACTCAGACCCTGCGGAACACCAACGTGCCGTTGGTGCCACCAAAGCCGAAATTATTCTTCACAGCGACGTCGAACTTCAGGTCCCGCGCGGTGTTGGCGCAGTAGTCGAGGTCGCACTCCGGATCCTGGTTGTCCAGGTTGATGGTCGGCGGAATCTTCTGGTGATACAGCGCCAGCACCGTGAAAATGCTTTCGACACCACCTGCCCCCCCGAGCAAGTGCCCGGTCATGGACTTGGTGGAACTGACCACCATCTTGTGGGCATGGTCGCCAAACGCTGCCTTGATGGCGTTGGTTTCATTCACATCGCCCAGCGGCGTCGAAGTGCCGTGCGCGTTGAGATAGGCCACCTCGTCCGCATTGATGCCCGCGTTGCGCAAGGCAGCCAGCATGGCGCGGCGGGGACCGTCCATGTTGGGCGCGGTCATGTGGCCCGCGTCGGCACTCATGCCAAAGCCGCTCAATTCGGCGTAAATGCGTGCGCCGCGCGCCTTGGCGTGTTCGTACTCTTCCAGCACCATGACGCCCGCACCTTCGCCCAGCACAAAACCGTCACGGTCCTTGTCCCAGGGACGGGACGCGGCCTTGGGGTCCTCGTTGCGGGTGGACAGCGCGCGCATGGCGGCAAAGCCACCAATGCCCAGCGCAGAGACCGTGGCCTCGGTGCCGCCAGCGACGATGACGTCCGCATCACCGTATTCGATCATGCGGCCTGCTTCACCAATACAGTGCAGGCCCGTCGTGCAGGCCGTGACCACTGCCAGGTTCGGCCCCTTGAAGCCAAAGCGCATGGACACATGGCCCGCCACCATGTTGATGATGGATGCCGGCACAAAGAACGGCGTGATGCGCCGCGCCCCCCGGTTGATGAACTCCACATGGGTGTTCTCGATCAGCGGCAAACCACCAATGCCCGAGCCGATGATGCATCCGATGCGGGTGGCCTGCTCTTCACCGAGAGCCTCGCCCGTGGGCAGGCCCGCATCGCGCACGGCCTGGTCGGCGGCGGCGATGCCATAGTGGATGAAGCTGTCCATGGTCCGCGCCTCTTTGGCGCTGATGTAGGACTCCAGGTCGAACCCTTTGACCTCGCCCGCAATCTTGCAGGCAAAGGTTGATGCGTCGAACTTGGTGATGTGGTCAATACCGGACTGGCCGGCCAGGAGGTTGGCCCAGGCATCACCCACCGTATTGCCCACGGGGGAGATGCAACCCAGGCCGGTCACGACAACGCGACGACGGCTCATGCGTGAAAACCTTGTGCTGATCGCTAGGGAGGGGACGGCGCCTCGCGCGCCGCTCAGGACTTCTGGTGGGCCAGCGCGTAGTCGATGGCGTTCTGCACCGTGGTGATCTTCTCGGCGTCCTCGTCGGGAATCTCGATGCCGAATTCATCTTCCAGCGCCATCACCAGTTCCACCGTGTCCAGCGAGTCGGCACCCAGGTCAGCCACGAAGGCCTTTTCATTGGTGACTTGAGACTCTTCAACGCCGAGTTGTTCGGCAATGATCTTTTTGACACGTGCTTCGATATCGCTCATGGTTTCCCTCTGGGGGTTGTGAATGGATCCGCGATTCTAGCCGCTCAGGGGAAGCCTCCCCCGAACCGCCCGCCGCACGGATGAACCGGCGTGTTTTTTTGTTACATGTACATGCCGCCGTTGACATGCAGTTCCTGCCCGGTCACATAGCCCGCCTCGCGCGATGCAAGGTAGGCCACGGCGTGGGCAATGTCGGCGGGCTGGCCCATGTGGCCCAGCGGAATCTGCGCCTGCAGGGCCTTGTGCTGCTCTTCGGACAACTCGGCCGTCATGTCGGTCTGGATGAAGCCCGGCGCCACGCAGTTGACCGTGATGTGGCGGCTGCCCAGCTCGCGCGCCAGCGAGCGCGTCATGCCCGCCACGCCCGCCTTGGCGGCAGCGTAGTTGGCCTGGCCAGGGTTGCCCGATGCACCCACCACGCTGGTAATGCTGATGATGCGGCCGTAGCGCTGCTTCATCATGGGCTTGATCGCGGCACGGCTGACGCGGAACACGGCCTTGAGGTTGGTGTCCAGCACGGCGTCCCAGTCGTCGTCCTTCATGCGCATGGCGAGCTGGTCGCGCGTGATGCCGGCGTTGTTCACCAGCACATGCAGTCCGCCCTGGCCCTTGACGATGCCGTCGATCAGCGCATCAACCGCTGCAGCCTCGTTCACGTTGAGGTTTGCGCCCCGGCAGCCGGGATAGGCCGCCAGCGCCTGGGTGATGCGCGCAGCGCCTTCGTCGGTGGTGGCGGTGCCGATGACCTGGTGGCCGCGTGCGGCCAGTTCCAATGCGATGGCGGCGCCGATGCCGCGCGAGGCACCCGTGACCAGCGCCACGGTGGGGGTTACGGTGGATTCGCTCATGCCAGCAGTTCCTTCACTTCATTCAGGGTGGCCGGGTCGTACAGTGCCGCGCCCGTCAGTTCGGCGTCGATGCGCTTGGTCATGCCCGCCAGCACCTTGCCAGGGCCGCATTCGACGATGTGCGTGGTGCCGCGGGCCTTGAGCGCCTGCACGCACTCCACCCAGCGCACGGGGCCGAAGGCCTGGCGGTAGAGCGCGTCACGGATGGCGTCGGCGTCCTGCTGCACGGCCACGTCAATATTGTTGAGCACCGGGATCTGCGGTGCTGCGAGGGGGGTGGCGGCCAGTGCGGCGCGCAGCTTCTCGGCGGCGGGCTTCATCAGGCTGGAATGGAACGGTGCCGACACCGGCAGCGGCAGTGCGCGCTTGGCGCCTGCGGCCTTGAGGGCCTCGCAGGCCTTCTCAACGGCCGCCTTGCTGCCGGCGATCACAGTCTGGGCCGGGTCGTTGAAGTTGACGGCCTCGACCACTTCGGTGCCGTTGTGGCCCATGGCGGCCGTCACTTCGGCGCAAACAGCTATCACTTTTGTAGCATCCAGCCCCAGAATGGCGGCCATGGCGCCAGTACCCACGGGCACGGCCTCCTGCATGGCGGCGGCGCGCAAGCGCACCAGCGGCGCCGCCTGGGCCAGCGTGAGCACACCGGACGCCACCAACGCAGAGTATTCACCCAGCGAATGGCCGGCCACGGCGGCGGGCAAAGCACCGCCCTCGGCGCACCAGACGCGCCATGCCGCGACGCCTGCCACCAACATCACCGGCTGGGTGTTGGTGGTCAGGGCCAGCACTTCCTTGGGGCCCTCGTGGATCAAGCGGCCCGCGTCTTCGCCCAGGGCGTCGGACGCTTCCTGCAGCGTCTGCGCCACGGCGGGGTGATCACCCCAGCCATCAAGCATGCCCACGGCCTGCGAGCCCTGGCCCGGAAAGACAAATGCGAAGTTCTTCATTGCCAATCAGAAAAATAGACAAAAACAGGCTCAAGCGCTTATGCATCAAGCGCAAGCAGCTACATTTTTAGTAGCACAGCACCCCAGGTAAAGCCGCCGCCCACGCCTTCGAGCATGACCGTCTCGCCTTCCTTGATCTGCCCTGCACGCACGGCATAGTCCAGTGCCAAGGGGATGGACGCCGCCGAGGTGTTGCCGTGCTGGTCCACGGTAACCACCATGCGCTCCTGCGGGAGCTTGAGCTTGCGTGCCGTGCCCTGCATGATGCGGATGTTGGCCTGGTGCGGTATCAGCCAGTCAATGTCGGATTCCTTCAGGCCTGCCTTGTCGAGCGTGGCACGCGCCGCGCTTTCCAGCACGCCCACGGCCAGTTTGAAGACGGCGGGGCCGTCCATGGTGAGCAAGGGGCGCCCTGCGATCTGACCGCCGGACACATGGCCCGGCACGCACAGAATGCCCACATGGCGTCCATCGGCATGCAGATCCGAAGCCAGAATGCCCGGCGTCTCGGACGCCTCCAACACCACAGCGCCCGCACCATCGCCAAACAGCACGCAGGTGGTGCGGTCGTTGAAGTCCAGCAGGCGGCTGAAGATTTCGGATCCCACCACCAGCGCACGCCGGGCCGTGCCGGCACGGATCATGGCATCGGCCACCGTCAGGGCATAGACAAAGCCACTGCACACCGCCTGCACATCAAAGACCGGGCAGCCCGAGGCGCCCAGCTTGTGCTGGAGGATGGCGGCAGTGGAGGGGAACACCATGTCCGGCGTGGACGTGGCGACGATGATGAGGTCAATGTCTTGTGCGCGCAGGCTGGCGGCCTGCAATGCGTGGCGCGCCGCCTCCAGCGCCAGGTCGCTGCAGGCAACTGCAGCGTCGGCGAAATGCCGCGCCTGGATGCCCGTGCGCTCCACAATCCATTCGTTGGATGACTCGATGCCGCGGCTGGCCAGGTCGGCCACCAGTTCGGCATTGGTCACCCGGCGCGGCGGAAGGTAACTGCCGGTGCCGGTAATTCGGGAATAGCGTGTCATTGAAGTGGCGCTGGCGCCACGTCGGCCTCGGTCTTGTCTGCCTCCGGCAGCAGAAAAGGTGCTGCACTGGCAATCCGCCGACGGACGCGATCCAGCAGGTTGTTGCGGGCTGCATCATACGCCCGGTTCAAAGCCTGCTCAAAAGCCATCTCATCGGCAGACCCGTGGCTCTTGAAAACCAGCCCACGCAGACCCAGCAGCGCCGCACCGTTGTAGCGACGGTAGTCCACGCGCTTTTTGAATGCAGATAGAACCGGATAGGCAACGATCGCTGCAATTTTCGTAAAAATGTTGCGCGAAAACTCCTGCTTTAGGAATCCGCCCACCATGGCCGCCAAGCCTTCGCTGGTCTTGAGCGCCACATTGCCCACAAAGCCGTCACAGACCACGATATCGGTCGTTCCCTTGAAGATATCGTTGCCTTCGACATTGCCGAAAAAGTTCAGATCGCCGGAGTTGGCCGCAGATCGCAGCAATTCACCCGCCTTTTTTATCACTTCGCTGCCCTTGATCGCTTCGGCACCAATGTTGAGCAAACCGACGCTGGGCTGCTCCTTGCCCTTGAGCACGGTATCGAGCGCCGAGCCCATCACGGCAAACTCCAGCAGGTGGCGCTCGGTGCAATCCACGTTGGCACCCAGGTCCAGCACCGTAGTCGAACCGCCCAACGCATTGGGCAGCGGGTAGGCAATGGCCGGGCGGTCGATGCCGTCCATCGTCTTGAGCACGTAGCGTGCAATGGCCATCAAGGCGCCCGTATTGCCGGCCGACACGGCGGCATCAGCCGCACCTTCCTTGACCTGCACGATGGCCACGCGCATGGACGAGTCCTTCTTGCGGCGCAGGGCAATTTCGACGGGGTCGTCCATGGCCACCACTTCGGAGGCAGGCACCAGGGTGGCGCGCTCATGGGCAAAGCCCTGCAAGGCCTCGGGCAGACCCACCAAGAGCAGGCGTGCATCGGCGTGCGCGTCCAGAAAGTGGCGGCACGCCGCCAATGTGACATGGGGGCCGTGGTCGCCCCCCATGCAGTCAACAGCCAGTGTGATCATGCAACAGGGTCTTGGCCGGTTCAGCGGCCCGGTGGGGTGCGCAGGGCGCACAAACGACAAAGGCCCGTGCTACGAAACGGTAGCTACGGGCCCTGAGAGACTCGGCCTCGGGCAGAGACAGGGTCAGGCTTCGGACTTGTTCTTCAGCACCTGGCGGCCACGGTAAAAGCCGTTGGGGCTGATGTGGTGGCGCAGGTGGATTTCGCCCGTGGTGGGCTCCACGGCAATGCCGGGCACCGTCAGGGCATTGTGCGAACGGTGCATACCGCGCTTGGAAGGCGACTTTTTGTTTTGCTGAACGGCCATGATGGGCTCCTGGTCTTCAAAAGGTGTTGGTGGAAAACGCGATCAGCCCATTCAAGACACGAGGGGATTCGCGCGAAGCCCTCGATTATAGCCCAAAGCTGTCGTCAGGTGTCTTTTTTGCCAACGCGCAGGCTCGCCAGCGCGGCAAAGGGGTTGGGGCGCTCGGCACTGGCGGAATCAAAGTCCTCGTCGCTGGCGGACAACTGCACCGGGTCCGGGCACTCGTCGTGGCGCGGCACCAGCGGCAGGGCCATGAGGAGCTCGTCCTCGATCAGCTCGTGCAGATCAAACTCACGGCTCAGGGCCAGCAGGTCTTCTTCAACCTCATCGTCCAGCGCCTCGGCCGTGGCCTCGTCCGCGACGAAGCGGAACCACTGATCCACCTGCAGCGGCACATCCACCGGCCCCAGGCAGCGCTGGCACACCATGGGAAAGTCCGCGCGGGCCTGCAAATGCATCCAGAGCTGCCCAGCTTCGTTGCCGACTTCGGGGCGCCATTCGCCGACCGCCACCCAATCGACACGCAGGTCGGGATGCAATCCCTTGGCCTCCTGCGCCAGGCGCTCGTACTTGAGCAGGGACTCGTGCCCTTCCAGGCGCGCACCTGCCAGCACAAAGGCTTTGGCGTCGAGCCGGTCGGGGTGGAATTCCTTGGTCATGCGTGCAGTGTAAGAGAATCGCGCCATGCATCAATCCCCCCCCCTTGTTCGCACTCTGGTTTTGGGCTCCACCTCGCGCTACCGGCGCGAATTGCTGCAGCGCCTGGGCCTGCCCTTCACAGTGGCGGCACCCGACGTGGACGAAACCCCCCTGCCAGGCGAAACCCCGCGCGCACTGGCCCTGCGCCTGGCACTGGCCAAGGCCCACGCCGTGGCAGCGCAGCACCCCGACGCCGCGGTCATCGGCTCCGACCAGGTGGCCGACCTGCACGGCCAGCCCCTGGGCAAGCCCGGCACGCACGAGCGCGCCAGCGCACAACTGCAACGCATGAGCGGCGAAACCGTCGTCTTCCAGACCGCCGTGGCCGTGGTCTGCGCCGCCACCGGCTTTGAACAGGTGGACCTGGCGCCCGTGGAAGTGCGCTTTCGCACGCTGACGGGTGATGAGATCGAACGCTACCTGCACGCCGAACAGCCCTACGACTGCGCCGGCAGCGCCAAGAGCGAAGGCCTGGGCATCAGCCTGCTGGACGCCATCCTCAGCGACGACCCCACCGCCCTGGTCGGCCTGCCCTTGATCCGCACATGCCGCATGCTGCGCGCCGCAGGCCTCACGCTGCCATGAACACGCCCGCCCTTACCCCCGGCCGTCTGTACCTGGTTCCCGCACCGCTGGACTTTGGCTGCGAGCCACAAGCACCCCTGCGCGACGCCCTGCCCGACGCCACGCTGGCCACGGCCGCCCGCATCACCCACTGGGTGTGCGAGAACGCCAAGAGCACGCGCGCCTACCTCAAGCGCATCGACGCGCTGCACCCGCTGGCGCTGCCCCTGCAGGAACAGCACATCACCGAGCTGCCGCGTGAAGTGCACAAAAAAGGCGACCACGGCGACAAAGGCTCAGCGCCGTTTGACGCCCGCCCCCTGCTCGCCCCCGCCCTGGCCGGGCACGACATGGGCCTGGTCAGCGAAGCGGGCATGCCCGCCGTGGCCGACCCCGGCAGCTCGGTGGTGCGTGCAGCGCACGCACTGGGGCTGCAGGTGGTGCCGCTGGTGGGGCCGGTGTCGCTGCTGCTGGCGCTGGCGGCCAGCGGGCTCAACGGGCAGAACTTTGCCTTTGTGGGCTACCTGCCGCAGGACGCCGACGAACGCGCCCAGCGCATCCGCGCACTGGAGGCCTTGGCGCTCAAGAGCGGCCAAACGCAACTGTGCATCGAGACGCCCTACCGCAACGCCGCCCTGCTCCAGGCCCTGCTGCAAACCCTGCAGCCGGGCACCCACCTGGCCGTGAGCAGCGGCCTGACCCTGGCCAGCGCCCGCACGCGCAGCCAGACCGTGCGCCAGTGGCGCGCACAGCCCGACGGCCCCGACAAGCACACGCCCGCCGTGTTTGCCATCGGGCGCTGACCATACCGACATCCGCCCAGCGCGGTGCGCCAGCCCCTGCCACCGTCAGTGGCTGTGCGCAGCGCCGCTGACCAGGGTGACCACCGCCATCCCCAGCAGCAGCCAGAAAATCTGAAACGCCGTCTCGCGCGCAGACACATGGCGCTGCAGTTGCGGAATCAGGTCCGCCAGGGCCACATAGACAAAGCTGCTGGACGCCACGGCCAGAAAGAACGGCAGCCAGTCGTGCAACTGCCCCACCAGAAAGTAGCCCGCGACCCCGCCCAATGCCGTGACCGCCCCCGCCAACGACACCTTGACCAGCGCGATGCGGCGACTGGCGCTGCTCTGGCGCAGCACCACCAGATCGCCCATGTGGTGCGGCACCTCGTGCGCCAGCACCGACAGCGCCGCCACCAGCCCCAGACGCATGTCGGCCAGGAAGGCCGACGCGATCAGCACCCCGTCGCCAAAGCAATGCACGCTGTCGCCGGTCAGCACCGTCCAGCCACCGCCCTGCGGCGCGGCGTGGTGGTGATGGTGCTCATGGCCATGCGCGTGACCGTGTGAATGGTCGTGCCCGTGGCCATGGACATGGTCGTGCTGGCCCTGCACCGGGTCGTGGTGCTCGTGCCCGTGGTGCCACAGCTCGGCCTTGTCCAGCAAAAAGAAGAACACCAGGCCCACCAGCAGCGTGGTGAACAGCTCATGCGCCCCGGCCTGGCTCTCGAACGCCTCGGGCAGCAGGTGCATGAAGGCCGTGGCCAGCAGTGCACCTGCGGCCAGGCTCAGCAGATGGCGCGTGCCCACACCGTCGGGCCGCGTGCCCAGCCCGGTGTTCAAAAGCCCGGCGGCAAGCCACACGCTGCCGATCCCGGCAGCCAGAGTGGCCGTGATGATTGCTATCAAAATCATAGCTATTAACGCTTATTGCGCTTGCCCTAGAAGGTATTTTTATCAATATCCCCAAACAGGGATCTGCGAAGAATGCGCTGGCTGGCGAGCGCTGGCAAGGCATGCATTTTGATCTTAGCAAGCCTGTCAAGCACCCAGCCCCGTCCGCCAGGGCAATATCCGTGTCACCAACCCCTGAATCCACCCGCCACCGAGCCACACACCACGCCATGGGTGTAAGGTGACCGCATCCGAAGCCCAGCCCACACCACCATGCACATCCTTCTGACCGGCGCCACCGGATTCATCGGCCAGACCCTGCATGCCGCCCTGCGCGCCGCCGGGCACCAGGTGCACGCCGGGGTATCCCCCCGCAGCGCCCAGGCCAAGCTCCAGCCAGACCAGGTGCCCATGGACTTTGCCCGCGACACCACGCCCGAGGCCTGGCTGCCCCGGCTGCAGGGCATGGACGCCGTGGTCAATGCCGTGGGCGTGCTGCGCGACAGCCCCGCGCGCCCCATCGACGCCGTGCACCAGCACACCCCCTGCGCCCTGTTCCAGGCCTGCGCCCAGGCGGGCGTACGCCGCGTGGTGCAGATCTCGGCCCTGGGCATCGACGGCAGCGCCACGCGCTACGCGCGCACCAAGCTCGCCGCCGAAGCCTGCCTGCGCAGCCTGTCCGATGCCGGACAGATCGACCCCGTCATCCTGCGCCCCAGCGTGGTGTTCGGCAAAGGCGGCGACAGCAGCGCCCTGTTCATGACCCTGGCCCGCTTGCCCGTGGTGGTGTTCCCCGCACCCATGCTCACGGCACGCATCCAGCCCGTGTCGGTGCACGACCTGGCCGCCGCCGTGGTGGCCTTGCTCGGCCCGGCCCTGCAGCGCACCGGCACCGTGGCCTGCACCGGCCCCGAGCCCCTGCGCATGGCCGACTTCGTCGCCAGCCTGCGCCAGCAGCAAGGCCACGGCCCCGCACTCGTGATGCGCCTGCCCCTGCCGCTGACGCGCCTGAGCGCCCGCCTGGGCGACCTACTGCCCGCCTCGGTGCCCTGGTGCAGCGAATCGCTGGCCCTGCTGGACAGCGACAACGTGAGCGATCCGGCGGAATTCGAGCGCTTGCTGGGCCGGCCGGGGGTGCATTACAGCCGGTTGGTGGCGGGGGCGTGGGGGTAAGGTTAAGCGCGAATATTTCAAGCCGAATCGGCCTCTGGCGCTTGTTGGCTGAGCGCGACGAGCTATTCAATCAATAGCAAATCAATGCGCTTCCGGCACCTGTGAGAACAAGGAAAAGCGGACACTCAGCGTTCGAATTCAGCGACTGCCGAAGGCAGTCCGCTGGAATAAAGGCTAGGCCACGCGATACGCCGATGAACCAGGAACGACATCTGGATCAAATAAGCGGGTGAAGCGTACCCCGTTGAATGTGTGTGTGCAGCACTTGCAAAGTGGCGCGAGGCTGCTGGCATCTACCTTTGGATTGACACGCTGTAGCGTTCCGTTCGAATCGACGCGCAACCCGCTGAAGTAGCTAGATTCACCAGTTCGTACATAGTCTTGCTCGTCTGCTGAGTGAAGGGCGACTAGCCAGAAGATTGGCTCTGAACGATCAAGGCGTGCGACTGCCTCGGAATAGACAGAGTTCCATTCTTCCCCGACCTTCGAGAGAAGGAATCGGAAGAGCGGGGTGTAGTCCAGCCCTCTATGCTTGCGGCCGTGCATTCCCTGACGTAACTTTTCCGGTTGATCCCCTACTTCTTTCTTACGGTGCTCACGGAAGTCACCACCGACACGGTGATGGACCCCGTGCGCGGTGGTATTCACTTTGCGAAACAGCGGCGCCTTTTCCATGATGATGCCTAATGAGCTTACTCAGGAACACGGAGCCAATGTGCCGGTGGAGCGTCGCACTGGAACTGCAGGTTAGAAATCACCACGGACGCGTTCCCGTTTGTTTTTCAATATGGTCTGCAACAACAAGAAGAGTTGTTCCTGCTTTTATAACTGCGGCTCCTTTTTGCAGAGCGGGTTTTCCTGCACCGGCAGGGCAGATAGCATCGCGGGGGCTCTATGCCGTTTCGTGTGGAATGCGCCAATCTCAACGGGCCACCGCCTGGGTGAATGGATGAGCCGGTAGATGTGCGAGCTTGGACATGCGCAGGTAAGCGATGGCGATGAAGTTGTCGGCCGTTCGGAAGCCGCGGGCGGCGCGCTTGGCCTGCTGCAGCAAGCCGTTCATGGCCTCGACGAAGGCATTGGAGCGGTTGTCCACCATGCCGCTGATCACCCCGGCGAAGTGTTCGCTCAGGGTCTTTGCCAACTTCTTGAAAGGCTCCAAGCGCGAGCGGCGTGCCCAGCTCAGCCAGGCTCGCAGATCCGTCTCGGCCTGATCGGGGTTGTTGTGCTCGATCGCTGCGGCATACACCTCACGCAGCGCCATCTTCAGCCGCCACGCCCGCGCCTCCTTCAACGTGGAATGCTGCAGCCAGTGCATCGCGTCGATCTGTCTTGCACTCCAGCGCTGCGGGTTCTTGCGCATGCCCCACATCAGGCCCTTGAGCACCTTGCGATCAGCACCGCCCAAGGCCCGCTCCACCGCTCTGGGTTGTTCGCGCCATTCGGTGCGCCGCACCTCGTCCATTGCCGACATGGCCAGCTTGATGACGTGGAAGCGGTCGTAGCTGATGGCTGCATCGGGCAGCGCCAGACCCACGCCTTTGGTGTACGCCGCACTCATGTCTTGACAGACGTGGCGCACGGCTGCCGGATCACCGCCATGCGCTTTCAAGTCTTCGGCGAAGTCCACCACCGTCTGGTGGTCTCGCCCCTCGGTAGCAAACAGCAGTCGCTTGGCCTCCAGGTCGTGTACTACGGTGATGTAGTGCTGCCCGCGCCTCAGGCTGGTCTCGTCGATGCCCACAGTGCGCACCGTGCTCATGTCGTCCAACTCCCGGGCCTGGTCAACGTAGTGCTTGAGGCGCCGCCACAGCGGCTTGTCTGCACAGCGCAGCAGCTCGGCCGCCTGGCGCACCGGCAACTCTCGGCAAAGCGACAGAGCCAAGGCCTCGAACAGCGCGGTGAAGCCCGAACCCTCGCGCGCCCACGGCACGCTCACCTGCGTGGTCTTGCCGCAGCCGCCGCACGCCACACGTGGCACATCGGCGTGCAGCCACGCCTCGAATTGGAAGAAGTCCAGATGTCGCCACGAGCGCCGCAGTCGGTCATGGATGCGCTGCGCGGGCGCGTTGCACTGAGGGCAGTCCAGCAGCTTGGCGTTGCACCCAACCTCGAAATCAATGCGTCGCTTGGCCGTGTCCAAGTCCACCTTGACTACTTCCCACGGTGCCACCAAGCCCAACGCGCTGGTGAACAGCGCCTCCACTCCAACACTCACTTCACCCCCCGATCATGGGCACCCGCTGCCCGCATGGATGCAGCCATTGTCGGTGTTGGGTTCCACACGAAACGGCATAGAGCCATCGCGGGCCGAGATAACCTCATCGATTTCCAGTAACCGCTTCTTGAGTTTTGCGTTTGCGTCGGAGGGCATGATTTTTAGCGTAATTCATTCCGCAGAACTTACAGGATAAGCTGAACGGCACGGGATGTTCTGGACACAGATTTCTTCTAAAAAAATGGCTTACAGCTTGAGCTTGCAGTCGATACCCTGAGCAAATATCAAAGTATAAAAACCTCGCAAAACCCTGCACGCTTGTTCTGGCGAAACTAGCAGGCTGCTGAAATACTCCCCCACCTGCGGCCTGAATCCCCCGGCCCTGGCGCGGCTCTTCCGTCAATTTCCGCATCTTGAAATTCAGCGCTCCATCAGGCCGGTTTTTTGCCTTTCCCGGCCC
>NZ_JAKVIJ010000005.1:0-242360 GCF_022760965.1 Simplicispira sedimenti
CGGCATGCTGATGGACGCCAACGACACCACCAAGGCCTTCCAGGACAAGTTCAAGAAGCGCTTCGGCCAGAACCCCGACGTGTACGGCCCGGCCTACTACGACCAGGTCATGTTCATCGGCGAAGCCATGCAAAAGAGCGGCTCCATCGACCCCGCCAAGGTCGGCGACTGGATGCGCCACAACCCCTACAAGGGCGTGCTGGGCGAGTACGGCTACGACGACAAGGGCAACCGCCTGAAGGCACCGACCGTGGTCAACACCTTCAAGAATGGCAAGCCCACCCCGGTGGCCAGCCACTAAACGATTCGCCCATGGCCCACGGCGGGGCCATGGGCACGCCACCGATATCGGGCACCCATCTCTGAGGGACTCCCCATGAAACGCATCCAGATCCTCGACTCCCACACCGGCGGCGAACCTACGCGGCTGGTGATTGACGGCTTTCCCGACCTCGGCACGGGCAGCATGGCCGAGCGCCGCGCCCTGCTGGCGCAGCAACACGATGCCTGGCGCGCCGCCACGGTGCTGGAGCCGCGCGGCAACGACGTGATCGTCGGCGCCCTGCTCTGCGCGCCGCAGGACCCGGCGAACACCGCCGGCGTGATCTTCTTCAACAACACCGGGTATCTCGGCATGTGCGGCCACGGCACCATAGGCCTGGTGGCCTCGCTGGCCTACCTGGGCCGCATCCAGCCCGGCACGCACGGCATCGAAACCCCCGTGGGCACCGTCACCACCACGCTGCACGAGGACGGCTCGGTCAGCGTGCGCAACGTGCCCGCCTACCGGCTGCACCACCGCCTGCAGGTCGAGGTGCCCGGCCATGGCACCGTGACCGGCGACGTTGCCTGGGGCGGCAACTGGTTCTTCCTCGTCACCGAACACCAGCAGCGCGTGGAGAGCAGCAACATCGAGGCCCTGACCGACTTCGCCTGGGCCATCCGCCAGGCGCTCGAAGCGCAGGGCGTGCGCGGCGACGATGGCGGCATCATCGACCATGTGGAGCTGTTCGCCGACGACGCGCGCTTCGACAGCCGCAACTTCGTGCTCTGCCCCGGCCGCGCCTACGACCGCTCGCCCTGCGGCACCGGCACCAGCGCCAAGCTCGCCTGCCTGGCCGCCGACGGCAAGCTGCAGCCCGGCCAGGTGTGGCGCCAGGCCAGCATCATCGGCAGCCATTTCGACGCCAGCTACCAACTCGTGGACGGCAAG
Source organism: Simplicispira sedimenti (assembly GCF_022760965.1). Classification (NCBI taxonomy): domain Bacteria; kingdom Pseudomonadati; phylum Pseudomonadota; class Betaproteobacteria; order Burkholderiales; family Comamonadaceae; genus Simplicispira; species Simplicispira sedimenti. The sequence continues at coordinate 1,214 of NZ_JAKVIJ010000005.1, forward strand.
GTCATCCCCACGCTGCGCGGCCGCGCCCACATGAGCGCCGAGGCCACGCTGCTGATCGAAGCGGACGACCCGTTCGGATGGGGCATTCGTCTGTGACCCCTGCCGACGTCATCGTCATCGGCGCCGGCATCGTGGGCGCCGCCTGCGCCCACGAGCTGGCCGCCGCCGGCCTCTCGGTGCATGTGATCGACGCGCGCAAAGGCGGCGCCACCAACGCGGGCATGGGCCACCTCGTGGTGATGGACGACAACCCCGCCGAACTGGCGCTGAGCCAGTCGTCCCTGGACCTCTGGCACCAGTGGGGCCCGCGCATGACGGCCGACCAGCCCGCCTGCCAGTTCACGAACTGCGGCACGCTGTGGGTGGCAGCCAACGCCGAGGAAATGGCCGCCGCCGAGGAAAAGCAGCGGCGCCTGCGCGCGCACGGCATTGCCTGCGAGCTGCTCGGCCCCGCCGCACTGGCCGCCGCCGAGCCGCTGCTGCGCCCGGGCCTCGCGGGCGCGCTCAAGGTCAGCGGCGACAGCGTGGTCTACGCTCCCAACGCCGCCGAGTGGCTGCTGACGCACGCGCCGCGCCCCATCCACTTCGAGCAGGCCGAGGTCACGCGCATCGCGGGCCGCACGGTGCACCTGGCCGATGGCAGCCAACGCAGCGCGGGCGCCGTGCTGCTGGCCGCGGGCATCGAGGCGCCGCGCCTGTGCCCCGGCCTGCCCATCCGTCCCAAGAAGGGGCATCTGGCCATCACCGAACGCCACCCCGGCCTGCTGCGCCACCAGCTCGTGGAGCTGGGCTACATCACCAGCGCGCACCACAGCGACGGCACCTCGGTGGCCTTCAACCTGCAGCCCCGGCCCACGGGGCAACTGCTGCTCGGCTCGTCGCGCCAGTTCGACACCACCGACCCGGCCGTGGAAAACGCCATCCTCGCGCGCATGCTGCGCCGCGCGCTCGACTATGCGCCCGGCCTGGCCGATCTTTCCATCATCCGCACCTGGACGGGCTTTCGCGCCGCCACGCCCGACAGCCTGCCACTCATCGGCGCGCACCCCGGCCAGGACGGCCTGTGGCTGGCCGTGGGCCACGAAGGCCTGGGCGTGACCACCGCACCGGCCACGGCCCGGCTCATCGCCGCGCAGATCACGGGCGCCACGCCGCCCATCGACCCCGCACCCTACGCCGCCACGCGCTTCGGCCTGTGACCATGACATCCACCGTGCACATCCACATTGACGGCCAGGCGCTGGCCGTGCCCACGGGCAGCAGCGTGGCCGCAGCGCTGGCCGCCACGCCCACGGGCTGCGCGCGCCTGTCGGTCAGCGGCGAGCCGCGCGCGCCGTTCTGCGGCATGGGCATCTGCCACGAATGCCGCGTCACCATCGACGGCCGCCGCCAGCTCGCCTGCCAGACGGTGTGCCGCGACGGCATGCGCATCGACACCGCCACGCAACGCCCATGAACAGCGCACCGCAATCCCCCGCCGCGCCCATACAGCGCTGCGACATCCTCATCATCGGCGCCGGTCCAGCCGGCATGGCGGCGGCGCTGGCCGCCGCGCCCAGCGGCGCCGCCATCGTGCTGGTGGACGACAACCCCGCCCCCGGCGGCCAGATCTGGCGCGACGGCCCCGGCGCCCACCTGCCGCCGCTGGCGCGCACGCACCGCGAGCGCCTCGCCGCAGCCCCCAACGTGCGCGTGCTCACCGGCACGCGCGTGGTCGGCCTGGGCGATGGCGCACAGCCGGGCGACGCCCCCGCCCTGCTGCTCGAAGACGGCGAGCGCGGCTGGACCCAGCACTGCGGCCGCCTCATCCTGTGCACCGGCGCGCGCGAGCTGCTGCTGCCCTTCCCCGGCTGGACGCTGCCCGGCGTCACCGGCGCGGGCGGCCTGCAGGCGCTCATCAAGGCCGGGCTGCCCGTGCGCGGCCAGCGCATCGTCATCGCCGGCACCGGCCCGCTGCTGCTGGCCGCCGCGCACACCGCGCGCGAAGCCGGCGCCCAGGTGCTGCGCATCGCCGAGCAAGCGCCCTGGAGCCAGCTTGCGGCCTTTGGCCTGCAGCTGCCGCGCTGGCCCGCCAAGGCAGTGCAGGCCCTGCCGCTGCTGCACCCGGCCCTGCGCGCCGCCAGCCATGTGCTGGAGGCCACGGGTACGCAGCAGGTGCAGTCGGTGCGGCTGCAGCGTGGTGCTGGCGAAGAAGTGCTGGCATGCGACCGCCTGGCCTGCGGCTTTGGCCTGGTGCCCCACACCCACCTGGGGCAGATGCTGGGCTGCGAACTCAATGACCGGCTGGGCCTGACCGTGGACGCCGTGCAGGCCACCGCCGTGCCCGGCGTATTCGCCGCTGGCGAATGCACCGGCTTTGGCGGCAGCGAGAAGGCGCTGGTCGAAGGCGCCATGGCGGGCCACGCCGCCGTGGGCGACACCACCACCGCGCTGGCCCTGGCCCCGCAGCGGGCACGCTGGCAGGGCTTTGCCGATGCGCTGCACCACCACTTCGCGCTCTCACCCCGGCTGCGCAGCCTGCCCCGCCCCGACACCCTGGTCTGCCGCTGCGAGGATGTGCGCCACGCCGACCTGAGCGAACGCGGCGGCTGGATCGACGCCAAGCTGCACACGCGCTGCGGCATGGGCCCCTGCCAGGGCCGCGTGTGCGGCGCCGCCACACAATTCCTTTTCGGCTGGACGCCCGCGCCCGCGCGCCATCTGCTGGCCCCCGCACGCATCGCCACGCTGGCGGGCTGCGGCACCCGCAACGACGAAAGCACCCCATGAGCACCACCCCTTCCACCGACACTGTTCGCATTCCCCTGCCAGAGCTGCACGACCTCGCCTGCCGCGTGCTGCGGCGCCAGGGCCTGTCGCAACCGCATGCCGAGGCCATGGCCCGCACCATCGTGGCCGGGCAGCGCGACGACTGCCAGTCGCACGGCGTCTACCGCCTCGTCACCTGCGCGCACACCATCCGCGCGGGCAAGGTGGACCTGCAGGCCGAGCCCGTGCTCGCGCCCGCCAGCGGCGCCGTGGTGCGCGTGGACGCGCGCTACGCCTTCTCGCCGCTGGCCTTCGAGCGCGGGCTGCCCGCCCTGGTGGAAGCCGCGCGCACGCACGGCCTGGGGGCACTGGTCATCCAGCACTGCTTCCATTTCTCGGCGCTGTGGCCCGAGATCGAGGCCATCACCGCGCACGGCCTGGCCGCGCTGGCGCTCACGCCCAGCCACGCCTGGGTGGCGCCCGCAGGCGGCCACCAGCCGGTGTTTGGCACCAACCCCATCGCCTTCGGCTGGCCGCGCCCGGGGCCCACGCCCTTCGTCTTCGACTTTGCCACCAGCGCCATCGCGCGTGGCGACCTGGAGCTGCACCGCCGCGCCGGCAAGCCGCTGCCGCCGGGCTGCGGCGTCGATGCCCAGGGCCAGCCCAGCACCGACCCCGTGGCTATCGCCCAGGGCGCCATGCTGGCCTTCGGCGGCCACAAGGGCTCGGCCCTGTCGGCCATGGTGGAGCTGATGGCTGGCGCCCTGATCGGCGACTGGATGAGCCGCGAGTCGCTGGCCTTCGACGCGGGCGACGGCGCCGCGCCCTGCCATGGCGAGCTGATCCTGGCCTTCGACCCGGCCCGCCTGAGCGGCGGCGACCCCGCTGCGCACCAGCAGCGCGCCGAGGAGCTGTTCGCCGCCATCACCGGCCAGGGCGCGCGCCTGCCCTCGCAGCGGCGCTACGAGGCGCGCGCATGCAGCCTGGCCGAAGGCGCCGCCGTGCCGCGCGCGTTGTACGAGGAAATCCTGGCCCTAGCGCAATGAGCCACCGCGGGCATCCCCGCGCTGCAATGCACCAGGCACTAAGATCCGCGTCACCACAAGGCCCCACGCCATGCCCCCCGATCTGACCACCGAAACGCCCCGCCCCGCCGCCGCGCCCAAGCGGCGCGCGGCCGACATCGCCTACGATGCCATCGAGACGCTGATCTCCACGCTGGAGATGCGCCCCGGCAGCCCGGTGGTCGAGGCCGAGATTGTGGAGCGCACCGGCCTGGGCCGCACCCCCGTGCGCGAGGCGCTCTTGCGCATGGTCTCCATCGGCCTGATCGTGCAGCAGCCGCGCCGGGGCCTGCTGGTCTCCACCATCGACCTGGCCGACCACCTCGACGTGATCCAGACCCGGCGCGTGCTCGAATGCCTGATCGCCGCCTGCTCGGCGCGCCGCGCCACCGCGCCCCAGCGCGTCGACATCCTGCGCTGTGCCGAGCACATGGTGGAGACCGCGCACAGCGGCGACCTCGACGCATACATGCGCGCCGACCACGAGCTGGACCTTGTGAACCACCTGGCCAGCCAGAACCATTCCGCCGTCAAGTGCGTGGTGCCGCTCATCGTGCAATGCCGCCGCTTCTGGTACGCCTACCAGCACGAGGGCGAGATTGCCGAGGGCGCGCGCGCCCACATGGCACTGGCCCAGGGCATCGCCACGGGCAACGAGGCCGCCGCCGTAGCGGGCGCGAACCAGCTCATGGATTATCTGGAGTGCTTTGCCCGGCGCGTGATTGACAGGTAGCCCCGCCCTACGCGCAAAACAAAGCGCCGCAGGGCCAACCCATGCGGCGCTGGAGCGGCAATTGCCGCCGCTGTGGCGCCCAGAGCGCCTGGGGACTCAAGCCCCTGCGAGCACCACTTCGACGCGGCGGGCTTCGGCGTTGCTGCCGGTGCCTTGGGTGGCTTCGGGCTTCTTGAGTTCGATGCGGTCTTCGGCCACGCCCAGGGCCTGCAAGGCGTCGCGCACGGCCAGGGCGCGGTTCTTGGCCAGCTCGGCGTTCTGCGCGGCGTCGCCCGTGGCGTCATGGAAGCCCGATACCACGGCCTTCTGGCCTGCGGCCGCGCCCTTGACGATGTCGGCCAGGGCCTCGTTGGCGCCCGCCGCCAGATCGGCCTTGCCGGTGGCGAAGTAGAACTTGACCACACCGTTTTCCACGCGCACGCTGGCGCCGTCGTCTGCCACAGCAGCGGAAGGGGCTGCCGCCACGGCGGGCGCCTTGGCGCCGCCCAGGCCGCGCTTGACCACCACCGTGCCCACCACGCCGGCCACGACCAGGGCGATCAAGGCAAAAAGAAAGCCCAGGGCAAAGCGCTGCTGGCTGTCATCGTCGGAACTGCTGAACGACATCTTGGATACTCCATGGAAAAATGAGGTCACCGCGCATTGTAGAACCGCACTATGACCGCCTTCTCCCCCTCCACCCGCGACCCCGCGCCCTTGCTGGAGCACACCCTGCGCACCTGGAGGGGGCGGGGCGACCTGTGGGTGTTTGGCTATGCCTCGCTCATCTGGCGGCCCGACTTTGACTACGCCGAACGCCGCCCGGCCAGGGTGCATGGCTGGCACCGCGCACTCAAGATGTGGAGCCACGTCAACCGGGGCACGCCGCAATGCCCCGGCCTGGTGTTCGGCATGCTGCCCGGCGGCAGCTGCCACGGGGTGGTGTTTCGCGTGCGCGAAGCCCAGGGTGAACCGGTGCTGCGCACCCTGTGGCAGCGCGAAATGCCCGTGGCCGTGTACGACCCGCGCTGGCTCCCCTGCCACACCCCGCAGGGGCCGGTACAGGCGCTGGCGTTCACGCTCTCGCGCCGCAGCCCACACTACACGGGCACGCTGCCGATGGAACAGTACCGCCGCATCTTCGCCCAGGCCCAGGGCCGCTACGGCAGCACGCAGGACTACGCCTTGGACACCTACGAAGGCCTGCGCGCCGTAGGCATCCACGACCGCGCGCTCCGGCGCCTGATCGAAAGCGCCCAAGACTCCCAGGGCGACACACCCACGGCACAATCGGGGGCATGAGCAGCCCCACCCCCTCTATCGCCGACCTGCGCAAAAGCTACGAGCGCGCCGAACTCAACGAAGACGCCTCGCACGCCGACCCCATGCAGCAGTTCGACCAGTGGCTCAAGGAAGCCCTGGCCGCCCAGATTCCCGAACCCAACGCCATGACCCTGGCCACTGTGGGCAGCGACCTGCGGCCCAGCACGCGCGTCGTGCTCATCAAGGGCTTTGATGCGCGTGGCATCGTCTGGTACACCAACTACGACAGCCGCAAGGGCCGCCAGTTGGCGGGCAACCCGTATGCAGCGTTGCAGTTCCATTGGGTGGAGTTGGAGCGCGTGGTGCGCATCGAAGGCATCGTCGAGAAAGTGAGCGACGCCGAGAGCGACGAATACTTCCACAGCCGCCCGCTGGACTCGCGCATCGGCGCCTGGGCCAGCCCGCAAAGCCAGGTCATTTCGGGCCGCAGCGTGCTGGTGGCCAATGCCGCCAAATACGGCGCCCAGTTCATGCTCAAGCCGCCGCGCCCGCCGCACTGGGGGGGCTACCGCCTGGTGCCCGATCAGTGGGAGTTCTGGCAAGGTCGCAAGAGCCGCCTGCACGACCGCCTGCACTACCGCCAGGAAGCCGGCGCTTGGGTGCGCGAGCGGCTGGCACCCTGAGGCACGGCATTGCCCATGATGGCACTGCTGATTCTTGCTGCGCTGATCGTTCTGGTGAATGTGCTGACCTACAGGCGTTTGCCGGGGCGCAACGCCATGGCCGTTTCTGTGCTGCTACCGCCTATGCTGTTCCAGGTCGGCAACTGGCTGCATTTGGGCTATCTCGATCCGTTCTGGCCCATCGCGGCACTGGTCAGCCTGGTGGCATCGGCCCTGGGAACCATCGTACTGAGACTGCTCTTGGACAGTTTGGTGGATCGGCATCGCGATGGACGTATGCGCTGAAGGCCTGCCAGGCCCTGCGCATCACACCGCCCAGCGCGTCACCACCCACAGCACCACCGGTACGGTGGCCATGCCCAGTGCGGTGGACACGGTGACGCCAGCGGTCATTTCGTCCTGTCCCACCTCGTAGCGCTGGGCAAACAGGAACACGTTGGCGCCCACCGGCAGTGCAGCAGCCGTCACCATCACCGCCAGCGGTAGGCCCGACAGCCCCAGCGCCCATCCCAGCGCGCCCACGGCCAGGGGCAGTGCGGCGTTCTTGACCAGGGCAATGCGCAGCGCTGCGCGGAAATGCGGCCCCACGGTGGAGAACGCCAAGGTCACCCCCACCAACAGCAGCGCCAATGGCCCCAGGGCCTGACCCAGCAGTTGCAGGGGCTTGTCGATGAGGGGAGGAATGGGCCAGCCGGTTTGCGCGTACAGCAGGCCCGCGATGATGGGCAACGGCACCGGGTGCACCAGGCCACTCCACAAGGCCTGCAGCACCATGCGCCACAGGGCCGGTGGCACATGGGCCTGGCCATCGGCGCCGCCGGGCTGGTTGCGCGCCAGGGCCAGTTCCAGCACCACCGTCGCCACCGTGAGCAAGATGAGCGCGTGTACCGAAATCAGTGTAAACAGCGTGACCAGCCCCGCCTGCCCAAACACCAGCCCCACCAGAGGTACCCCCACCATCACGTTGTTGCTGAAGGTGTGGCCCAGCGCGCGCACCGCGCCCAGGGTGCTGAACCCCGCCCAGGCCAGCGTGGCGCCAAACACCAGCGCCACCCCGCCAAAGTACACCGCAATCGGCCCGAAATCCAGCTCCTGCACATGCACCCCGGCCATGGTACGAAACAGCAGTGCGGGCGCCAGCACCATGAACACGAGGTTGGACAAATCCTTGACGGCCTGTGCTCGAATCCAGCCCTGGCGGCCCGAGAGGTAGCCCAGCGCAATGAACAGCACCACGGGCACGAACGAAGAAAGAACAGGGGAGTTCAAGAGACAGGCCGTACAGGGAAATGCGCATGCCCGGCTTTGGCGCAGTGGCCTCAGACCTCATGCGCTATCAAAATAATAGCTGGTAGCGCTTGCTGCAAAAGCGCCAGGGTCGTATTTTGCTTGTAAAACCAATTCCCCGGCATGCCCGGGGTCTGCGCTGCATCAAGGCTGTGGCGGAAGCGGGAAGCGTACCCTGCCACGCCGTGGGTCAAAGGTGCCGCCCTCTGGCAGTATGTGCATGCGGATGTCGCTGGCCTTGGCCAGGAGGTCGTTGGTGTCATCGATGATGCGGGCCTGCCGCGCATCGAACAGCTTGACGTAGTGCGTGCCCAGCACCTCCCAGACGCCGTCCGGCCGCACCAGCAAAGCGGTTTCCTCATCGATGCCCACGCCGATGAGCTGCGGATGGTCAAGCACCGCACTGAGCAGGCGGTTGTAGCGGGCCCGGTGCATGAAGTGCTGGTCCACGATGGCGCCCTTGAAGAAGCCAAACCCCGGAGCCAGCTCCTTCATGCCGCGTGCAATGTTGATCTGCTCCTGCTCTTCGGCATTGTTCGGGGTGCGCCAGTTGCCGGTGAGCATGAGGCTGCTCATCACCGACGCACCGGCCGACGTGCCGCCCACCACAGCACCGTTCTGGTAGCGCGTTTCAATCACCTGCAGCGCCCGGCTGCCCACCAGCAGCGACGACAGGCGCGTCTGGTCGCCGCCCGAGAACCAGTAACCGGTGAAGGCCTCCAGCCTTGCCACGGTGCTGTCCGCATCGGCATCCTGCGGCCCGATGTCCACCACCTGCGCACTGACGCCCAGCCGCTGGAAGTCGGCCACCATCTCCTGGGCTTCTTCGTCCCCCTGGGCGCTGGCCATGGGCAGCACGGCGATGCGGGCCTTCTCCGCGCCACCGGCCAGCGCCACAAAGCGCTGCACCACCTGCAGCGGCGTATCGCCGCCACCCACAATGAGCAGGCTTCCCTTGGGTTGCCTGAAAAAGCTCGGCATCTGCCCCCACGCTGGCAAGGCCCACAGCGCCACCAGGCACACCAGCCAACCCACAACCACCGAGACCCGCCGCACATGCAGCAACGGGCGCACACTGCGCACGACCACCATGAATAACACCGTGAACTGGTTTAAAGCGTCAGGGCCGCTCGCAGGAGCCGTCCAGCCCCACCGTGCCTGCCAGCTTTTGCAGGCGCGAGCGGCTTTCCAGGCAAGCCTTGTGCTCGGCCTCGGCCGCCTTCTGCTGCGCCTGGCGCACCGCCTGGGCGCGCTCGGCCTGTAGTTTGGCCACGCGCTCGCGCAGTTGCGGCATGACGGCCAGGGCGGCTTTTTCGCCCTCCACAATCGCGCTAGCGCGCTGGGTGAAGTCCGCCGGGCCCATGTCCAGCACCTGCGGGCGGATGATGATGTCGGCCCGTGCCAGCTCGGCCTGCCCCAGCTTCTGGCCCATGATGGCGATGGACTGGTTCAGTGCCCCCAGCAGGTGGCTGGGCGTCTGGCCGCGCGCCTTGTTGGAAATATCCACCGCCACCACCACATCGGCGCCCCGTTGGCGCGCCGCGTCCACCGGCACCGGGCTCACGATGCCGCCATCCACATAGTGGTACTTGCCGATGGTGACCGGCTGGAACACGCCCGGCACGCTGCTTGAAGCCCGCACCGCCTGCCCCGTGTTGCCGCGCGCAAACACGGTGCGCTCGCCATCCTCCAGCCTTGTCGCCACCGCCACGAAGGGCTTGGCCAACTGCTCCAGCGGCTTGCGGCGCACTTGCTCGTTGACGTAGTCCTCCAGCTTCTGGCCCAGCACCAGCCCGCCGGACGACAACTGCAGGTCGCGGATCCTGGCCTCGTCCAGCGCCACGGCCTTTTCCTGCAGCTCAAACGCATTCATGCCGCTGGCATACAAGGCCCCCACCACGCTGCCCGCGCTGGTGCCCGCCACCACGGAGGGCGCGAAGCCATTGGCCTCCAGCATCTTGATGACGCCAATGTGCGCAAACCCCTTGGCCGCACCGCCGCCCAGGGCAATGCCGATCCTGATCGGGGGAGCGGAAGTCATGGTGCCCGTGGCGTCGGGGACGACCGGGGCCGGGCTGGGCGGCCTGCTGCCGCAGGCGGCCAGGGTGGCAAGCAGAAGGCACGCCAGGGCGCGCGGAAAGGAGCCGGGGCGCATGCCGAAGGATGGAACTGTCATGGGGGCCTGAAGTGTAGCGGCGGGTGGCGGCCGGTGGGTGTAGGCGGATGGCGCAAGGTTCTACCGCCTGCGGCCGCTGCCGCAGCTCACACCGCGCTCGGCCCCAGCCACACGCCGCTGCGCAGGCCCTCGGGGCGCTCGCGCGACCACACCTGCGCGCTGGCCTCCCAGGTTTCCTGCTGCACATGCAGCCCGGCAAACACGCCATAACCTGGGCCTGCGCAGATCTCGCCGCCCGCGCACAGGCTTTCGCCCGCCTTGATGGCGCCCTGGGCATGGATGCACTCACCCGCCTTGATGCCCCAGCCCGCCTCCAGGTGCGCCCCGCCGGTGATGGCACCGCCCACCACGATGCCTTGCCCCGCCCGCAGGCCCGCTTCGCCGGTCAGATGGCCGCCCACGCGCAGGCCCTTGCCACACTCCACCGGGCCGTGGGCGATGAGGTCCTGCCCCACGAAGGCGCCGCCCTGGAGCTGCAGCTTGCCATGGCACACCACATCCCAGGCGGCCCGCAGGTCGCCCGCGCAGACGATGTCGCCCCCCGCTTCCACGCCCCAATCGGCGCGCACATCGCCACCCGCCTGCAGCAAGCCCTGGCTGACGATGCCACCCGCCGCGCGAATGTCCTCCCCCGCCACGATGGACTGCCCGGCCCGCACCCCGCCACCCGCCCGGATGGAGCGGCCCGCCTGGATCACGGTGGTCACATCGATGCTGCCGCGCACTACCACCGTGCCCGCAAACACGATGGCATCGGCCTCCAGCCGGTCCACCGACAGCACGGCGGAGGTGGGGCCAAACTGCGACAGCAGCCAGCAGGCGTCGCCCACCCGCCCGGCGCTGACCAGCGTGTCCAGCGCCTCCTGGTAGCCGCTGCCGTCCTCCACATGGCGGCTGAACCACCGAAAACCGTCGGCACAAGGGCTCTTGGCCCGTAGAAACTTTTTGGTGAACTCCATCGCGCTCACCCCCGGCGCAGCTGCGTGGATGGGGGATGAACGGGGTGTGACCAGATGGGCGTGGGCCCACACGCAAGAACGGTGTGCATGAAACATCTCCTGAGGGAGCGGCCCGGGCCGATGAACCGATCAAGGTGTCAACATCGCAGCAGGCCGCCATCGCGCTGAGCGGGTGCCCGGCGATGGATGTGTTGCGCAAAAGGGGAAAGGGTTATCGCCGGGCGGAGGAATGTGCGACCGGCTTGTAAGGCCAGATCTCACGCACTACGGCGCCGCCCCCACCCACGCACAGGCAGCCGCGCAGCGGGGCTGGGTGGGGCAAAGCCGGGGGCTGGAAACGCATGGGCGCTATGGTAGCAGCGCAGCGGTATCGCACTCCAGCGGGTGGACTTGCGCCGCACGACGCCTGCGCCACATGCATTTTTAAAACTTTCAATAATATTAAATTCAACTCAAATAAATTTTGAGTTATAATTTGCTCCGTTGCACCCAACGCAACGCCTGCCCAGCGGCGCAAGCCCCTCCACGCAGGCTGCCTTTTGCGACCTTTGTCGCCCCGTGGGTCTGTAGAGCTGCAGCCCACCGCGTCCCTTGATGCTCACGCCGGCCATTTCGAGCCTGCGATCCTGAATGTTCCCCATTTCACAGACCGCCATTTCCATGGGCAAGTACGTCGTTTCGCCCACGACCCACCCGACCGCCTGCGGGCGCTTTCGCGCCTCTTTCTCGGTCCATCGCTCCCAGGGCAACGGCAGCTACTGCCGCGTGTTCCGTTTTGACAAAGCCTTTGCCTCGCGCGAAGCCGCCCGGCTCTTTGCCGTTACCCAGGGCTGGCTGCAAACGAGCATGCAGCACCCGCCCGTGTGCTGACCTGGTCAGCCAGGCCCGTATTCAACCCATACCCTTGCTGCGGACTCCCCACCCGCGCATCCCAACCCCAACGGTGCGCCCTTTATTGCGCACCATCTTTCAGAAAGACTCTTTCATGAGCAGCAAAATCTATGTGGGCAACCTGCCCTACTCCGTGACCAACGCCAGCCTGGAAAGCAACTTCGCCGAGTTTGGTGGCGTTGCCTCCGCCAAGGTCATGATGGACCGCGACACCGGCCGCTCCAAAGGCTTCGGCTTTGTGGAAATGGCCAGCGCTGAAGAAGCCCAGGCCGCCATCTCTGCCCTGAACGGCGTGTCGGTCGATGGCCGCGCCATTGTGGTCAACCTCGCCCGCCCCCGTGAAGACAACCGTGGTTCGGGTGGCTACAGCGCCAACGGCTACGGCGGCAACAAACGCTCCGACGTGGGCTACGGCTCCGGCGGCTTCGGCGGCGGTCGTTACTGATTCCAGTAAGCCCCATGAAGAACCGGCTCTGAGGAGCCGGTTTTTTTCCGCCCCGCATCCATGGGGTGGCAAAGCCCAGTTGCTATCAATACGATAGCTTTTTGCGCTTGATGGTAAAGCGCTGGAGGCCAAAAATAGCCTCAAAATCCACCTGTGAGGGCGCCACCAACGTCCGCAGCCCGTGCCGCATGCTTGCCCGCATCACCAGCACAATGTGCATGCAAATATTAAGCATTGGTGATATATTCTTTCCGAGGAAACACAGGAGCCCTTCATGCAACCCCATGTGGCCCCCGCCCCGGACAAAGCCATGGTGCTGGGCAAGGCAACCATCCGTGCCGCCCAGGAGCTGCACCTCTCCAACGCCGCCCTGGCGCGCGTGATTGGACTGAGCGAGCCCACCATCAGCCGCATTGCCGGCGGTGCACGCGGCATCGCGCCAGAATCCAAGGAAGGCCAACTGGCCCTGCTCGTGGTGCGCCTGTTTCGCTCGCTCGACCCGCTGGTCGGCTCCGACGCGCAAAAGCGCCACGACTGGCTGCGCAGCCACAACAAGGCGCTCAACGGCACACCCGCCGCGCTCATCGAAAACCCCACCGGCCTGGTCAACGCCCTGGCCTACCTGGACGGCATGCGGGCTGCCGCCTGATGGCCGCCACGGTGTGGAACCCCGGCTGGGTGCAAGAGCACACCCAGCCCCTGGCCATGCACGCATTTCGCATGGTCGAAACACAGCACATCGCCGCCACCATGCGCCTGGTGGACACCGCCGCCGAGCAAGACCTGCTGGAGCAAATGCTGGACGCCAGCAAGCCGCCCCTGCCGCTCGAGGCGCAGGGCATCCACTACCTGCTGGCGGCGCCCTTCCGCTACCTGCCGCCCACGGGCTCGCGCTTTCGCAGCGCGCACATGCCCGGCATCTGGTACGGCGCGGACGGCCCCTACTGCGCCTGCGCCGAAATCGCCTACTGGCGCCAGCGCTTTCTGCTGGACAGCGCGGGCCTCATCACCCAGCACCTGCTCACCGACCACTCCCTGTACGAAGCCGCCGTGCAAGGCCGCGCCATCGACTTGCAATCACCCCCCTGGTCCCAGGCCGAAACGCACTGGAAGCACCCCAGCGACTACACCGAAACCCAGAAGCTCGGCGCCCTGGTGCGCGAGGCGGGTAACGTGGCGTGGATCCACTACGCCTCGGTCCGCGCCCCAGGGCATGCGTGCGCCGCCGTGTTCGACCCACACAGCCTGACCATGCTGACCCCCGAGGGCCGGTACGAGCGCTGGCACTGCCACACCACGCGCGACCGGGTCACGCTGTCGAACGGGCGGGAGCGGTTCGATTTTTGATGGGTGAGATTCAGACCACCGCCCTCTGGGCACGCGTGGAGCCAGCAAACGGGGCCTGACCATGCCGACCCCAAGGGCCGGTAGCAACAACCAAAACTCAACGATCCTTTTCAGAGTCAAGGACGAACACCATGCCCAAAAAACCGACCGAGACGGTCTTGTCTTGGACCCTGGTGTAAGACGCCACCCCCAGGGAGTGGTAGTTGCTGACAAACGCAGTCAATGCCCCAACCCCCAAAAGGCCCGCCAATGGACTGCGCTCCGCAATGGATTCCTTGATTTGGCTGCGATGCCGTTCTGCAGAGGGATTGAGGGCGATGGCTGCGACAAAGATGGCGCTCGTAATCACGGCCGCTTTTACTGCTGGTGTCATGAAAGCTCCCAAAGCCTGGGTTTCAAAAAGGCCTGGCGAACCGGCGATGGCGATGGAGCCACCCCAGAAATCGTGCAGGCCGGTGGGTCGGGGCTGTGCTGCTTACTGAAACACGCACACCCCCAATGACTGGCTTTTGGCCCGGTACATGGCGTTGTCTGCCTCGCGCAGGTAGTCGTCCACCGTTGCCAGCCTGGATGCGCTGCTGACCAATCCGATACTCGCGCCACTGCGCACGGTATGTTCGCCGATCACGTAAGGCGCGGCGAGGGCGGCGGCAATCTGCTGGGCGCGCTGGATGGCTTCAGCGGGGTCAATGGACTCCAGCAGCACATTGAACTCGTCGCCACTCATGCGGGCGACCAGATCCACCGCCCGCACGCAGGATTCGAGCCGCCGCGCCACCTGCTGCAACAGCCGGTCACCCACATGGTGCCCGTAGGTGTCATTGACGGCCTTGAAACGGTTGAGATCCAGCAGCAGCACGGCGAACATCGTGGCGCCATCGCGTGCCGGCACGCCATCGTCGCTCGCCGCCTCGTTCTGCTGCAACGCGATGAGATGCGCGAGGCGATCGCGGAACAAGGGCCGGCCGGGCAAGTTGGTCAGCGCATCGTAGGAACTGCCACGCTCGGCCAGATCGCTGAGCGACCCCGCCATGCGCACCGCAACGCCATCTTCAAACTCGGCGAGCCCGCGCCAATTGACCCACACCAGCCGCCCAGCCCCGTGGAACGCGCGGAAATCCACCGAAAAATTCGGGCTGAGCCCCGCCAGGTGCCTGCGGCAGGCCGCCTGCACGCGAGCGCGATCCTCGGGGTCGATGAGCTGCTCCAGAAAGCCCCAGCCACCGTCATGCACATGATCGGAGCCAGCCAGCCCGACGATCTGGTGAAAGCGCCCGGACACATGCAGGGCGTCCGTGCGCAAGTTCCAATACCAAATGCCGTCATTCGACCCGCGGGTCGCCAGCGAATAGCGGTTTTCGGAGCGCACCAACTCCAGCTCGGTGTTCTTCTGCTGGGTCACGTCGATCATCAGGCCGATCATGCGGTTCGGCCGCCCCGGCTCGACCACGGCGCGGCACAGGTCACGCACCCACACCACCTTGCCGGACTTGGCAATCAGCCGGTAACTCATCTCGTAGGCATAGCTGTGCGTGGCGTTGTAGGCGGCATCGTCGATCAGCAGGGCCTGCTCCAGATCATCGGGATGCACATGCGCCCGCCAGAAGCCCGGGTCAGCCCGCCACTCCTCCACCGAGTAACCGAACAAGCGCTCGACCTGCGGGCTCAGGAAGGTATTGCCCACGCCGATTTCAGCCTCCCACACCACGCCGTCAATGGTTTCCAGCAGGCGCAGAAAGCGCTGGCGAATCTCTACCAGCACCTGCTCGGTGACCTCGGTGATCTCGATCAGCACACCCTGGCGGCTGATCACCCGCTCCGCCGCATCCGTTTCTGGGTGAAACTGCAGACGCACCCAGCGATATTCCGCGTCGGCAAACCGCAACCGGAACACCGGCATGCCCGAGCGCATGGTGCCGATGTCGTCGGGATGCACAAACTCCAGCAGAGACCTGCCGAGCGCCGCCTCCACCGAATGGCCGGTGAGCTTGTGCCACGCCGGATTCAGATAAGTGATCTCCCACAGCGCATCGGTTTGCACCACCGCCTCGGGCAGCAGTTGCAGCAGCTTTGCGGACGGCGTGGGAGGGGTGGGCATGCAGGGCTGTCGCGAAATGGGGGGCGTGTACATCCAACGGATAGAAAAATCAACCGCGTTGGATCAAGTATGGCATGGGTTTATGGCACCGGTGCCCCCTTGGTTTCGGTGGTTTGGGGCAGCGAAAGAGTGCAAGCCTGCAACTCCCTCCCCGGCCGCTGGCTCGCTCACATCACTAAGGCATCACCCGTCAGAACGCCACCTGCACCCCCACCAACACATTGCGCCCCATCAGAGGCGCGGCTGTCTTGATGAAGGAGGTATGCGCTTGATCGCAGTTGGGTATCGGCCACGAGCAGCTACTCAATGTTTGAAATCACCGGCGGCCGCAGGGCGTCCGGTGGAGCGATTGGTTAACCATCAATTTTCGGAAGGTGAAGAACCTCACCGAGAAATAGGTATGTGTTGAGAAACAGCGATTGAGCTTCCTCGGCTGTAACTTCCTTGTGGACGCCTGTTGATACCCGGTCGAAGAGGTTTGCGAGGTTCTGTCGCAGCCGCTGTTTTCGTGAGGCACTCTGGATTCGTTGGTGGATATACGCGTTTATGCGATTCTGGTGTTTGCTCGCATCAAGCTTTAGAACGTTTCCGCCCATTTCAACTGTGCTGTCGGAAGGTGGAAAGATTGAATCCGCGAACGATTCAACGATTCGGCGACATGTACTCAGTGCTTGGCTAATCGACTCTTCGTCACCTTCCGCAAGGCGGCTCATGACGGCGGGGATCTTCTCAAGGACATCGCCGCAGTGCTCGGCAATCAAAGTATCAACGGCACTTTTGTATCTCTCAAATATCGATTCCGAAAGATTATCGAACTCCTTCTCGTAGTAGACCTCACTGACGAAACTATGAAGTTGTGCAAGCACACGAGATCGAATGCCGCTAATTCGTGAGATGTAGTTGCTCGATGCGGTCATCGTGCCAGTCACGTGTTGAATGGCAACGCTTGCATAGTCACCGCTAGTATCTGGTACGCGCAATGCCGCGAGTTTCGCCTTTTCGGCATTAATTGAGGCCTCCTGTTGCGCGAGTGGCCCCCAATAGCCAGTGCCCTTTTCGCGATCAAGCCATCGGCCAGTAATACCCATGTACTTCAACGAGGTTGCGTTGGTGTTGTTGTAGCCACCTAGCTCCAATTTCAGCCAGTAACGTATCTCCTCAGATCCTACCCATCTAGCAAGGCGGGAAGCTTTCAAAATCAGTCGCTCAGCATCAGTACGGCCGAGCTCAATATCATCGAGAAGCTCTCTCGCAAGTTCAAGAATGTGTTCAGAGCGACTTTGGGTCTGCATGAGGATTCTCTGGTTGCTAACGTGGAGGTCACCGGCGCTGCGCGGCTTTATCGCGCAGCGCCCAGTGGATCGCATGGTTAGAACTCGTTGCCATTAATGCTCTTAAGCTCCGCAAGCATTCTGAACCCCATGGACAGTGCTTCATGAGCATATTTCTCGGGTATGTACTGCCCGTGGATGGCGGCATTGCAAACCTTGAGAACGTAGTCAAATGAACCCTCGATTCCTTCGTAATTCGGGTGCTGCCGGACGAATTGAAGGAATAACGAGCGCGCCGAAAGAAATTTTGTGTTTTCGTTGGACGTAAGGGGAGCCTTGGACTGTTTGTCGAGGATTCGACGCAGTTCCTTTTCAAGTTGCATCCGGAGCTTCGCAAGTGCGTAGTTCAGGTCGTTTCCTTCTGAAGCCAAGAGCTGTTCGATTTCCTCCTCGATTTGCGACTTTTCTGTTTTTGTTTTTAGAGTCGAATCGAGATCCTCATTTGCCCGTGTTGCATCATTACGGTCCGGAAGATTAACGTTTATGGTTTGGCTGACGGTATTGCTAATTGCTGAAACAAGGCTTGTATATGCGGAAAGGGTGGATCGGGTTTCGTCTTTAAACTGCTTTACTTCCTCCTTGATCTCTTTGACCCGTGCTTCGTACTCAAAGAGCTGCCCAAACTTCAGCTTCTTTGACTCGGGGAGCATGAAAAGAAACAGAGCAAGCGCCAAGTAGCTACCACTTGTGCCATCAAGAGGCTTGCTCGGAGGCACTCCGACGACCACGCAGAAGGCGTAAAGAAAGTACGCAGCCAGTAGGTAGCAAAGCGTCGGAAATACATTGGCCCCCGATATTTTTTTCAAGAGTTCGCGCATAGGAGATTTCGAGTTCTAACTTTGATGTAGTCGGCAATTTACCGGATATGCCAGCGTGCCAGCTGAATAACATGGCTCGGTCACAGTGGAAAATTTGTTAGAAATCATCAAGTTAGCCAAGGGTTCTGAATGAACGTGCCGGTATAACAAAAACGACAAAGTCACTGCCTCTCAAGTGCCGAGGCTGCAGCGTTGGGAGTATGACAGGCGGTTACCTTGCGTGGTTCAGTTCATGTCTCCGTTGGGTCGACAGCGGCCCAAGCGGATCGCCGAGCCATCCACAAATAATCATCAACGGCTGCACAAGCCAGCAGCACCCTCCCCCGCCGCTGGCTCGCTCACATCAGGACGGCATCGCCTGTCAGAACGCCACCCTCACCCCCACCGTCACATTGCGCCCCATCAAAGGCGCGGCGTTCTTGATGAAGGAGGTGTGCGCATAGGCCAGCCGGTCCGTCAGGTTGTTGCCCTTCAAATACACCTGCCAGGGCGTGCCATTCGTCTGGCCGCTATAGCTCACGCCCAAGTTCAGCATGCCGTAGCCGGGCGTGGGCTGCTCGAAGGCGGCCACGCGGGTCTGGCGGGCGACCTGCAGCCATTCCACCTGGCCTTGCCAGGCGTTCCAGGTGGCGTCCAGGCGCAGGCCGGCGCGGGCCGGGGGGATGCGGGGGAGCAGGCTACCGTCTGCCAGGCGGGCGCGCACGGCGTCGCCGAACAGGGTGAGGCCCAGGTGGCGGTTCAGGCGCTGGCGCACCTGGGCTTCGATGCCGGTGAAGGTGGCGTTTTGCTGGGCGTATTGCAGCAGTTGCAGGCCGTCCAGCTCGTCGAGCGTGGTGCCGTGGATGTAGCCGTTGATGCGGTTGCGGAACACGCTGACGCCGAAGGTGGTGTCGCCGCTGGTCTTGCGCAGGCTCAAATCGATGTTGTTCGACGTTTCTGCGCGCAGGTTGGCGTCGCCGCGCTCGTAGGTGGCGGTGGCCATGTGCAGGCCGCGGGCGTACAGCTCTTCGGCCGTGGGGGCGCGGCTGGCGCGGGTAACGCTGGCGCCCAGTTGGTAGCCAGGGCGGAACTTCCACACCGCGCCCAGCGATGCCGAGGTGCCGTTGTGGCTGCGCTCGATGCCGCTGGTTTCAGCAGTGGCCGTCTGTCGGTCGTGGCGCAGGGCACCCTCGAAGCGCCAGTCGCCCCAGCGGTATTCCTCCAGCGCGAACAGGCCGGCGCGGCGCGTGGTGGTGGGCTGGATGTAGGCCTCGTCGCCCTCGGCGGCAAAGCGGCGTTGCGATGCCTGCACGCCCAGGATGCCGCGCCAGCCGGCCACGGGTTCGTGCTGCAATTCCACGCGGGCGCTGTGGGCCTTGTTCTTGAAGGTGGTGACGGGGGTGCCGTCTTCCACCTCGTCATGCTGGTAGTCGGTGATGCCGGCGCGCAGGCGCAGGGCGGTAAAGCCTGCAAAGGGGTTGCGCAGCTCGCCCCGAATGTCCAGGCGCTCGCTGCGCAAGTCCACCACGGGCACGTCGCCGTGCTCGTCTTCATGGCCGTGGTCGTGGCCGTCGTCCTCGCCGTGGCTGCCGCAGTGCAGGTGGTTGCCGTGGGTGTGGCAGCCTTCAAAGCCGTGGTTGTGGCCGGGCAGGCCGTATTTGGCGGTCTGGCGGGTGTAGGCGGCGCCCAGGTAGCCGCGCTCGCCCACCCAGGATATGCCCACGCTGCCGGTGTCGGTGCGGTTGAAGCTGCCGGGCACTTTGCGGTCCACATGGCCGTCGTGCACCCAGTTGGGGCCTACGCGGTAGTCGGCGGCGTCGCGCGCCACGCCTTCCACGTGCACGGCCAGGCTGCCGGTGCCGCCGGTGAGCGAGAACACGCCCGCCTTCTCGCTGGCGCCGCTGTTGGCGCGCAGCTCCAGGCTGCCTTCGTAGCCCTTGGCGGGCACGGCGGTGGGCACCTTGCCGTCGAGCACGTTGACCACGCCGCCCACGGCGCCGTCGCCATGCACCAGGGCCGAGGGGCCGCGCAGCACTTCGATCTGGGTGGCGAGCAGGGGCTCGACCACCACGGCGTGGTCGGGGCTGAGGGTGGAGGCGTCGTGCAGCTCTGCGCCGTCGCTCAGCACCTTGACGCGCGGGCCGTCCATGCCCCGGATGATGGGGCGGCTGGCCCCGGCGCCGAAGTGGCTGCTGGTGATGCCGGGCTCGCTGTTCAGCGTTTCGCCCAGCGTGGCCTCGCGGCGGCGCACGAGTTCGTCGCCTTCGAGCACGGTCACGGGCGTGGTCATGTCGCTGGCGCCCAGTTGCAGGCCGCTGGCAGAGACGGTCACATCGGGCAGGCTGGGCGCAGCGTCTTGCGCCGCTGCAGCGACGCTCCAGGACAGGGCCACCGCCAGCGCCACAGGGCGCAGGCGCGGCAGGTATGGGATGGGGGCAATGGTTTGCATGGGGGGGGCCAAATCACGGGCGCGACCGCCCCCAGGGCACTGTGCACGCAAGTGGACGCGCACGGCCTGGGGTGGCCGCAAAAATCTCAATAAAAATGGCCTACAGCGCCCTGTTTACGGGCGCAAGCAGCTATCAATTCAATAGCATTCAGCCAAGATGCACCAGGGACTGCACCGCCCCTGGCGGGCCACGGGCGTGGTACTGAGCAGCGTGCGCCGTGGCCGGCGCCGTGCGTGCCGCCTGCACCGGCAGGGCCGGGGGCGGCGGGCTGGCCGTGGCGCCCGCTGCGCAGGGGGCGGCATCGGCCAGGGCCAGGTGGTCGAACAACTGGCAGTCGGCGCTGCTGGGGTGTTCGGCCAGGAGGTGGGCCAGGGTGTGGGCAGCAGGTTCACCCGGCGCACGTTTCTGGACTGAGTGCGCTCCGTGCGCCCCATGGGCCTGTACGCCGGGGTGTGCCAGGGCGTGCAGGCGCCCCAGCAGCGGCGCTGCCAGCAGCGCACACAGCAGCCAGGCCAGCAGCACGCGCCCGCCACCCCACCCAGGCGCGCGGCGTGCTGCCGCAGCGCTGGCGCGGGTGTGCCGCAAGGCGTGCGGCAGGGTGCGGGCGGGCAGATGCATGCCTTAGAACCTGTTCAAGGTCTTACTTGACGGGCACCGCGTCCACCAGCCGGTAGAACAGGCCGTAGGGGTCGTCCTTGAGCAACTGCAGGCGCCCCTGCACCACCACGGGCTCCAGCCCGTAGCGCACGGGCAGCTTGGCACGCACTTCGATCATGCTTTCAGGCCCGCCGGGTATGCAGAACGAGCAGGTCAGCGGCACGGTGGTGAGCAGGAAGTGCACCTGCAGCTCCTTGGCGTCCAGCGGCACCATGAAGCCCTGCACGCGCTGCACCGTGCCGTGCAGGGCCTGCTGCTCGGCGCTGAACTGGGGCACGACGCGGGTCTTGGTGGTTTTCTTCTCCAACTGCGTGAGCGTGGACCAGGGCAGCACGTCCTCGCGCTGGGGCAGCGGCTTGATGGGGCTTTGCGGGCTGTGGTAGCCCGCGCCGGTGCCCTGCGGCAGCCCCGCCGCACCGGGCTGGGCCGTGCCGCTGGGCACGGGCGAGGTGAGCACAGGCGCCCCGCCCTGCCCCGCTGCGGGGGCCTGGGCGGCGGCGGGCAGCGCGCCCAGGGCCAGCGTCATGCCCAGCAAGGCCTGCAGAGCACCAACCCGCACGCCCCAACCGGACCTTTGCCCAGCGCTACCAGAGCACGCGTGGATCGGGCTCCGCCCGTCCACCGGGTGCGTCCCCCCTCCCGCATCGCGCAGCGATGCGAGAGAGGGGGGAAGGCGCGCAGCGCCACAGGGGGGTGCTCCCTCAATGCGCATGTTTCATCCCGCAGTATTTGCCAATGGCCAGCCCTTTGCACGCGGCCTGCAGCTCCTTCATGCACTGGTCGTGGCCCTTGCCAGCCTTCAGGCACTGGGCGGCGGCCTCGTGCGCAGCGGCCATGGCGCGGTGGCGTTCGATGTCTTCCTGGGTTTCCTTGTCCTTGTGGGCTTGTGCCTGGGCCGCAGTGGCACCCAGCAATGCCAGGGCCAGGGTGATGAGGTGTTGGCGTTTGAACATGGTGTTTCCTTTCAAGGGATGGACGTCAGGTGTGGGCCAGCAGTTCGGCCACATCGGCGCGGTAGGCCTGCAGCGCAGGCAGCAGCGCAGCCAGCAGGGCCACGCCGGTGGCCAGTGCGGGCACCAGCCATTCGGTGGCCAGCCACAGGCGCCCGGTCACGGGCAGCAGGCCCTGGGCCTGCAGCAGGTAGCCCATCAGTTCGGCCAGGGCATGGCCCAGCACCAGGCCCAGGCCGGTGGCCAGCAGGGCCAGCCACAGGGCTTCGCACCACAGCAGGCCCGCCACGCGGCGCGGCGGCGCGCCCAACATGCGCAGCATGGCCAGGTCGGCGCGGCGCTCGCGCACGGCATTCCACAGCGCAATGAACACGCTGAGCGCGGCCACCACCAGCAGCACGGCGCCAAAGGCGCGCAGCACGTCGGCGCCCACGCCCAGCAGGCGCAGCAGGCGCGTGATTTCCATGGCCGGGGCGGCGGCCTGCAGGGCCGTGTCGCTGTTGATGAGGCGAGGCAGCGAGACGGCGGCCAGCGGCGTGCGGTAGCGCAGCAGGGCCACGGTGACTTCGCGCTCCTCGCGCAGGGCCTGCAGGTCGTCGGGGGTGTCGGCATGGCCGCTTTCGTGCACCTGCCAGACCGATTCGGTGCCCGTGAGGATGAGCCGGTCCAGCACACAGCCGCAGGGCGCCAGCACGCCGGTCACGGTGTAGGGGTGATCGCCATGCGCGTGTCCGCCGCCGCCCAGGCCGTGGCTGCCCACAAACTGCGCGCCCAGCAGGCGGGCATCACCCTGCCCGCCCTGCGCCAGCGCCTGCGCGGCGGTGGCGCCCAACACGGCCTCCATGGGCTGCTGCCACAGGCGGCCGTGGGCGGGCGTGGCGGCGTAATGCGCCACGTAGGTTGGCTCGGTGCCCACGATGCGGTGGCCCAGGTAGCTGTCGCCCAGGCTCAGCGGGATGACCTGCTCCACCATGGGGTGGGCCTGCAGGCGCTGCACTTCGGCCAGAGGGATGTTGCCGGTGGGCACGTCGATGTGGAACACCCCCGCCAGGATGAGTTGCAGCGGGCTGCCCTTGGCGCCCACCACCAGGTCGATGCCGCGCAGGTCGCGCTCGAAGGCCCGGTCGATCTGCGTGGCCACCAGCAGCACCAGGGTGATGGCGGCCAAGCCCAGCGTGAGCAGCAGCAGGTTGAGTGCCGTGGCCAGCGGGCGCGACCAGAGGTAGCGCCAGGACAGGCGGGCCAATTGCGCTATTGTTTTCATAGCTGCTTGCGCCCGTCCTGATTGCCTTGGAGGCCAATTTCATTCAAATCCAGCACCTGGGCGCCGGGCAGTGCCTGGTGCACGCGCCGGTCGTGCGTGGCCACCACCAGGCTGGCGCCGCAGGCGCGGCAGCATTGCTGCAGCAGGTCCAGCGCCTGGGCGGCGGCTTCGTCGTCCAGGCTGGCGGTGGGCTCGTCGGCCAGCAGCACCGCCGGGCGCAGCAGCACGGCACGGGCCAGGGCCACGCGCTGCGCCTGCCCGCCCGACAACTGCGCCGGATAGCGCGCGGCCAGGTCGCCTACGCCCAGGGGGTGCAGCGCCTGTGCGATGGCTGCATCGTCGCGCGGCAGGCCGGCGGCAAAGTAGGCCAGCGCCAGGTTGTCGTGCACGCTCAGGGCGTGGCTCAGGTGCAGGCGCTGGGGCAAGAAGCCAATGGCCCGTGCGCGCCAGGCGTCGAGCGCGCTGCCGCGCAGCCCGTCCAGCGCCTGGCCCGCCACGCACACCTGCCCGGCCGTGGGGGTGCGCAGCCCGGCCACCAGCGACAGCCAGGTGGACTTGCCGCTGCCCGAGCGCCCCTGTACCAGCAGGCTGCCGCCCTGGGGCAGGTCCACATCGGGAAAACGCAGCGGCTGGGCGCCAGCGTAGGTGCACACCAGGCCCTGGGTGCGGATCATGCGCCGCGCTCCGGGTGGGCGCAGCCCGCGCACAGGCCGTGCACGGCAATGTCCACGCTCTGGCCCTGGTGGCCCGAGCGCGCCAGGGCGCGCAGCACTTGCTGCAGGGCGCCCTGCAGGCGGTCGGCACCCTGGTCGAGGCGGAACTGGCGGTGGCAGCCGTCGCACTCAAAACGCGGTGCGCCTTCCTGCTGCGCCGGGTCGGCCAGGTGGTAGCGCGTGACGCGGGCGCTGTCGATCTGCCGGTGCAGCAGGCCTGCGGCGGCGCAGCGGTCCAGCAGGCGGTACACGGTGACGCGGTTGACCGCCACCCCGGCCTGCACCAGTGCGGCCTGCACTTCGGCGGGCGACAAGGCCGCCTCGGGCCGTGCGCGGTACAGCGCGGCCAGGGCGCGTGTGGCCTTGGTCGCACGCATGCCTGCAGGCAGGGCCCAGGCGGTGGTGGAAGGTGCGGAGGGGGTCGGCATAATGCAATCGGGTTGCATTATGCCGTGGCGGCGCAGCCCGGGCTTTACTTCAGGTACTGCGCAAAGGTCTTGCGGAATTTTTCGACCTTGGGGCCCACCACGTAGGCGCAGTAGCCCTGGTGCGGGTTGTGCGCAAAGTAGTCCTGGTGGTAGTCCTCGGCGGCGCTGTAGTTGTGCAGCGGCAGCACCTCGGTCACCACGGGGGCGCCCAGGCCGCCGTCACGCTCCAGGGTGTGGATGATGTCCCGCGCCAGTTCGGCGTGCTGAGGGTCTTCAAAGTACACCCCGCTGCGGTACTGCGGGCCCACGTCGTTGCCCTGGCGGTTGGGGGTGGTCGGGTCGTGAATGCAGAAGAAGATCTCCAGCAGTTCACGCGCGCTCACCTGGGCGGGGTCGAACTGCAGGCGCACTACCTCGGCATGGCCGGTATCGCCACGGCAGACCTGCTCGTAGCTGGGCTGCGGCACATGGCCGTTGCAGTAGCCCGACTCCACCGCCACCACGCCGCGCACGCGGCGGTACACCGCGTCCAGGCACCAGAAGCACCCGCCGCCCAGGGTGAGGGTTTGCAGAGGCTGGGCGGTGGCGGCGTGGGTCATGGCGGTGCTCCTTGGTCTATGTCAGGCGACATTCAAGTCTGACACTTGCACCATGGCGGTGTCGGCTGCGTGCTCAACCACCATTTTTCGCACACGGTCTTGCCACAGCGCGCCAAAGCGGGCCAGTTCTGCGGCGCTGGCCTGGCCGGAGATGGCCTTGGGCATCAGGGCTTTCATTTCATCGGGCCAGGGCACCACGCTGCCATCGAGCCGGACCTGCACGGCCTGGCCTGTGTCCTTGCGGCGCAGTCCCAGCACGCCTTGCAGGCTGCCCGCGCCAAACACCAGCAGGTTGTTGCGCGCAAAGCGGTGCGCGGAGCCGATGCCCTGAAAGCCGGTTTCGGGCGCCGCACCGGTGATCAGTTGTGCGACCGAGGCAATCACGCCGGTCACGCCGCTGTCGCGTGCGTCGCGCATCAGCACCTCGACCTCGCCACGCACCGGCATCTCGCTGCCGTACAGCGCACGCAGGCCGTGCAGGGTCATCAGCCAGGCGCCTGCCACCGTGGGGCAGGAATGGCCTGCCAGGCGCACGGCGTCGGCATAACGGTATTCCATGACGCCATCCTGCGCCGCACCCAGGAACTGGGCCAGCGGGTCGCGCAGGATGAGACTGGGGGCTTGGGCATAGAAGGCGGGCATGCCCTGGTCGCGGGTTTCGGTGGTCATTTCGGTGGATCCTGCGCCGCCACAGGCCTGCAAGCCCAGCGCCGCGACGACCAACAGGCCCGTACCTGTCTTGATCCAATCGCGCCGCCGAAGCTGTGCCTGGACGGATGGTTCAGTGTTCAAGGAGTGCATGCTGTGGCTCCCTAAGCTGAAAAGCCACATTCCAGTGCGAACGATTGTCAACCATTCGCAATCCTGGGAGGGCAATCCGGTTTTGACGCGGCGCAATCCTGGGGCCGATGATCGACTTGGCGTGCTGCCATACCCCTCCATTGACCCACCGGAACGCATTTGCTATATTACTAACCAGTCAGTCATTAACTTGGTTCCGATTTGTCCGATTCTGCTCTCCCCTCCTCCCACAGCAAACGCGAGCGCCGCAAGGAAGCGCGCCCCGGCGAGTTGTTGGACGCCGCGCTCGACCTGTTCGTCGAGAAGGGCTATGCCGCCACGCGGGTGGAGGAAGTGGCCGCACGGGCCGGGGTGTCCAAGGGCACGCTGTTTCTGTACTTCCCCAGCAAGGAAGAGCTGTTCAAGGCCGTGGTGCGTGAAAACATCGTGGGCCGCTTTGCCGAGTGGCGCAACGAACTGCTGCACTACGAGGGCAGCACCGCCGACATGCTGCGCTATGGCTACCGCACCTGGTGGGAATCCATCGGCTCCACACGCGCCTCGGGCATCACCAAGCTCATTCTGAGCGAGGCCTGCAACTTCCCCGACATCACGGCCTTTTACCAGCAGGAAGTCATCCTGCCAGGCCAAGAAATGATCCGCGCGCTGCTGAAACGCGGCATCGACCGGGGCGAATTCCGCCCGGTGCCATTGGAATATGCGGTGTTCACGGTGCTGGCGCCCATGATCTTCCTGATGCTGTGGAAGCACTCGGTAGGCGCCTGCGTGCCGGTGGACATGAAATTCGATCCCGAGCGCTACATCGCCAGCCAGGTCGAGACCCTGCTCCATGGGCTGCTGGCCAACCCTCCCTCCTCTACCCAACCCTGAGTTCCCCCATGAAACGCTGGATTCCCTGGACCGTCGCCGCCGTTGTTGTCGTCCTGGTCGGTGCGGGCACGCTGCGCGCCCTGGGTGCGCGCAAGGCACAGCAACAAGCGCTGGCGACCGCCGCCGCCCCGGAAGTGGTGATGCAGATCGCCAGCAACGAGTTGTGGGTGGCGCGGCGCCAGAGCCTGCCGCTGACCGTGCCCCTGACCGGCACCGTGCGTGCCGTGCAGACGGCCTTCATCAAGGCGCGGGTGCCGGGCGAGGTGCAGGGCCTGACCTTGCGCGAGGGCGACAGCGTGCGCAGCGGCCAGGAGGTAGCGCGCATCGACCCCACCGAGTTGCAGGCGCGCGTACGCCAGGCGCAGCAGCAGGCCGACGCCGCACGCGCCCAGGTGGACATTGCGCAACGCCAGTTCAGCAACAACCGCGCCCTGGTGGACCAGGGCTTCATCTCGCGCACCGCGCTGGACACCTCGCAGGCCAACCTCGGCGCCGCACAGGCCAGCCACCAGGCCGCACTGGCCGCCGTGGACGTGGCCCAGAAGTCGCTGGCCGACGCCGTGCTGCGCAGTCCGTTGGCCGGACAGGTGGCGCAGCGCCTGGTACAGAACGGCGAGCGCGTGGCCGTGGACACACGCATCCTGGAGGTGGTGGACCTCTCGCGCATGGAACTGGAAGCACAACTGGCACCGGCCGATGCGCTGGGCGTGCGCGTGGGCCAGAAAGCGCAACTGGCCATCGAAGGCAGCGGGCAGACCGTGCAGGCCACGGTGCTGCGCATCAGCCCCAGCGCCCAGAGCGGCAGCCGCGCCGTGCCGGTGTACCTGGGCGTGGAGCGCGGCCCCGACACGCCAGCGCTGCGCCATGGCCTGTTTGTGCAGGGACGGCTGGATGTGGGCCAGGCGGAGCGCCTGGTGGTGCCGCTGGAATCGGTGCGCATCGACCGGCCCGTGCCCTATGTGCAGGTGGCCGACCAGGGCCGCGTGGCCCATGTGACCGTGCAGCAGGGCGAACGTTTCGAAGCCCAGGGCCAGACCTTGGTAGCCGTGCAGGGCGTGCCCGAGGGCGCGGCCGTGCTGGCGGGGCGCGTGGGTGCGTTACCCGTGGGCACGCGGCTGCGCCTGCCCGAAACGGCTGCAGCGCCCTCTTCTGCCCCAGCGGCGACTCCCGCTGCCAGCGCATCAGCACGCTAAGGACGCAGCATGTGGTTCACCAAGGTCAGCCTCAAGAATCCGGTGTTCGCCACCATGGTCATGCTGGCCATCGTGGTGCTGGGAGCGTTTTCCTACCAGCGCCTCAAGGTGGATCAGTTCCCCGAGATTGATTTTCCGGTGGTGGTGGTCACTGCGGACTACCCCGGTGCCTCGCCTGAAATCGTCGAGAGCGAGGTCACAAAAAAGATCGAGGAAGGCGTCAACTCCATCGCGGGCATCAACGCGCTGACCTCGCGCAGCTACGAGGGCTCGGCCGTCGTCATCATCGAGTTCGAGCTGCACATCGATGGGCGCCAGGCCGCCGAGGACGTGCGCGAGAAAATGGCCACCGTGCGCACGCAGTTCCGCGACGAGGTCAAGGAACCGCGCGTGCTGCGCTTCGACCCGTCCAGCCGCCCTGTGTGGTCGCTGGCCGTGCTGCCCGATGGCGACGCCGCCACGCGCCAAAGCGCCGTGGAGCTGACCACCTGGTCCGACCAGACCCTGAAAAAGCGCCTGGAGAACGTGCGCGGCGTGGGCGCCGTGACGCTGGTGGGCGCCA
The DNA here is from genome assembly GCF_022760965.1 of Simplicispira sedimenti. Taxonomy (NCBI): domain Bacteria; kingdom Pseudomonadati; phylum Pseudomonadota; class Betaproteobacteria; order Burkholderiales; family Comamonadaceae; genus Simplicispira; species Simplicispira sedimenti. The sequence continues at coordinate 29,502 of NZ_JAKVIJ010000005.1, forward strand.
CCAAGCGCGAGATCAACATCTACCTGGACCCCAAGGCGCTGGAGGCCTACGGCATCACCCCCGAACAGGTGGCGCAGGCCGTGCGCACCGAGAACCAGGACCTGCCGCTGGGCTCGGTGCGCTCGCTCACGCAGGACCGCATGGTGCAGATCGACGCCCGCATGCAGCGCCCCGAGGACTTTGGCCGCATCATCGTGGCACGCCGGGGCGGCCAGCCGGTGCGTGTGGACCAGATCGCCCGCGTGCAGGACGGCCCGCAGGAGGCCGAAAGCCTGGCCCTGTACAACGGCGAACGCACGCTGCTGCTGCAGGTGCAAAAGGCCCAGGGCGAAAACACCATCGACGTGGTCGATGGCCTGAACGCCGCCGTGCAAACGCTGCGCAAGGAACTGCCCCCCGGCGTGCGGCTGGAGACCATTGGCGACAGCTCGCGCCCCATCCGCGTGGCCGTGAACAACGTGCGCCAGACGCTGATCGAGGGCGCCATCCTCACGGTGCTGATCGTGTTTCTATTCCTCAATTCGTGGCGCTCGACCGTCATCACGGGGCTGACGCTGCCGATTGCGCTCATCGGCACCTTTTTGTTCATGCACATGTTCGGCTTCACCATCAACATGATCACGCTGATGGCGCTGAGCCTGTGCGTGGGCCTGCTGATCGACGACGCCATCGTGGTGCGCGAGAACATCGTGCGCCATGTGCAGATGGGCAAGGGGCCCTACGCAGCGGCCATGGACGGCACGCAGGAAATCGGCCTGGCGGTGCTGGCCACCACGCTGTCCATCGTGGCGGTGTTTCTGCCCATTGGCTTCATGGGCGGCATCATCGGCAAGTTCTTCCACGAGTTCGGCATCACCATCGTCGCAGCGGTACTGATCTCGATGTTCGTGAGCTTCACGCTCGATCCCATGCTGTCGTCTGTGTGGCACGACCCCAGCATCCATGCCCACGGCCAGAAGGTGACTCCGGTCACCTTCTACGACAAGACCATTGGCCGCGTGACGGGCTGGTTCGACCATGCCACCGACGCCCTGGCCGAGTTCTACCAACGGCTGCTGCGCTGGTCTCTGGTGCACAAACTCAAGACCCTGGCGCTGGCGCTGGGCATCTTCGTGCTCAGCGTGTTCATGGTGCCCATGCTGGGCACGGAGTTTGCACCCAAGGCCGACTTTTCCGAGACCATGGTGAACTTCTACGTGCCGGTAGGCGCCTCCATTGAGGCCACCGAGATGAAGACCCGCCAGGTCGAGGCCGTGATCCGCGCAATGCCCGAGGTGCGCTACACGCTCTCGACCATCAACACCGGCACCACGCAGGGCAAGATCTACGCCAGCATCTACATCCGCTTGGCCGACCGCAAGGACCGCGAGCGCAACGTGGACCAGATGTCCGCCGTGCTGCGCGAGCAATTGCGCGCCATCCCCGGCATCACCGTCACGCACGTGGGCCTGCTCGACCCCGTGGGCGGGCAAAAGCAGATCGAGTTTTCGCTCCAGGGCCCGGACCAGCAGGAGCTGGCACGCCTGACGCGCGAGATCAGCGCCAAGATCCGCGACATCCCCGGCCTGGTGGACCTGGATTCAAGCGTCAAGCCCGACAAGCCGGTGATTGCGCTGGACGTGCGGCGCGATGCAGCCTCGGACCTGGGCCTGTCGGTCATGTCGATGGCGCAGTCGCTGCGCACGCTGATTGCCGGGCAGACGGTGGGCAACTGGAGCGCGCCCGACAACCAGACCTATGACGTGAACGTGCGCCTGGCGCCCGAAGCCCGCGACAACCCGCAGGACCTGGAATACCTGCCCTTTGCCCTGAGCGCCGCCGATGGCAGCAGCCGCATCGTGCGCCTGGGTCAGGTGGCGCAGGTGCGCGAATCCACGGGCCCCAACCAGATCAACCGGCGCAGCCTGACGCGCGAAGTGGCCGTCAACGCCAACGTGTACCAACGCTCGGCGGGCGAGGTATCTGCCGACATCCGCAAGGTGCTGGACAGCACGGCCTTCCCGCCGGGCTACCGCTACCAGTTTGGTGGCTCCACCAAGAACATGCAGGAGTCGTTCAGCTACGCCGTGTCGGCCCTGGCCATGGCGATCATCTTCATCTACATGATCCTGGCAAGCCAGTTCAAGAGCTTTTTGCAGCCGCTGGCACTGATGACCTCGCTGCCGCTCACGCTCATCGGGGTGGTGCTGGCCCTGCTGATGTTCCGCTCCACGCTGTCCATCTTCTCGGTCATCGGGGTGGTCATGCTCATGGGGCTGGTGACCAAGAACGCCATTTTGCTGGTGGACTTTGCCATCCGCGCCCGTGACGAGCACACCGACGACCAAGGCCGCACCGTGCCCGGCCTGCCGCGCGCCGAGGCCCTGCTGCTGGCGGCCCGCGTGCGCCTGCGCCCCATCCTGATGACCACGCTGGCCATGATCTTCGGCATGGTGCCGCTGGCCTTTGCGCTGAGCGAAGGCTCCGAGCAGCGCGCCCCCATGGGCCAGGCTGTGATTGGTGGGGTGATCACCTCGTCCCTGCTCACCCTGGTGGTGGTGCCGGTGGTTTATTGCTACATGGACGATCTGGCGCAATGGGCGCGCCGCCATTGGGGCAAAAACCAGGCAAGCCCGACTTAAAATCAAGGGTTTGTCCCGATCCGCCCCCCCTATTCCTCTTTGGAGCCCCGCCATGAACATGCCTCTGAACACGACCGCCGACACCAGCTGCCCCATCACGCAGGCACGCTACAACATGATCGAGCAGCAGATCCGCACCTGGAACGTGGTGGCCTCTGCCGTGCTGGAGACGCTGGACCAGGTGCACCGCGAGGAATTCGTGCCCGAGGCCTACCGCGCCATGGCGTTCGTGGACATGGAAATCCCGCTGCAGGGTGAGCCCCAGGCCGCGCTGCGCAGTGGCCAGTGCATGCTCAAGCCCAACGTCGAAGCCCGCATGCTGCAGGACCTGCAACTGACCAAGGACGACCGCGTGCTGGAAATCGGCGCCGGTTCGGGCTACATGGCCGCGCTGATGGCATACCAGGCCGCCCAGGTGGTGACGCTCGAACTCGACCCCCAACTGGCCCAGATGGCACGCGACAACCTGGAGCGCGCAGGCATCACCAACGCCAGCGTGCGCCAGGCCGATGGCGCCGTGGATTCCCTCCCTGAAGGCCCGTTCGACGCCATCGTGCTCAGCGGCTCGGTGGCCGAAGTGCCTGCGCGCCTGCTGGCCCAGCTCAGCGACCGTGGCCGCCTGCTGGCCATCACGGGCCAGGAGCCGGTGATGCGCGTCACGCTGGTGCGCCGCAAGGGTGACCGTTTTGAAGTCTCCTACCCCTGGGACGTGAATGCTGCCCGCCTGCAGCATTTCGAAGAGCCCTCGACCTTCCAGTTCTGACCCCCGGCGCATCCCACAGCTTTATGGTTGATCTGGTCCGGCCCGCTGAACTGCTCTCCTGGTTTGCCCAGGAAGGGGACGCCCGTCCGCTGATGCTGGATGTGCGCGAACCCTGGGAATGCGCCCTGGCCAGTGTGTCGGCGCAGGGCTTCGAACTGCTGGCCATCCCCATGGGCAGCCTGCCCGCACGGCTGGCTGAACTGGACCGGGACCGCCCCATCGCCTGCCTGTGCCACCATGGCGTGCGCAGCATGCACGTGGCGGCCTGGCTGGCCCAGCAGGGGTGGGATTGTGTGGCCAACATCGAAGGCGGCATCGACGCCTGGGCCCGAGAGCACGATCCCCAGGTGCCCCGGTATTGAAAGGCCGTCTGTCCCCAGGCCCCGTCTCCTTCTCTTGCAGGCAACCCTAGAAAGACCCATCCCATGCAGCTGTTCCGGATGCTCCCCCTGACCCTGGCGCTCGGCGCCGCACTGGCCGCCCCGGCACAGGCCCAGAGCCTGATCGAACTGGTGGAATCGGCCCGCGCCTACGACTCCTCCTGGCAATCGGCCCAGGCCCAACTGGAGGCGGCCCGGCGCCGTGCCGACCAGGCCCGCGCCGGCTTGCTCCCCTCGGCAGGCCTGTCGGCCGGTGTGAGCCGCTCCAACACCGAGATCACCGTCCCGCCCGTGGACCGCAACACCGGCGCGCAGAACCTGGCGCTCAGTGCCTCGCAACCGCTGTACCGCCCGGCCAACCGCATTGCCTACGAACAAGGCCTGCGCGGCGTGGACGTGGCCCAGGCCCAGCTCGACGCCGCGCAACAGGACCTGCTCGTGCGCGTGAGCCAGGCGTATTTCGACGTGCTGGCCGCACAGGACACCCTGACCTTTGTGCAGGCGCAAAAGTCGGCCGTTTCCGAGCAACTGGCCGCTGCCAGGCGCAATTTCGAGGTGGGCACCGCCACCATCACCGACACCCGTGAAGCGCAGGCCCGGGCCGACCTGGTCACTGCCCAGGAAATCGCGGCCGAAAACGATTTGCGCGTCAAGAAGCTGGCGCTGGACCAACTGGTGGGTATCCAGGGCACCAAGCCGCTGGCGCTGGCGCAGCCCGTGCAGCTCAGCCCGGTGCAGCCCGACAGCGTGGACCACTGGGTGCAAACCGCCCATGACCAACAACCTGGCGTGCGCCAGGCCGCCCTGGCGCTGGATGTGGCCCGCCTGGAAACCCAGCGCGCCCAGACCGGCCACCTGCCCACCGTGGACCTGCAGGCCAGCTACAGCGTCACGCGCAACCCCAACGGCACGGTGACCACGCCCAACGTCAACACGCGCACCAACAATGCCACCGTGGGCGTGGCCCTGAACCTTCCGCTGTTTGCCGGTTTTGCCGTGCAGAACCGCGTGAAGGAAACCCTGGCGCTGGAACAAAAGGCCGAGGCCGACCTGGAAACCGCCCGCCGCAACGTGGCCCAGGCCACGCGCAGCGCCTTCTTTGGGGTGCAGTCGGGCATGGGCCAGGTCAAGGCCCTGGAGGCCGCCGAGCAATCCAGCCAGAGCGCATTGGACGCCAACAAGCTGGGCTACCAGGTGGGCGTGCGCATCAACATCGATGTGCTCAATGCACAAAGCCAACTGTTCCAGACCAAGCGCGACCTGGCTGTGGCACGCTACAACGTGCTGCTGGGCCAGCTCAAGCTGCGCCAGGCCGTTGGCACGCTCACGCTGGACGATGTGAAGGCGCTGAACCAGCAGCTCGTCAAGTAACGGCGTCGGGCAGGCCCTCGCCCTGCCCTGCGCCCGTCATGGCGCGCATCCATCCAGGGCCTGCGCCAGGTCAGCCACCAGGTCGTCAGGGTGCTCGATTCCCACGCTCAGGCGCACCAGGCCCTCGGTCACTCCGGCCGCATCGCGTGCCTGCTGCGAGACAAAGCTGTGCGTGGTGCTGGCCGGGTGGCAGGCCAGGCTGTCGGTGTCGCCCAGCGAGACGGCCTGGGTGAACAGCGCCAGGCGGTTGAGCACCGCCGCCACGGCACTGCGCTCGCAGCGCTGGAGTTCAAACGCCACCATGCCGCCAAAGCCGCCCTGCATCTGGCGCTGGGCCAGGGCGTGCTGGGGGTGACTTTCCAGACCGGGGTAGTGCACCACGCGCACGGCAGGATGCTGCTGCAGAAAACGGGCCACCGCCAGGGCACCCTCGCAGTGCGCCGCCATGCGCAACGGCAAGGTCTTGATGCCACGCAAGAACAGGAAGGCCTCCTGCGGCGCAAGGTTGCCGCCCACCTGGCCCAGCCCGGTTTTGCGCACCGGGGCCACCAGGGCATCGGCACCAGCAACGATGCCGCCCGTGGCATCGCCATGGCCGCCCAGGTACTTGGTCATGGAATGCATCACCAGGTCGATGCCGCACTCCAGCGGGCGCACCAGGCACGGGGTGCAGAAGGTGTTGTCCGCCACGGTGGTGATACCGCGTGCACGCGCCATGGCAGCCACGGCCGCCAGGTCGTGCAGGCGCAGGGTGGGGTTGGTGAGCGTTTCGACCCAGACCATGCGCGTGGCGGGCGTGAGGCTGGCCTCCAGCCCGGTGGCCGTGGCATCGACCACACGGATGCCCCAGCGTTCGCCCAGATTGCGCAGCAGGCCCTCGGTGCCGCCATACAGCGGGCCCAGAAACACCAGTTCATCACCAGGACGCAGCAGGCCCAGCACCAGCGACGCCGTGGCCGCCGTGCCACTGGCAAAGGCCACCGCCGCCTGCGCCCCTTCCAGGTCGGCGAGCTTGGCTTCCAGCGCAGCCACCGTGGGGTTGGCGAAGCGGCTGTAGCGGTAGCCTGGCACCTCGCCCGCAAACAGGGCCGCGCCCCGCTCCAGCGTGCCATAGCCAAAGGCCGTGGTCTGGGTGATGGGCGTGGCGATGGCGCCGGTGGTGGGGTCGGGCTGCTGTCCGGCATGGACGGCGCGGGTTCTGAGGTGGGTCATGTGTCTTCCTGGGTGCGCAAGGGCCGGGTCAGTGCCCGTGGCCCAGTCCTTGGTGGCAGGGCCTATGCGCTACCAAAAGTGTAGCTACTAACGCAAGCACATCAAGCCATAGAGGCATTTTATTTATTGCAATTTTTTCGCCTGGGGAGTCGCTTCGCCATTATGCGCTCCGCTATACTGCCCTTTTTTCACCCCTGTCCTGCGGACCCCGGTTCGCCAGCGAATTCCAAGCAAAGGTGACTCATGCAAGCAGTCAATGTGCTGTGCATCAAGTGGGGCAACAAGTACGGCCCCGAATACGTCAACAAGCTGCACAGCATGGTTCGGCGGCACTTGCATCGCCCTTTCCGTTTTGTCTGCCTGACCGACGACGGCGCGGGCATCGACCCGTCCATCGAAGTCAAGCCGATTCCGATGATCGGCTTCGACGAATTCGATCAGCGCAAGCCCTGGACCTTTGGCCACGGCTGGCTCAAGCTGACCAGCTTCGCACCGCAGTTGTACGACCTGCAGGGCACCACCTTGTTCCTGGACCTGGACATCGTCATCCTGGACAGCCTGGACCCCTTCTTCGACCAGGCCGGCGAGTTTATCGTGATCAAGGAGTGGGACAAGAAGGACGGCACGGGCAACACCTCGTGCTACCGCTACACCATCGGGGCCCACGCGGATGCGCTGGAACACCTGAAGAACAACTACCCCGCTTCCATCGGCGACGTGCGCAACGAGCAGGAGTTCATCACGCACTACCTGTCGCGCCAGGGAAAGCTGAGCTATTGGCCAGACTCCTGGTGCCGCAGCTTCAAGCGCCACTGCCTGCAGCCGGGGCTGATGGGCTGGTTCAAGCCACCGCAGATCCCTGAGGGCGCCCGCATCATTGCCTTCCATGGCAAGCCCAACCCGCCCGATGCGATTGCCGGGGAAAGCGGTAAGTGGTACCGCAAAGTGCTTCCCACCCAGTGGGTGGCAGACCATTGGCAGTGAGATTTCCGGCACCTGCCCAGGTGGCCTACAGGCTGCTGCTGTGGGCGCTGAGCCCCGTGCTGCTGGCATGGCTGTGGTGGCGCCACCGCAAGAGTGATGCAGCCAATGGCCACATCGGGCAACGTCGGGGGTACATCCACCCCGCGCCCGGCAGCATCCATGGCCTGTGGATCCATGCGGCCTCCGTGGGCGAAGTGCAGGCCGCGGAGCCCTTGATCCGGGCCTTGCTCGCGCAGTGGCCTGCGGCCAGCCTCACCGTGAGCACGCAGTCCCTGACGGGCGCCCAGCAACTGCGCCAGCACTGGGGCGCACAGGTGCAGCACCTGTTTCTGCCCATCGACACCCCTGGCGCCACCGCGCGCTTTCTGGACCGCCTGAAACCCCGCCTGCTGGTGCTGATCGAGCGTGAACTGTGGCCCGAACTGCTCCTGCAGTGCCGCCAGCGCAGCATTCCTGTGGCACTGGTCAACGCCCGCCTGTCGGAGCGCTCGGCCCAGAGCTACCAGCGCTTCCACGCGCTGATGCGCCCCGTCTGGAGCCAACTGGCCTTGGTGGCCTGTGCGGACAAGCCCAGCCAGGCGCGCCTGGCAGGCCTGGGCGTGCCCGCCCACCGGCTGATGGAAACCGGGAATCTCAAGTTCGACCTCCCCATCGGCACCGCCCTGCCCCCTTCGCTGGATTGGCTGGCAAGCCGCAGCGCCGTGCTGGTGGCTGGCAGCACCCATGAAGGCGAGGAATCTGCGCTGCTGGCCGCCTGGCCCGCTTTTGCCCAGCAGCACCCGCACTGCGCGCTGGTGCTGGTTCCGCGCCATCCCGAGCGTTTTGACGCCGTGGCCCGGCAGATTGAGAGCGCCGGATTTCCCGTGCGCCGGCGCAGCCAGGGCGACCGCCTGGGCCCCGACGATTCCGTGTACCTGGCGGACACCATGGGCGAGCTGCGCACCTGGTACGCCCACGCAACGGCCTGCTTCATAGGCGGCAGCCTGGCACCGATTGGCGGCCACAACGCCCTGGAAGCCCTGGCCTGCGCCAAGCCCGTGCTTTTTGGCCCGCACACCCACAACTTCCAGAGCCTTTACGAAGCCATCCAGGCACAGGGCATCGGTGCCTTGGTGGCCAACGCCAGCGAGGCACTGCACCAGCTATCGCGCTGGCTGTCCGATCCCCAGGCGCTGGCGCAGCTCGGCCATGCGGCCTCCGCGTTTGTGCAAAGCCAGCAAGGCAGCAGCGCCCGCACCATAGAGGCGCTGATGCCCCTGTGGTCACCGCTGGTGCCTCGGCAACTGGCACCGGTGCAGGCGGCAGAGCTGGCGCACCAGTCCATCTGGTTCAACCCCACCTGGGTGCCGGCCGCCACCCCCGAGGTGTTCGAACCCACACCCGAGGCCGAGACCCTGGCCACCGGCAGCGGACGGGGGCAGGCGCACCGCGTCCGCCTGCAAGGGCGTGAAGCCGTGCTGCGCCACTACCGGCGCGGTGGCGCCATGGCCCGCATCAGCAAAGACCGTTTTGCCCCGCAAGCCACGGCCCAAAGCCGTGCCATGGCCGAATACAGCCTTCTGCGCCTGATGCACGCGTGGGGCTTGCCCGTGCCGGAACCCGTGGCGGCAAGGCAGGTGCGCCACGCCTGGGGCTATGGCGCCGACATTCTGGTGGCCATGATTCCCCAGACAAGCAACGTCGTGCAGGCGCTGGCACAGGCCCCACTGCCGCCAGCGGCCTGGCAGGCCCTGGGGCGTGCCATCCGCCAACTGCATGACCACCAGGTTTTCCATTCCGACCTGAATGCCCACAACCTGCTGATCGACGACCAGCAACATGCCTGGGTCATCGACTTTGACAAATGCGGGCTGCGCTGCGGCAACGAATGGAAAGCCGCCAACCTGCAGCGTTTGCTACGCTCCCTGCGCAAGGAGCAGCAGCGCTGCGCACCATTCCATTGGGACGAGTCGCAGTGGCCCCTGCTGCTGGCGGGCTACGAAGCCGGTGCTGCCACAACCCCCCCGCCCCTTTCCTACAACGGACCAGCAGGCTGACAGGCGCTTGCGGCTGCTTTCAGCCGCCGGGTGTGCAGCGCGGCGCAACCTGGGGCATGCCTCTCAATGCGCGGCCGCTCCCACCTGGGCGTCGGGCTTGACGCGTTGGAGCAGCGCCAACATCGCCGCCTCGATGCGATGCAGGGCCTCGGGCGTGTGACCCTCGAAGCGCAGCACGAGCACGGGTGTGGTGTTGCTGGCCCGGATCAGGCCGAAGCCGTCGGGCCAGTCCACGCGCAGGCCGTCGATGGTGTTGATCTGGGCCGGTGCAGCGAACGCTTCGGCGGCCAGGGCCTGGAGTTCGGCGGTCAGGCGGTGCGGCTCGCCCTCGGCGCAGGCCACGTTCAACTCCGGCGTGCTGTGGCTGGTGGGCAGGCCTTGCAGCACGGCGCCGGGGTCGGCATGGCGGCTCAGGATTTCGAGCAGGCGGCAGCCAGCGTAGGTGCCGTCGTCAAAGCCGAACCAGCGCTCCTTGAAGAAGATGTGGCCGCTCATCTCGCCGCCCAGGGGGGAGTCGAGCTCCTTCATGCGCGCCTTGATGAGCGAGTGGCCGGTCTTGTACATCAGCGGCTGGCCACCGGCCTGGGCAATGGCAGGCGCCAGGCGCTGGGTGCATTTGACGTCGAACAGGATGGTGCCGCCGGGCACGCGCGAGAGCACGTCCTGGGCAAACAGCATCATCTGCCGGTCGGGGAAGATGTTTTCGCCGCTGCGCGTGACGATGCCCAGGCGGTCGCCGTCGCCATCAAAGGCCAGGCCCAGTTCGGCGTCGCTTGCCTGCAGTGCGGCAATCAGGTCGCGCAGGTTTTCGGGCTTGCTCGGGTCGGGGTGGTGGTTGGGGAAGTCGCCGTCCACCTCGGAGAACAGCTCCGTCACCTCGCAGCCAATCGCACGCAGGATTCCGGGTGCCGAGGCACCGGCAATGCCGTTGCCGCTGTCCACCACGATCTTCATGGGGCGGGCAAGCTGGATGTCGGAGACGATGCGCTCGCGGTAGGCAGGCAGCACGTCGGTCTGGCGGATGAAGCCGCCCTGGGCCAGTGTCCAGCTTTGCTCCTCGATGCAGCGGCGCAGACCCTGGATCTCGTCGCCATAGATGGCGCGGCCGTTCAGCACCATCTTGAAGCCGTTGTAGTCCTTGGGGTTGTGGCTGCCCGTGACCTGGATTCCGCTGTTGCACAGCGTGCTGGCCGCAAAGTACAGCATGGGCGTGGTGCTCAGGCCAATGTCGATGACCTCCATGCCGCTTTCGGCCAGGCCCAGCATCAGCGCCTGCGACAGCAGCGGGCCGGACAATCGCCCGTCGCGCCCCACGGCAACGACGGATTCGCCCTCGATGCGGGCCGCCGTGCCAAAGGCGCGGCCCAGGCAGCGGGCCACATGTTCGTCGAGGGTGCTGGGGACAATGCCCCGGATGTCATAGGCTTTGAAGATGGCGGGAGCTACTTGCACGGTGGGGAGCTTTCTGCACTGCGTGGAATTGGCGCCGATTGTAGGCGGCCCCAGTGCTCAGCCCGTGCGCAAAGCACATGTCCGAAAACGGCCAGCCTGCGCACCCCCAATCCCTATGATGTGCCCATGCCTGCCCCACTACCCGCACCCGACGACAGCCGCTACCTGGCGCTGTGCTCGCGCGATGCCCGCTTTGACGGACAGTTCTTTACCGGCGTGACCAGCACCGGTATCTACTGCCGCCCCGTCTGCGCCGTGCGCACACCCCGGCGCGAGCACTGCCGCTTCTTCACGCTGGCAGCCCAGGCCGAGAGTGCGGGTTTTCGGCCCTGCCTGCGCTGCCGCCCCGAGGTGGCGCCACAGGCGCTGGCCTGGTCGGTGCAGGACGCGAGCAGCATCCTCGTGCAGCAGGCGCTGCGCCTGATCGACACCCCCCAGGCCTGGGACACGCCCGAGGGCCTGGGCGTGGCCCGGCTGGCGCAGCGCCTGGGCGTGAGCGACCGGCACCTGCGCCGCATTTTTGAAGCGGCGCTGGGCGTGTCCCCCCTGCAATACCTGCAAACCCGGCGCCTGCTGCTGGCCAAGCAGTTGCTGACCGATACCCGCTTGCCCGTGACCCAGGTGGCGCTGTCCAGCGGATTTGGCAGCGTGCGTCGCTTCAACGCGGCGTTTGCGACGCATTACGGCCTCAACCCCAGCCAATTGCGCCGCGCGGGCGCCCCAGCAGCCCCCGGCGACGCAGGGCTGTGCGGCAGCATCCGCCTGGCGTACCGGCCACCGCTGGATGTGCCAGCGCTGCTGGCCTTTTTTGTGCAGCGCCAGTTCACCGGCGTGGAATGCGCCGACCCCGCCAACGGCACCTTGCGGCGCACCGTGCGGCTGCAGGCCGGTTCCCGGGAGCTGACCGGCTGGATGGCGGCACGCTTTGACACCGCACGCCACCAAGTATGGCTGCAAACCAGCGAAGCCCTGGCCCCCGTGCTGGCCCAGGTGATTGCACGGGTGCGCGCCATGCTCGACCTGGACGCCGACCCGGCCGCCATCCATGCGGTGCTGGGCGCTGCCTTTCCGGGCACCGAGGGCCTGCGTGTGCCGGGTGCCTTTGATGGCTTCGAACTGGCCGTGCGCGCCGTGCTGGGCCAGCAGATCACCGTGGCGGCCGCGCGCACGCTGGGCCAGCGGCTGGTGGAGCGCCTGGGCGAACCCGTGGCCACGCCCTGGCCCGATCTGCAACGGCTGTTTCCCTCCCCCGCCACGCTGGCGCAGGCCGAAGGCGAGGTGCTGGGGCAGCTGGGCATCGTGCGCCAGCGCCAGGCCGCCATCGTGGCGCTGGCGCGCGCCGTGGACAGCGGCCAGCTCGCCCTGCACCCCGGCGCCGACGTGGCCGCCACCACCCAGGCGCTGTGCCAATTGCCCGGCATTGGCGACTGGACGGCGCAGTACATCGCCCTGCGCGGGCTGCGCTGGCCGGACGCCTTTCCGGCGGGCGACGTGGCCCTGCACAAGGCCCTGGGCGTGCAAGGCCAGCCACAGCCAGCACGCGCCGCCACCGCGCTGGCGCAGGCCTGGCGCCCCTGGCGCGGCTATGCGGTGCTGCGGGCCTGGGCGACGGGCAGCATCAGTTCCGCTTCACTATCAAAAGCATAGCTGCTTGCGCTTGTCCCGCAAGCGCAAAAGCCAATAATCGCTTCTAATCAAGGCCCATCACCATGCGCTTCCATCCTTCCACCGTGCAATCCACCACCGACACGCCCCTGGGCCAGGTCTGGCTGGCGGCGTCGCCCCTGGGCCTGTGCGGTCTGTGGTTCGATGGCCAGCGGCACCTTCCCAATGCACTCCCCACCTGGCCCCAGGCGCCGCAGCACCCGGTGCTGCGCGAAGCCGCCCAGCAGGTGCAACAGGTGTTGCGTGGCGAGCGGGCAGGCTTTGACCTGGCCTTGGACCTCGGCGGCGGCACGCCCTTCCAGCAGGCGGTGTGGCAGGCCCTGCTGCGCATTCCGCGCGGCCAGACGGCCAGCTACGGCGCGCTGGCACGCTCCATCGGCAAAACGCAGGCCGTGCGCGCTGTGGGTGCGGCGGTGGGGCGCAACCCGCTGAGCGTGGTCGTTCCCTGCCACCGCGTGCTGGGCAGCGACGGCAGCCTCACGGGCTATGCCGGTGGGCTGGAGCGCAAGCAGGCGCTGCTGCGCCTCGAAGGAATTGCCATGAAAGCCTCTGCATGAGTTCTGCTGCATCCACCACCCGCCCCGTGTCCGAATGGATCGGCGAGTTTCTGCTGCTGTCCGCCCTGTGGGGGGCATCGTTCCTGTTCATGCGCCTGGGCGCTGCGGAGTTCGGGCCGCTGCCCACGGCGGGCCTGCGCGTAGGGCTGGCCACGCTGTTCCTCTGGCCCATCCTGCTGCACCAGGGCCAGTGGCCGGCCTTGCGGCGCCACTGGCGGCCGGTGTTGTTGTCGGGGCTGCTCAACTCGGCCATACCGTTTGCGCTCTATGCCTGGGCGGTGCTGCACATCACCACCGGGCTGGCGTCCATCCTCAACGCCACGGTGCCGCTGTTTGGCGCACTGGTGGCCTGGGTGTGGCTGGGCGACCGCATCCAGCGGGTGCGCTGGCTGGGCCTGGGCATTGGCTTTGTGGGCGTGGCGCTGCTGGCCTGGCGCGCGCCCGGCGGTGCGGGCATCAAGTCGGCAGCGGCGCCCTGGGCCATTGCGGCCTGCCTGGGCGCCACCACCTGCTATGCCCTGGCGGCCAGCTTTGCGCGGCGCTACCTGCAAGGGGTTCCGCCCCTGGCCACGGCCACCGGCAGCATGCTGGGCGCCGCACTGGCATTGCTGGTGCCCATGGTGTGGTTCTGGCCCGCGGTGATGCCAGGGCTTCGGGCCTGGGCGGCCATTGTGGCGATTGCGGTGCTGTGCTCGGGCATTGCCTACATCCTGTATTTCCGGCTGATCGCCCATGCCGGGCCCAGCCGGGCACTGGCGGTCACCTTCATGGCACCGGTGTTTGCCGTGTTCTACGGCGCGGTGTTCCTGGGAGAACCGGTCACCGGTTGGATGCTGGGGTGCGCCGCGGTGATCGTAGGCGGCACACTGTTGTCAACAGGACTCATCCGGAGGCGCTCCAAGGCTGCACAAGGGGTGGAACGGCCCTAAACTCGGGGGCATGTCCGCCGCGCCGTTTCCGCCCAGTCCTGCTCCGCTGTCTGCGCAGGCCTCTGGCATGGAGCACGGCACTACGCCATCCGCACCCCGCCCGGAACATTTCAGAGCCATCTACGATGCGTTGCCGGACCCGGCGGGCATTACCCGCGTGGCCGACGGCATGTACCTGGAGGTCAACCCAGCGTTTTGCCAGCTGCTGGGCATGTCGCGCGAGCAGATCCTGGGGCGTACGTCCACCGAACTCAGCATCTGGGCCACCAACCAGGAGCGCAGCAAACTGGTGACCACGCTGCAGCGCGAAGGCAAGGTACAGAACCTTCCGCTGAACGCCCAAAGCAACGGACAGGTCATCCCTGGCAATATGTCGGCCCAGCCGGTGCGCATTGGTGATGAAGACTGCATGGTGTTTGTCTTTCACGATACCAGCGAGGAAACCCGCATCCGCACCGAGCTGCTGGCCAAGAATGCCGCACTCGACCAGGCCGGGCGCATGGCGCAACTGGGCTACTGGGTGGACGAGCGCGGCAAGGGCCTGGTGTTCTGGTCGGACGTCTGCTACGACATCCACGGCCTGCCCAGGGGCTCCGCCCTGCCCAAGGACTACATCAACACCTGCGTGACGCCGCGCTGGCGCAACGAGATGCGTCGGCGCATTGCCGACTGCCTGCTGCACCACACGCCCTGGAGCATGGACGTGGAGATCCAGCGGCCGGACGGCACGGTCATCTGGGGCCGCGCCCGGGGCGAACCCGTGATCGAGAACGGCCGCGTGCTGTGCATCCGCGGGGTGATGCAGGACATCGACGAACAAAAACGTGCTGAACAGCGCCTGCGCCAGTCCGAAGAGCGCTTTTCGCGCATCTTCCAGATGCTGCCCTATCCCATGGGAATCTCTCGGCGTGACGACGGGGTGTACCTGGAGGTCAATCCCGCCTGGGAGGCCATGTTTGGCTACTCCCGCCAGGAAGCCCTGGGGCGCAGCGTGACGGAGTTGGGCATTCTGGGTGCACAAGACCGTGCAGACCTCTTGGTCGCAGCGCAGAGCAGCCAACTGCTCGAGTCCTACGAACTGCAAGTCACCCTGCGCAACGGCGAGCGGCGCACCTGCCTGCAGTCCATGCGCGCCACCGAGTTCGACGGCCAGCCCTGCTGGCTGTTTGCCTTGCAGGACATCACTGGCCGCAAGCACCAGGAAGAGGAAGTGCGCGAGCGCGAAGCCTTGCTCTCGCTGACCTTGTCCACGGCCGCGGTGGGCCGTTGGGACTGGAACCTGCACACCGGCATGATTTCCGGAGACGAGCGCTGGCGCAGCATGCACGGTCTTGCTGCGGGGACCATGAAAGGCCCCGCCTTCCTGTGGACCGAACCGCTGGGCCCCGAAGAAGTGCTGCGCGTGACCACCGAAGTGACGCGCCACGTCAACCAGCCCGAGACCCCGTTCGACACCACCTTCTGCATCCGCAGACCGCACGAAAAAGAGCGCTGGATACGCAACCTGGGCAAGGTGGTGAGCCTGGACGCCGAAGGCCAACCCGAGCGCATGCTGGGCATTGCATTGGACGTCACCGCCCAGCACGAGCAGGAAAATCTGCTGCGCCGCCTGGCGCACTACGACACGCTCACCGGCCTGCCCAACCGCGTGATGCTGGCGCGCAAGCTGGCCGACGCCATGGATCAGGCCCATTCCGTGGGCGCGCTGCTGGGCGTGGCCTACCTGGATCTGGACGGCTTCAAGCCCGTGAACGACCGCCTAGGCCACGATGCCGGTGACCGCCTGCTGGTGGTGGCCGCACAACGCATGGTCCGCTCCTTGCGCCCGCAGGACTGCGTGGCCCGCCTGGGGGGCGATGAATTCGCCATCCTGCTGCCGCAGGTGCACAGCGTGCAGGAGTGCCGCCAATTGCTCCAGCAGGCCATGCAAAGCATTGCCTCGCCCTACCAGTTGGGCAGGCACCGCGTGGGCGTGACGGCCAGCATTGGCTACACGCTGTACCCGCAGGACGATGCCGACGCCGACACCCTGCTGCGCCATGCCGATCAGGCCATGTACGCGGCCAAACAGGCCGGACGCAACCGGCTGCACGAGTTCGACACCTCGCAGGAGCGCCAGTCGCGCAAGGTGCGCGAGCAGATCCAGCGCCTGCGCGAAGCGCTGGTGCGCGGCGAGTTCGAGCTGTTCCTCCAGCCCAAGGTGGACATGCACCGGGGCACCGTGGTGGGTGCCGAGGCACTGGCCCGCTGGCGGCACCCGGAGCAAGGCGTACTGGCGCCCGGAGCCTTTTTGCCCCAACTGGAGGGCACCGAGCTGGAAGTGCCCTTTGGCGCCTGGGTGCTGCAGGCAGGCCTGCTGCTGGCGCGGGCCTTGCAGAACCAAGGCCTGCCTTTGCCCGTGAGCGTGAACGTGTCCGCACCCCACCTGCAGCAGCCGGGGTTTGCACGCTGGGTGGCGGCCGAACTGGCGCGCCACAGCGATGTGCCCCCCGACATGCTGGAGATCGAGATCACCGAAACCGCCGCGCTGTACCACATCGATGCCGTGGCACAGACCCTGGCCGACCTGCGCCAACAAGGCGTGGGCGTGGCGCTGGACGACTTTGGCACCGGCTACTCTTCGCTCACCTACCTGCGGCGGCTGCCGCTGTCCACGCTCAAGATCGACCAGAGCTTTGTGCACGGCATGATGGACGACGCGGGCGACCTGGCCATCGTGCAGGGCGTGATCGGGTTGGCACGCTCCTTTGGCTACCGCGTGATTGCCGAGGGCGTGGAAACCGTGGACCAGGGCCAGATGCTGACGCAGATGGGCTGCCACCTGGCGCAGGGCTACCACATCGCCCGCCCCATGCCGCTGGGCGAATTTGTGGCCTGGAGCCGCCACTGGCAGTGCCCGCCGGAATGGAAGCGCTGACGCAGCGCCACACTCCCACATACACATAAAAAAATGGCTGCCAGCGCCCGTCAAAAGGACGCAAGAAGCTATTGATTTGATAGCAAAATCAGGCTTCGACCAGCGCCTTGACCTGTTGCAGTGCGGCGGGGTCTTCCATGGTCGTCAGGTCGCCGGGGTCACGCCGCTCGGCCACGGCTTGCAGGGCGCGGCGCAGCAGCTTGCCGCTGCGCGTCTTGGGCAGCGTGGTCACGAAGTGCACACGGGCCGGGCGGGCCACGGCGCCCATCTGGCTGTCCACCAGCTTCATCACCTCGGCTTCGAGCTGGGCACGTGCCTCGGTGGATTCCATCGCGGCCGCGTTCTTGGGCACGGCAAAGGCCATGGCCACCTGGCCCTTGAGCTGGTCGGCCACGCCCACCACCGCCACCTCGGCAATGTTGGCGTGCGAGGAAATGCACTCCTCGATCTCGCGCGTGCCCAGGCGGTGGCCGGCCACGTTGATCACGTCGTCGGTGCGGCCCAGGATGAAGTGGTAGCCGTCCGCGTCGCGGATGCCCCAGTCAAAGGTGCTATAGACCAGGCGGCCGGGAATGCTCTTCCAGTAAGTGTTGACAAAGCGCTCGTCGTCGCGCCACACGGTCTGCATGCAGCCGGGGGGCAGCGGTCCCTCGATGGCGACCACGCCCTTCTGGTTGGCGCCGGTCAGTTCCTCGCCCGTGGCCTCGTCGATCAGCTTGACGTTGAAGCCGTACACCGCCTTGCCGGGGCTGCCAAAGCGCGTGGATTGCTGCTCCACCCCGTTGCACAGGGTGAGGATGGGCCAGCCGGTCTCGGTCTGCCAGTAGTTGTCGATGATGGGCACCTGCAGCGCATCGCTGATCCACTGCGCCGTGGGCTCGTCCAGCGGCTCGCCCGCCAGCCACAGGGCCTTGAGGCTCTTGACGTTGTACTTGGCCAGGTAGGCCGGGTCCTGCTTCTTGAGCACGCGCACCGCCGTGGGTGCCGAGAACATGTGCGTGACCTGGTACTTCTCGACAATGCTCCACCAGATGCCTGCGTCGGGGCGAATGGGCAAGCCCTCGTACATGATGGTGGTCATGCCCGCCAGCAGCGGGCCGTAGATGATGTAGCTGTGCCCCACCACCCAGCCGATGTCGCTGGTGGCAAAGTAGGTCTGGCCCGCCTGGGCGTTGAAGATGTGCTTCATGCTGGCCGCCAGCGCCACAGCGTAGCCGCCCGTGTCGCGCTGCACGCCCTTGGGCTTGCCGGTGGTGCCGCTGGTGTACAGCGTGTAGCTGGGGTGCGTGGCGTCCACCCACTCGCAGGGCACGGTCGCATTCAGGTGCTGCTCGCGCAGCGTGGCCCACAGGTGGTCGCGCCCCTGCACCAGATCCATGGGCACCAGGCCCCGGTCCACCAGCAGCACGCTGCTGGGTTTGTGTTTGGACAGGCGGATGGCTTCGTCCAGCAGCGGCTTGTAGGGCACGCCCTTGCCGCCGCGCGAGCCCGCGTCGGCACTGACCACCACCACAGGCTCCGCGTCTTCGATGCGCGAGGCCAGCGAACCCGAGGCAAAGCCGCCAAACACCACCGAGTGCAGCGCGCCAATGCGCGTGCAGGCCAGCATGGCAAAGGCGGCCTCGGCGATCATGGGCATGTAGATCAGTACGCGATCACCCTTTTTCACACCCAGCGACAGCAGGCTGGCGGCCATGCGCTGCACCTCGGCGTGCAGCTCGGCAAAGCTGTAGCTGCGCTCGGAATCGGTTTCGGTGGAAATGGCCACCAGTGCGGCTTGGCCGGCGCGGTCCTTCAGGTGCCGGTCCACCGCGTTGTGGCACAGGTTGGTGGTGCCGCCCACAAACCAGCGTGCAAACGGCGGGTTGCTGTAGTCGCAAATTTGCTGGGGCGGCGTCTGCCAGTCGATCAGACGGGCCTGCTCGGCCCAGAAGGCGTCGCGTTGGTCGATGGAGTTGCGGTGGAACTCGGCGTAGCTGCTCATGGGTGGGGTCTCCTTGGCCTCGAATCCTGCCGGTGACACAGGTTTTGAATTCATAATTATTCATGACGGGCTTGCGGGAATCTGACGGGACAGGGCCAGCGCCCTGCCCATCCGCGCCCTCAATCGCCCAGACAAATGCCCAGATCGCGTGCGGTCTGCACGGTGTCGCCGTCCAGCGGTACGCCTTTCATGCGGCCCGCCACCTCGGCCAGCGGCACGTACTCCACGTTGGGGAACGCGAGCGACACCATCACGCCCGACAGCCCTTCTTCGAGCGCGCGCACCGCCGCCGTGCCAAAGCGCAGCGCAGCCAGCCGGTCGAACGAGGTGGGCGAGCCCCCGCGCAGCAAATGGCCCAGCACCACCACGCGCGCATCCTTGCCGGTGCGGTACGCCAGTTCGCGCGCCACCTGCTCGCCCATGCCACCCAGGCGCTCGGCATGTCCGGCCTCCGCAGGTGCACTCAGCGCCCGCTGCCCATCGCGCGGGAAGGCCCCTTCGGCCACCACCACCAGCGAATACATGCGGCCCAGCGCATCGCGGGCCTGGATCTGATCCACCACACCCGCCAGGTCGAACGGGATTTCGGGCAGCAAAATGGCATGCGCCCCCCCGGCAATGCCCGCGTGCAGCGCAATCCACCCGGCATAGCGCCCCATCATCTCGACCACCATGATGCGCTGGTGGCTCTCGGCCGTGCTGTGCAGGCGGTCCAGGCATTCGGTGGCAAACGACACCGCTGTGTCAAAGCCAAAGGTGGTGAAGGTCTTGTCCAGGTCGTTGTCGATGGTCTTGGGCACGCCCACCACACGCAGGCCCTTGCGGTGCAGCTCGTGCGCAATGGAGAGCGAGCCATCGCCGCCCACGGTGACCAGCGCATCAATGCCGTTTTGGGCAAAACACGCCACCAACTCATCGGAGCGGTCACGCTCGCCCATGCTGCCGTCGGGGTTGCGCACCGGAAAGTGGAACGGATCGCCCTTGTTGGTCGTGCCCAGAATGGTGCCGCCCAGGTGTGAAATGCCGCGCACCCGCTCGTGCGTGAGCGGCACCAGCCCGCCCTGCGGGTAGCGCTCGGGCACCAGCAGGCCGTTGTAGCCGTCGCGAATGCCCACGCACTCCCAGCCCCGGCGCAGCGCAGCCGACACCGTGGCGCGGATCACGGCATTGAGGCCCGGCGCGTCCCCGCCCCCGGTGCTGATGGCAATACGCCGGATCGGTGCGCCCGTCATCGCTGTTGCCGCGCCCAGAACCAGCGCAAAAAGGCCACGGCCCCCAGGTCAGCCGCCCCCGTCAGGCCCAGCGCCAAGGCCAAAAACGGCGCCGTCTGCGCATCCAGCCACGCCGGCGGTTGCAGCCAGAACCACAGGGCGCCAGCGCACATCAGCACCGCGCTGATAGCCAGCACCCCCAGAATGAGGCGGTACTGCGGCGCCAAAGCGGGCTGCTGCATCTGCTGCGCAGCGCGCGGGTCACGAAAATCCACTGTCATACCTGCTCTCCCCTGGTGATCCTTGGACAGGTTCACACGGTACAACGCCCGGCCTTATTTGACCAGCGCCAACACGTCCTTGAAAGCCGGGTGCTCACACGAGCGCAGCCACTCGAAGCACACCATCTCGGTGGTCACCAACTCGGCGCCCGCACCGGCCAGGCGGTCGTAGGCGGCGTCGCGGTTGCGCTCGGTGCGCGAGCCGCAGGCGTCCGTCACCACCCAGACCTCGAACTCGTCCTCGATCAGCTCCAGCGCCGTCTGCAACAGGCACACATGGGCCTCGCACCCGGCCAGCACGATGCTGGGGCGCTCAGGCTCGCTCTGCGCGGTTTTCTGCAAATGCTTGGGCAGGCTGCGCGCATTGCCTGCGGGCAGGCGCGCCGGGGGCCGCAGCAGCGCGGCCAGCCCATCGGGCACGGCGCTGAAGTGCATCTTGGGCAGCGTCTTGCGGCACAGCGCGCGCAAGTCTGCGTCGTTGGGCCCCAGGCGCGTGGGGTTCTGCTCCGTGCCCCACAAGGGCACATCCAGCAGTTGGGCCGCCTGCGCCAGGCGCCGTGCATTGGCCAGCACCGCCGCACCATCGTGGATGGCGGGCATGAGCTTGGCCTGGAAGTCCACCAGCACAAGCTGGGATTCGGTGGCATCGAGAAGCATGGCAGGTTCTTTCTGTCAGAAGGTGCAATGGGACGATTGTCGCAGCCAAGGCGCCCCGCCCATGGCCTTGCGCCTGCTGCGCACCCTACATGGCCCAGCGGAACGGCGCCCTGATGCGCCTGCCCGCCAGAGCCAGCGAGGCACGGTTTCCGTGCACGGTCAGCGTGAACGGCTCCACCCGCCCGTCGCCACCGCCATAAACCAGCACCAGTTCCTGGCGGCGCGGGTCAAACACCTGGACCCTGAAATTCCCACGCAGGACAACGCCTTGCGCGTCCCCCAGCCTGTGGAACGTGACACTGGCCACCACGGGGCGGTCGGTATCGCCGATTTCCAGATCCAGCACATAGCCCCCGCCGTCAAACGACAGGGACGAAGTCGCGTGAGCCGCCAGGCAGAAGGTGGCGATGGCGGTTATCCAAAGGTGCTTGCGTGTGAGAAACAGAGCGGCCTCCTGTCCGGCACGTTTACAAACACGACCTGCCAACGTCGAAGCTCAGCGGGCGGCGAAGCCGTCCGCTGGAGCGAAAGGTTGAAGCGTATGTCAGCGGAGGCGTGTGCCATCTGGGTTGATCGCATCTTCATCGCGCCTTGTTGGGTAGTACCGCTTCTTGTGATCCATCTCGTAGAAGAGAACTCCGTGGATTCCATTCACCTCAGCCTTGGCAACTCGACGCTGCCAAATTGCGGCGAACGCATGGTCCAGCTCCCTCCGTGATGCACGTGCCATCACTTCGTCAATGAACGCCACATCTTGCCCGGCCAGAAAAATCATTGCGAACTCGTCATCGGTCGCAGCAAAGATGTCGTAAACCGCGTTGTCCGCGCCGTCGATGACTTGGATGTTCTTCATGCGCTTCAACTTTGATGTAAACGGCAATTCACCGGATATGCCAGACAGCCGCCGGATAACGTGGCGCCGAGAAAACCGAAATATCTTTTGATTTCATGTGTTTACGCTCGCAAGCTGGATACATGAACAGGTATCACAAAAACACCAAAGTCGCCGCAGCGCCTCCCTTGAAGTCCACGCATTTGCTGAATCAGGTTCGCGAGTGCATCTGTGATCTGCACTATAGCCCCGAGACCGAAAAAACCTGTTGCACCCCCCGCGCCAGTTCCGTCTCCATAAGCACGGTGTTGGTCGGATGCGCCACGCAATCCGTGCTCCAGAACTGCTCCACGCCTGCCGCATGCAGCGCAGCCAGGGCGTCGACGTCGATGAGGGCATGGGTGACCGCCACGTCCACCGAGGCAGCGCCGGCCGCGAGCAACAGGCGCGTGGCCTGGGCCAGGGTGTGGCCGGTGCTGGCCATGTCGTCGAGCAGCACCACCGCCCTGCCCTGCACGTTCACGGGCGGTAACTGGATGGTGACGCTGCGGTCGCCGTGGCGTTCCTTGGTGCAGACGGCGTGATCCAGGCCGTGGCGGGCGGCGGCCTGGGCCACCCATTGGGCGGATTCGCCATCAGGCCCCACGAGCAGCGCGCCGGGGCGCTGCTGCACGATCCAGTCGGCCAGCAGCGGGGCGCCGCTGAGCACCACGGTGTGCGCTGCGGGCACGGCTTCGTGCAGAGTGGCCACGCGGTGCAGGTGCGGGTCCACGGTGACCACGGCGTCGAACAGGCTGGCCAGGAAGGGGCCGACGATGCGCTGGCTGACCGCCTCACCGGGGTGGAAGGCGATGTCCTGGCGCATGTAGGCCAGGTACGGCGCCACCAGTGTGAGGTGCTGCACGCCCAGGCCGCGCGCGGCGCGGGCGGCGAGCAGCAGTTCGATGAGCTTGTCGTTGGGCTGGTGCAGGCTGCGCAGCAGCACGGCGCGCTCGGGCAGGAGGCCGCTGGCGTCCACGGGCAGGGTGAGCTTGAGTTCGCCATCAGGAAAGCGGTGGCGGGCGATCTCCAGCGCCGGGAGGCCGCTGGCCTGGGCCAGGCGCTGGGCGGCGGCGCGCTCGTCGTCAAAGTGCAGCAGGCAGGCGGCTGGGGCAGTGGGTGACGGAACCATGCTCAGAACTCCACAAAGACGTGGGGCACCTCATCGGCGCCGCCAATGCGGTAGCCGTTGGCGCGGTGGCAGGCCTGGCGGGCAAATTCCAGGTCGGCGGGGAAGTCGGCGTGCACGCGGTACAGGGGCTGGCCGCTCTGCACGGTGTCGCCCAGCTTGCACAGCAGGTCCACGCCCGCGCCCTGCACCTTGGGCGCACCGGCCAGGCGGGCGATGCGGGCGATCTGCTGGTTGTCGATACCGGCCACCACCCCGGCAGCGGGGGCGCTGATCTCAAAATGCAGCGCGCCCAGGCGGGGGTTGTTGTGGTCAAAGTCCTTGCCGCCCTGCGCGGCGATGATGGCTTCCATGCGTGCCAGGGCGCGGCCGGAGTCGAGGATGTCGCGCGCGATGCCGTAGCCGTCGCCGCCGCGCACGTCGGGGTCGCACTCGATCAGGCGGCCGGCCAGGCGCAGGGCCTTCTGGCGCAGGTCGTTGGGGGCGCGGGGGTCGTTTTCGAGCACGCGCATCACGTCGCGCGCCTCCAGCACCGGGCCAATGCCGTTGCCGATGGGCTGGCGCCCGTCGGTGATGACCACGTCCAGCGACAGCCCCAGGCGGTGCGCCACATATTCAAACAGGCGGCGCAGGCGCTGGGCCTCGGGCATGGAGCGCACCTTGGCCGTGGGGCCGATGGGGATGTCGAGCACGAGGTGGGTGGAGCCCGCCGCGATCTTCTTGGACAGGATGGACGCCACCATCTGCCCCGGCGAGTCGATGGAGAGCGGCCGCTCCACGGAAATCAGCACGTCGTCGGCGGGCGAGAGCTGCGCCGTGCCGCCCCAGGCCAGGCAGCCAAGATGGTCGCGCACCAGGGTTTGCAACTGCTCCAGCGGCAGTTCCACATTGGCCAGCACCTCCATGGTGTCGGCCGTGCCTGCGGGCGAGGTGATGGCGCGCGACGAGGTTTTGGGGCACAGCATGCCGTGCGCCGCCACGATGGGCACCACCAGCATGGAGGTGCGGTTGCCCGGAATGCCGCCAATGCAGTGCTTGTCCACCACCAGGGGCTCGTGCCAGTCCAGCCGCTGCCCCGTCTGCACCATGGCGTCGGACAGGAAGAACACCTCCTCGCGGTCGAGTTCGTCGCGGTTGCAGGCCACGACGAAGGCGGTGAGCTCGATCTTGGAATAGCGGTGGTCGGCAATGTCGCGCACGATGGCGCGGAAGTCCTCGCGTGCCAGGCGCTCGCCGGCAATCTTGCGGAACAGCGCGCCCATGGATTCGGGCGGCTCGGCCTGCGCCACGGCCACCTTGTAGCCCGGCTCCACGCCCAGTTGCGCAAAGGCGTCTTCCGACAGGCCCAGCTCGTGGCAGCCGACGATGGCCGGGTCGTCCACCACGTTCACCGTGGCCAGGATGCGCCGACCATTGGCGCGCACCTCGATCTTGGACAGGGCCTGGAAGCCCTCAGCACGGTACACGGCGCAGTCGCGGTTCAGGTAGGCCACGTTCTCGCGCCAGGTGTCTATGGCCACGCGGCGCACGGCCAGGCGCGAGACTGCGGCGCTCTCGCCATTTCCATTGCCGGAGGCTGCTGGCGGGGGGGAATTCAGGGGGGTCGTCATACAGCAAGCCTACACCCGAAATCCCCCCTGGGCACCCCTTGGGTACCCCTGGAGCCTCCCTCGAAACCCCCAAGATATGCTGAGTTTGCTATATTTTTAATAGCTGCTTGCGCAATACACATAAGCGCTGAAGCCATATTTTTTATCAGTATGCGTTTACCCTGTCTGGAGCCTCCGCGCAGTCGTGGTACCCTTGCGCCCCATGTCACGCTGGCTTTACATCCTGGTGCTCGCCCTCAGCACCACCGCCCATGCAGCCCCCGGTTCCGCGCCCACAGAGGCGCAAGAGCCCTTCCAATGGGACAAGAATCTGCGCAGCCAACTCGCCGAGTTGGGCCACAACGTGGCCGACCAGGCCCATGTGGTGGCAGACCGCACCACAGACTTAGTGACCACCGCCATGGGTTTCCTGGGTGTGCCCTACCGCCGTGGCGGCAACAGCGCCGAAACGGGTTTTGACTGCAGCGGCTTTGTGCGCAACATCTACCATCAGACGCTGGGCCTGTTGCTGCCGCGCCAGGCGTCCGAACAGGCCGCCAGCACCCAAAAGATCGACAAGAAAGACCTGCAACCGGGTGACCTGGTGTTCTTCAACACCATGCGCCGCGCCTTCAGCCATGTCGGCATCTACGTGGGAGACGGCAAGTTCATCCACTCGCCGCGCAGCGGCGGCAAGGTGCGCGTGGAAGACATGCAGGAAAGCTACTGGCAAAAGCGCTTCAACGGCGCCCGCCGCGTGGCACCCGAGGCCCAGGCGGGCAATGCACAGGCCGCCGCGCTGCAGGCCGCAGCAGCCGAAATCCAGGCCACCCATACCCCGCGTTAAGGCGCTGTGTGCGCCGCCTCCCCACTGTGGCCTCGCACAAGACTCCCCCAGCGCTCTCTGGCGGCATTGCCCCTCGCGCACACGACCGCCAGACCCTGCAAAGTCTGCTGACCCAACGCAACCAGCAACCCGAGCAGCGGGCGCAGATCGACGACGCCATCACCCAGGCCTTTGTGCGCCCGGTGGCCATGCTGGTGCTGGACATGTGCGGCTTCTCGCGCATCACAGCCAGCCACGGAATCATCCACTTCCTGGCGCTGATCCACCGCATGGAGCATGCCGCCCGCCCCGCCATTGCGGCCAACGGCGGCGAAGTGGTCAAGCAAGAAGCCGACAACCTGTTTGCCGTGTTCACCCACCCCCAGAACGCCCTGGAAGCGGCACTCGACATCCTGCGTGCGCTGGACGCCATGAACACGGTGCAGCCACCCGAATCGCAGCTCCTGGCCAGTGTGGGCATTGGCTATGGGCCCACGCTGGTGGTGGCGGGCAAGGACCTCTTTGGCCACGAGATGAACATGGCCTGCAAGTTGGGCGAGGACATCGCCGGCCCCGGCGAGGTGTTGCTGACCCAGGCCGCCTGCCGCGACCTGGAGCCTGGCCGCTATCTGCTCTACCCGCTGCAGGAACGCATGGGCGGCATGGACATGCCTGCATTCCGCTATGTGGCCAGCCTGCACGAAAGACCCTTGCCCGGTGCGCCCATCAGCGACGCCTGACGCGCACATGTCGCAAGGCTGCGCTACGCTTGAGTCTCTTTTTGAAAGGACGCTCCATGCTCTCTGTGATTGGTTCCCTGCTCATCGGCCTGGTGGTGGGCTTCATCGCACGCGCGCTCAAGCCGGGGGACGACAAGCTGGGCTGGATCATGACCGCGCTGCTGGGCGTGGCAGGCTCCTTCGTGGCCAGCTACGCAGGCCAGGCCCTGGGCTGGTATGGCCCAGGCGAGGCGGCGGGATTCATCGCCTCGGTGGTAGGTGCCATCGTGCTGCTGGTGGTGTACGGCCTGGTCAAGGGCAAGGGCTGAACCACAGCCTCCACCACCCATGGCCCTGAAGCCCCGCACCCGCAAACCGTCGCGGCAAGACGGCCCGCCGGACGACCCGGTGGCGGCCTCTGCCGACCCCGCCCTGCTGGCCGCCGCCCAGCGCGCCCGCAAGATGCTGCACCGGCGCGCGCTGACCGCCGCCGCCGCCAGCGTGGTGCCCGTGCCGGGCCTGGACTGGGCCGTGGATGCCGCCCTGCTCTCGCGCCTGCTGCCGCGCATCAATGCCGAGTTCGGGCTCACGCCCGAGCAGATCGACCGGCTGGACCCCAGCCAGCGCGAACAGGTGCACAAGGCCGTGGCGCTGGTGGGCTCGGCACTCATCGGCAAGCTCATCACGCGCGACATGGTGCTGCGCCTGACCAGCGCGGTGGGCATGCGCCTGACCACCAAACAGGCCGCCAAGTACGTGCCGCTGGCGGGCCAGGCACTCTCGGCCACACTGGGCTACGCCACGCTGCGCTACCTGGGCGAGCAGCACATCCGCGACTGCATGCAGGTGGCACAGGCGGCGCATCTGCAACTGCCAGCGCCAGATGCTACAAAATAAATAGCACCCAGCGCTTGCTGAATAAGCGCCAGATCCTGATTTCTAATACATTGCCATGTGCCGTACGCGGCGCATAAAACCGGCGCGGCCCAGGCCAGCAGCCGCCGTGCAAGGGCCGCCCCGCCGCACGGGCGGCGTCCCCCTTCCCGGCGACAGCCGAGAGAAGGGGGAAGCGGCGCAGCCGCTCAGGAGGTTGTTCGCTTCTTCAAGCCCACTCACACTCGCAGGTGAAGTGGCGCAGGAACTTGGGCTGCTTGGTGATCTTCACGCCGCGGATGCTGGCGGCCTTTTCCTTGACCTCGGCGATCACCTCGGCGGCATAGTCGAAGTGGCTTTGCGTATACATGCGGCGCGGGAACGCCAAGCGCACCAGCTCCATGCTGTGGTAGGTCTCCACGCCACTGTCGAGCCGCTTGCCGAACATGACCGAGCCAATCTCCACGCCGCGGATGCCGCCCTCTAGGTACAGCGCGTTGCACAGCGCCCAGGCGGGGTAGTGTTCCACCGGCATGTTGGGCAGCACGGTCTTGGCGTCGATATAGACCGCGTGGCCGCCCGTGGGCTTGACGAAGCCCACGCCCGCCGCCTCCAGGCGCTCGCCCAGGTACTCGGCAGTGCGCAGGCGGTAGCGCAGGTAGTCCTCCTCCATGCCCTCCTCCAGGCCCACGGCCAGGGCTTCGAGGTCGCGCCCGGCCATGCCGCCGTAGGTGGGGAAGCCTTCCATCATGATCAGGCCGTTGCGCACGGCGTCCAGCCATTCCTCGCTGCGCAACACGATGAAGCCGCCGATGTTGACCATGCCGTCCTTCTTGGCGCTCATGGTGGCGCCGTCGGCGTAGGAGAACATTTCCTTGACGATGTCGCGGATGGGGGTGTTCTCGTAGCCCGGCTCGCGCATCTTGATGAACATGGCGTTTTCCGAGAAGCGGCATACGTCCATGATGAAGGGCTTGCCGTATTTTTTGAGCAGCGCGGCGTAGGCACGGATGTTGGCCATGGACACGGGCTGGCCGCCGCCGGTGTTGTTGGTCACGGTGATCATGCCGAAGGGAATGCGGTGGCCCTGCTCCTTGAGCACCGCCTCGACACGCGCGAGGTCGATGTTGCCCTTGAACGGGTAGTCCAGCGCGGGCTGCAGGCCCTCGGGGATCACCAGGTCCACGGCCTCCACGCCCATGTATTCGAGGTTGCCGCGCGTGGTGTCGAAGTGGCAGTTGTTGGGCACCAGGTCGCCCGCCTTGCAGGTGGCGCCGAAAAGCACTTTCTCGGCCGCGCGGCCCTGGTGCGTGGGCACGAAGTACTGCATGCCGGTGATGTCCTGGATCACTTTTTCCAGGCGGTAGAAGCTGCGCGCGCCGGCGTAGCTCTCGTCGCCTTCCATGATGGCACCCCATTGCCTGGACGACATGGCGCCGGTGCCGGAATCGGTCAGCCAGTCGATCAGCACATCCTCGGCGCGCAGCTTGAAGACGTTGAGCTTGGCCTCTTCGAGCAGGCGCTCGCGCTCGGCACGGGTGGTCATGCGGATGGGTTCCACACTTTTGATGCGGAAGGGTTCGATCAGGGTTTTGGGCATGTGTGCTCCTGGTTTGTCTTGGTCAGGGGCGCAAAGTTATCACCGCGAAAAAACCCATGGTGTCGGTTATTTCCAACGCCCACCAAAAAATTTCGGGCCCTGCCTCCACCGAGGTCAGCGCCCGAAAAATCAAGATCAAAACCTGCCGAAATGCCTGCAGATATTGCGCAAGCAGCTATCAATAATATAGCAACCAGGCCGCGCCGCGACGGCCCTGGCTCATGCCAGTGGCTGCGCCTGCGACTGGCCCGTCAAGCGCTGCACCAGCCCTTGCGCAAGCCGGTTGACGATGCCGTAGATGGACAGTTGCGGGTTGGCCCCCACGCTGGTGGGGAACAG
Source organism: Simplicispira sedimenti (assembly GCF_022760965.1). NCBI lineage: Bacteria > Pseudomonadati > Pseudomonadota > Betaproteobacteria > Burkholderiales > Comamonadaceae > Simplicispira > Simplicispira sedimenti. The sequence continues at coordinate 58,468 of NZ_JAKVIJ010000005.1, forward strand.
CGAGCCGTCGTGCACCGAGAGGTTTTCCACCTGCCAGTGCACGCCATCGGGCCGCACCACGCCCCGCTTTTCGTCAGCGGCCAGGCCGCAGCCGCCCATCACATGGGCGCTGACCACCTTCGTCAGCAGCGGCTTCATGGGCAGTTGCTCTATGGCGGCCTTGGCCTGCGCCCAAGTGGAGTAGAGCGTGGCCATTTCGTGCACCGGCAGCACCTGCTGGGCGCCGGCGGCAAACTGGATTTCGGCCATGGCCAGCATGGCGCGGCGGGCGCCGTCCATCACGTAGTCGGTCAGCGGGTAGTCGAGCACGGCCGAGCGGTCGCCGCGCAGCTTGACGCGCCCGCCCTGTGCCTGCTCGTGGAAGCCGTCGCGCAGCAGCGCCAGCAGCACATGGGTGTGCGGGAACTGGCGCAGCAGATCGGCCTGGGGCTGTCCCATGCCGGGCAGGGTGGTGGCCAGGATCAGGGGGTGCAGCGGCGGCGCCTCCAGCTTGAAGCCCATGGGGCCGTCGATGGCCTGGGTTTCCAGAAAATGGTCGGTGCACAGCGACTGCGGGGCACCGGTCCAGCCCTCCACGCGCTGCTGCATCAGTGCGGCGGTCATCACCACCGGGTGCAGGAAGGTGCGCTGGCCCAGGCGGCCATGCGGGTCGGGCGCCTGGGAGCGCAGCAGCACGGCGGGCGAGTTGATGGCCCCGCCCGACAGCACGTAGTGCTTGGCCGTGATGCGCGTGCGCGCTGCATCGCCCGCCACGGTGCTGTTGAGCTGCACGCCCACGCAGTGCAGGGCCTGCACCTTGCCCGAGGCCACCTCCAGGCGCTCGGCCCGCGTTTGCACCAGCAGCGTGGCGCCCTGCTCCAGCGCCACGGGCAGCGTGGTGACCAGCATGGACTGCTTGGCGTTGGTGGGGCAACCCATGCCGCAGGAGCCCAGGTTCCAGCAGCCCTGCACGTTGCGCCGGATCGATTCGACCGGAATGCCCAGCTTGACCGCCCCGGCGCGCAGCAACTCGTTGTTCTCGTTGGGCGGCATCTGCCACGAAGACACGTTGAGCCTGCGCTCGGCCTGCTCGAAGTACGGCTCCAGCGCCTGCTCGTTGTAGTCCTTGAGCCCAAAGTGCTGCGCCCAGAAGCCCAGGGTGGAAGGCGGCGTGCGGAAGGAGCTGGTCCAGTTCACCGTGGTGGAGCCGCCCACGCAGCGCCCCTGCAGGATGGATATGGCCTTGTCCTCGGTCTTGCGGCTGGCGCTTTCCTGGTAGAGCTGCGGGTAGGCTTCGGACTCGCGCTGGCGGAAGTCGCTGCTGCTGCGCAGCGGGCCTTCTTCGACGATGACCACGGACAGCCCGGCACGCGCAAGCAGTTCCGCCGTGATGCCCGCGCCCGCGCCGGAGCCGATGATGGCCACGTCACAGCTCAGCGTTTCGGGCACCGCGCCGTGCGGACCGCCGCGCACTTTCCAGCCGCGCTGCAGCCCCTCGCGGATGGGGTCAGGTAGTTTGCTCATGGGATGAAAGGCTCAGATGTCCTGGGGACCGGGGTAGCCGACCACGGCCCAGGTGGTTTCTTCGGAGAAATACGCGCCGCCCACGATCTCGTGCAGCGCTTGGTAGGCCTGCTGGCGCAGGGTCAAGCGCGAATAGCGCATGTCGTTGAGGGCCGCCATCACCTGCTCGGGCGTGGCCTCAAGCCAGCCCGTGGAGAGCCCGGCCAGCGCCACCCGCCCGGCACTGCTGCCCAGCAGGCCCACCAGTTGCGACAGCTCGTCCACCACATGCGGCGGCAGGTTCTGCGCCAGGATATCCACCCGGTCGGCCATGCCCTCCAGGGCTTGCCGCTGCTCCGCTGGATCTGGCGGCAGCGTGCCCTGCAAAATGGCACGGCCCACACCGATGAACAGCGCGCGCCCGGCGTCCGTCAGGCGCCGCTGCACCAGGCCAGGCTGCACCAGCATGGCGGCACCACCCGCGAGCGCCAGCACCGTGCCCGAGACCAGGCCCAGCTTCAAAAGGGTTCGTCTTTGCATCGTTCGACTATCGCACGCACCAAAGCCAAGGCTCTAGACGCAGCCGCCTAGAGGGGATTGGGGTTTTCATCGATGACGCAGCCACGGCCTGGGGAAGCCCATGACCCTCTGAAAAGCCCCTCGCACCATCGCTTGCGCCGCGCCATGCACAATGGGACACCCGCAGTTCTGTTGCCCTGCGGCATGTCACCCACACCCCATGCTTGCTTCAGACCGACCACGCCATTGGCTCATGAAATCCGAGCCTGCCGAGTGCTCCATCGACGACGCGCTGGCCGCCCCGCAGGCCACCGTGCCCTGGATCGGCGTGCGCAACTACCAGGCCCGCAACTTCATGCGCGATGCCATGCGCGTGGGCGACGGCGTGCTGTTCTACCACTCCAGTTGCGCCTTGCCCGGCATTGCGGGCATGGCCCGTGTCGCGTCGCTCCCGCGGCCCGACCCCACGCAGTTCGACCCGTCATCTCCCTACTTCGACCCCCGGTCCAGCGCCGAGAAGCCACGCTGGGTGCTGGTGGACGTGCAGGCCCTGCGCAAGACACGCACCATCGGCCTGGCCGAGCTGCGCAGCATCCCACCACTGGCGGGCATGGGCGTGCTGCAAAAAGGCAGCCGCCTCTCGATCACCCCGGTCAGCCCACAGGAGTGGGAGACCATCGTGGCACTGGCAGACCATGGCTGAAGACTTGTCCAAGTCGCTGCTTGTGGTGTACCACTCGATGACCGGCGGCACCCGCCAGATGGCCCAAGCCCTGTGCGACGGCGCGGCGCAAGAGAGCGGCGTGGCCGTGCGCCTGCTGCATGCCTCGCAGGCCCATGCGGCGGATGTGCTGGCCGCCGATGGCCTGGTGTTTGCCACACCGGAAAACCTGGCCGCCATGAGCGGCCAGCTCAAGGACTTTTTCGACCGCTGCTACTACGACGTTCTCGACCAGGTGAACGGTCGCCCCTATGCCACCCTGGTGTGCGCGGGCAGCGACGGCCAGGGCGCCGTGCGCCAGATCGAGCGCATTGCCACCGGCTGGCGCCTGCGCGCGGTGGCACCCGCACTGGTGGTGTGCACGCACGCACAAACGCGCGAAGCCATTGCGGCCCCCAAGCACATCGCGCCAGACGACCTGGCGCGCTGCCAGGCTCTGGGCGAAGCGCTGGCGGGCGGGCTGGCGCTGGGCGTGTTTTGATCGGCGTGCTCTGATCGGCCAGGCGGGCTCTACCCCGGCATGCCCGTCCACTGCCTGCGGCTGGTGCGCAAGCGAAAGCGCTGGCGGTAGGCACCCGGCGTGACGCCCGCCACGCGCGCAAAAATGCGCCGAAAACGCCCCACATCACCGTAGCCACACTGCTGCGCCACAGCCTCCACCGTGAGGTAAGTGACCAGCGCCGAAACCCAGGCCCTGGCGCGCGGCTATGTGGCGGGCTACAACCGCTACCTGGCAGACCATGGCGCCCAACTGCCCGAGGCCCGCCGGGGCAAGCCCTGGGTGCAGCCCATGACGCTGGCCGAATACCGCCGCATGGCCGAGATCACGGCCGTACAGGCCGGCGCTGCCGCACTGGCCGACGGCCTGCTGGGCGCGCAGCCGCCCCAGCCCGCAGCCAAGGCCGCGCAGGCCAGCACCCAGCCGGTGGACCTGGCCGACGCCGCCCAGGCCATGCGCGAGCTGGGCCTGCTCGACTCGCCCCTGGGCTCCAATGCCTGGGCCTTTGGCAAGGAGGTGACCGCCAACGGCAACGGCATGCTGCTGGGCAACCCGCACTTTCCGTGGAGCGGGCCCAACCGCTTCTACCAACTGCACCTCACCATTCCGGGCCAGATCGATGTGATGGGCGCGGGCATTGGCCCCTACCCCATGGTGTCCATCGGCTTCAACAAGGACGTGGCCTGGTCGCACACCGTCTCCACCGGCAAGCGCTTCACGCTGTACGAGCTGCAACTGGCCGAGGGTGACCCCACCACCTACCTGGTGGACGGCAAGCCCGAGAAGATGACATCGCGCACCATCGCCGGGCGCACGCTGTGGTCCACCCGCTGGGGGCCGCTGGTGGTCATCCCACGCGCGGGCCTGACCTGGAACGCCCAAACCGCCTATGCCCTGCGCGACGCCAACGTCGGCAACACCCGCATGATGGACGCCGCCCTGGCCTTTGCGCGCGCCCGCTCGGTGGACGACATGCGCCAGGCGCACGCAGGCCTGGGCCTGCCCTGGGTCAACACCCTGGCCGCAGACCGCGACGGCCGCGTGCTGTACGCCGACGTGAGCGCGGTGCCCGACGTGGACGCCGCGCAGCTCGAACGCTGCACGCCCAGCAAGCCCGCCACCGCGCTGCGCATGGCCGCCGGGCTGGTGGTGCTCAATGGCGCGCGGGCCGACTGCGCCTGGCAACAAGACCGCCGCTCGCCCGTGCCGGGGCTGATCCCCATCGAGCGGATGCCCATCGCCCTGCGCACCGACTGGGTGCACAACAGCAACGACAGCTTTTTCTACACCCACCCGGCGCAAAAGTTCGAAGGCATCTCGCCCCTGGTGGGCGACGCCCGCCTGACGCGCCCCCGCACCCGCGCAGGCCTGGCCGAAATCCCCGAAATGCTGGGCCGGGGCAAGGTCACGCTGCAGGGCATGCAGGAGCAACTGTTCCAGAACCGCAACTTCATGGCCTCGGTCATCGTGCCCGACCTGCGCGCCGCCTGTGCCCAGGCACCCAGCAGCGAAGCGCGCGAAGGCTGCGCCGCCCTGCAGGGCTGGAACCTGCGCAACGAGGTGGATGCGCGCGGCGCCCATGTGTTCCGCGAGTTCTGGCGCAATGCGCGCAACATTCCGGGCGTGTACCGCGTGCCCTTCGACCCCCAACAGCCCGTCGCCACCCCCGCAGGGCTGAAGATGGACGATGCCGCCGTGGCAGCCAAGGTCTGGGGTGCGCTGGAGACCGCGGTCAAGGCCATCAAGGCCGCAGGCTTTGCGCTCGATGCCCCGCTGGGCAGCGTGCAGCGCCCAGCCATCACCGAGGCGCCCATTGCGCTGCACGGGGGCGACGAATTCGAAGGTGTGCTCAACAACCTGGGCCGCCAGGAACCCGCGCCCATCAACGCCCAGGGCCTGCGCATCGACTACGGCAGCAGCCATGTGCAGACCGTCACTTTTGACGCGCGCGGCCCGGTGGCACAGGCCATCCTGACCTACGGACAGTCCACCAACCCGGCATCGCCCCATGCCACGGACCAGATGGAGCTGTTCTCGCGCAAGCAGTGGCACACCCTGCCCTTCCACCGCGCAGACGTGCTCCAGGCCCGCGTGGGTGAACCGCTGCGGCTGACTGTACGGCCCTGAAGCCCGTCCCCAGCGTGCGCGGTGTCAGGCTGGCACCGCGCCGCCACTGCTGGCACGCAGGTGCTGCACCAGCGCGCTGGCAAAGCCCGACAGCTCTACCCCCTGGCGCACGCAGACCTGCAGGTCGCGCTGCGCCCAGGGCTCGTCCAGCGCCACGACCACCGGCGGCTCGCTCAGGCCCGCACGCGGCACGGCACTGCGTGGCACCAGGCCGATGCCCACGCCCGCACCCACCATGCGGCACACCGCCTCAAAGCTGCGCACCTGGATGCGCACATCCAGGTGCCGCCCCAGCGCCGCCGCCGCGTTCATGGTGAAGGTGTGTATGGCCGAGCCCGAGTGCAGCATGACAAAGGCCTGGTCCAGCACCTCGGCAAAGGCCACTCTGGCGCGCTGCGCCAGGGCGTGGCCCTGCGGCACGATGAGCACCAGCCGGTCCTGCCGGTAAGGCCACAGCACCACGCCCGCGCCCTGGGCGCCTGCGTCGGCCAACACGCCCACGTCAATCTCGCCATGCGCCACGGCCATGGCAATCTCGGTGCTGGTGCGCTCCTCCAGGCTCACGCTCACCTGGGGGTGGCACTTGAGAAAGCCCGCCAGATCGTCGGGCAGATAGCTGTGCGTGGCATGCGTATTGGCCCACAGGCTCACCTGGCCCCGAATGCCGCTGGCATAGGGCGACAGCTCGGCATGCATTTGTTCGATGCAGGCAAACACCTGGCGCGCATGGCGCAGCAGCGCCTCGCCCGCACGCGTGGGCTCCAGCCCGCGCGGCTGGCGGTCGAACAAGGGGGTTTGCAGCGCATCTTCCAGCCGCCGCAAGCGGTGGCTGGCCGACGATGGCGCCAAAAAGGCCCGCGCCGCACCGCGCGTGAGGTTGCGCTCCTCGGCCATGGCCACGAACAGGCGCAGATCGGTCAGGTCGTAGTCCACAGCACACCATTCGTTAAATACGAACACAGGCTTGTATTATCACCGATGGTGCGCCGCCACAAAACGCGCCATTATTGCGGCCATGCTTTGTTGGCCTTGGCGCGTGGCGCCAAAGCGTTCGTCCCTACCGCACACGCCCCACCCATGCCCTGGAAACACTGGTCCTCCGAACGCATCGGCTTTGCCCTGGCCCTATTGGCTGCGGCGGGCTTTTCGTTCAAGGCCATTTTTGTGAAACTGGCCTACGCCGTCCCGCAGGCCCAGCCGGTCGATTCGGTCACCCTGCTGGCGCTGCGCATGCTGCTGGCACTGCCCGCCTTTGTGTGGGTGGGCTGGCGCTCCAGCCAGGGGCTGGCACCGCTGACGCGCCGGGACTGGGCGCTGCTGGTGGCACTGGGGCTGCTGGGCTACTACGGGGCCAGCATTCTGGACTTCATGGGGCTGCAGTACATCAGCGCCAGCCTGGAGCGGCTGATTCTGTTCACCTACCCCACCATCACGCTGCTCATCGGTGTGCTGTTCATGGGCAAAACCGCCTCGCGGCGCGAGATAGGCGCGCTGCTGCTGTCCTACGCAGGCATTGGCCTGGCCTTTACGCACGACCTGCAACTCGCCAGCGACATGGGCCCGGTGCTGCTGGGCGGTGCCTTTGTGCTGGGCTCGGCCGTGTCGTATGCGTTTTACCAGGCGGGCAGCGAGCCCGTGATCCGCCGCCTGGGCGCGGCGCGCTTTACCGCGCTGGCCATGCTGGTGTCCACCGTGGCCACGCTGGCGCACTTTGCCGCCACCCAGCCGCTGCAGGCCCTGGTGCAGCCCGCAGCGGTGTACGGCCACGCACTGGGCATGGCCCTGCTGTCCACCGTGCTGCCGGTGTTCATGACATCGGCCGCCATCCGCCGCATTGGCGCGGCGCCCACGGTGCTGATTGGCACGCTGGGCCCCATGCTGACCATCGTGTTCAGCTACTGGCTGCTGGGCGAGCCGCTCTCACTGCCCCAAATGGCGGGCGCCGGGCTGGTGCTGGCGGGGGTGCTGCTGGTGGGGCGGCGCTAGGGCCTGTTCACACTATTTTCACCCCGTTCCCTTCGGGTTGCGACCAAAAAGGGCCATTCGCGGTGTTGCCAAGCCTCGCTGGGGCAGGACCCCAGCTTCGTTTGGCGCCTTGTGCCTGGCACTTTTTGGTCGCAACGCATCTGGCAAAAATAGTGTGAACAGGCCCTAACTGTGGCGGGACGGCGGGGTCGGCAGCCTTGGTTGTTCAATAGGAGCCGGGCTACCAGCGGGTGTTTGACTTGTGAAGGCAAGTGGTGCAGACTAGTCAAATGACTAGTTTTATGGAGGTTGCGATGCATACGTGGCCAGTTCAGGATGCCAAAGCGCGATTCAGTGAGTTCCTTGATGCCTGCCTGCTTGAGGGGCCGCAAATGGTGACCAGACGAGGCGCAGAAGCTGCCGTGCTCATTCCTGTGGACGAATGGCGCAGGCTCCAATCGGCGGCACGCCCCTCGCTCAAACAGCTCTTGTTGTCCGATGACGCGCGTGCAGACCTCGAGTTGCCTGTACGTGGTCACGCCACGCGCCGCAAGGTGGCGCCAATGCTGTGATGCGTAAGTACCTGCTGGACACCAACGTTGTGTCGGAACTTCGCAGGCAACGACCACACGGTGGCGTGGTCGCTTGGCTGCAATCGCTGGATGACACCCAACTGCATCTGTCTGCGGTGACGCTGGGCGAGATTCAAGCGGGCATTGAGCTGACACGGGAACAAGACCCTGCCAAGGCGCAAGAAATCGAAAACTGGCTTGAATTGGTCGCCAACACATACAACGTGCTGCCGATGGATGCTGGGACCTTCAGGGCGTGGGCACGACTGATGCACAGGAAGTCCGATACGCTTTATGAAGACGCCATGATTGCAGCCACTGCGCAGGTGCACGGATTGACCGTTGCGACCCGAAACGTCAATGATTTCAATGCGTTGGGGTTGGACGTTTTCAATCCATTTGCCCCGACGTAGGCATGCAGTGCCTGACGGTTAGGGCCTGTTCACACTATTTTTACCAGGCAAAAATAGTGTGAACAGGCCCTAACAATCCAAGAGCACCTCAAGCCGGGTTCAACACCCCCTGCCGCTGCCCCACCGCCTCGCGCAGGTAGGCCCAGGTGGCCTGCATGCGGGCCATGTGCTTGTTTTCGGCGGGCATGCTCATCCAGAAGGTGCGTGTAAAGCGCGCCTGGCCGGGCAGCACGGGTTGCAGGGCGGTGTCTTGTGCGGCCACGAAGGCGGGCAGTACGGCCAGCCCGGCACCAGCGCGCACGGCTTCAAACTGGGCCAGCACGCTGGTGCTGCGCAGCGCGAAGTGCCCTGGGCGGTGCAGTTCGTCCAGGATTTGCAGTTCCTTGCTGAACAGCAGGTCGTCCACATAGCTTACAAAGCTGTGGCCGCGCAGGTCTTCGGGCGTGGTGATGGGGGCGTGCTGGGCCAGGTAGCTGCGGGCGGCGTAGAGCTGCAGCACGTAGTCGGTGAGCTTGACGACGATGACGGCGCCGCGCGCGGGGCGCTCCAGCGAGATGACGATGTCGGCCTCGCGGCGCGACAGGTGCACCAGGCGCGGCAGGGCCAGCAGGTCCACCACCAGGCCGGGGTGCGACTGGGCAAACCGCGCCAGCGGCGCGGCCAGCACCAGGTTGCCAAAGCCTTCGGTGGTGCCGATGCGCACCACGCCATGCAGGCCGGTGCCCACGCCGGGGGCGGCGCTTTGCACGGCGAGGAAGGCGGCCTCCATGGCCTCGACCCTGGGCAGCAGGGCGCGCCCGGCTTCGGTCAGGCGGTGGCCACCGGCTTCGCGGGCAAAGAGTGCGGCGTCCACCTGCTTTTCCAGACCCTGGATGCGGCGCGCCACGGTGGTGTGGTCCACCCCCAGGCGGCGGGCGGCTCCCACCAGTGTGCCGGCGCGGGCCAGTTCCAGAAAAAAGCGCAGGTTGTCCCAGTCCATGGTGCAGTTTCTGATGAGGTGCGCATTGTGCGTTTATGCAAATCTTGTGCGCGGGTTTGTCTATTGTGCTCACAATTTCGCACAGCTACCATGGCGCAGATTGCCGGGCATGGTGCCCTGGCGCCTCAGGAGACACACCCATGGATGCTGCCGTCAAAGTTGCCACCGTCAAACTGCTGATCAACGGTCAGTTTGTTGAATCCCAAACCACCGAATGGCGCGACGTGGTCAACCCCGCCACGCAGCAGGTGCTGGCGCGCGTTCCCTTCGCCACGCAGGACGAAATCAACGCCGCCGTGGCCTCGGCCAAGGAAGCCTTCAAGACCTGGAAGAAGACCCCCATCGGCGCGCGCGCCCGCATCTTCCTGAAACTCCAGCAGCTCATCCGCGAGAACATGGCCGAGCTGGCCGCGCTGCTGACGGCCGAACAGGGCAAGACCCTGCCCGACGCCGAGGGCGACGTCTTCCGCGGCCTCGAAGTGGTGGAACACGCCAGCGCCATCGGCAACCTGCAACTGGGCGAGCTGGCCAACAACGTGGCCAGCGGCGTGGACACCTACACCCTGCTGCAACCCCTGGGCGTGTGCGCCGGCATCACGCCGTTCAACTTCCCCGCAATGATTCCGCTGTGGATGTTCCCCATGGCCATCGCCACGGGCAACACCTTTGTGCTCAAGCCGTCCGAGCAGGACCCCATGGTCACCATGCGCCTGTGCGAACTGGCGCTGGAAGCCGGCATTCCGCCCGGCGTGCTGAACGTGATCCACGGCGGCGAGATGGCCGTGAACGCCATTTGTGACCACCCGGATATCAAGGCCATCAGCTTTGTGGGCTCCACCAAGGTGGGCACGCATGTGTACAACCGCGCCAGCCTCAACGGCAAGCGTGTGCAGTGCATGATGGGCGCCAAGAACCACGCCATCGTGCTGCCCGACGCCAACAAGGAGCAGACGCTCAACGCCATCGCCGGCGCCTCGTTCGGCGCGGCCGGCCAGCGCTGCATGGCCCTGCCCGTGGTGGTGCTGGTGGGCGAAGCGCAAAAGTGGCTGCCCGACCTGGTGGCCAAGGCCAAGACGCTCAAGGTATCCGGCGGCACCGAGAAAGGCACGGACGTGGGCCCCGTCATCTCGTGCGCCGCACTGTCGCGCATCGAGGGCCTGATCGAGCGCGGCATTGCCGACGGCGCCACGCTGGAACTCGACGGCCGCAAGCCCAACGTGCCCGGCTACGAGAAGGGCAACTTCGTCGGCCCGACCATCTTTAGCGGCGTCAAGCCCGGCATGGCCATCTATGACCAGGAAATCTTCGGCCCCGTGCTGAGCGTCGTGGCCGCCAAGGACCTGGACGAAGCCATCGAGTTCATCAATGCCAACCCCAACGGCAACGGCACGGCCGTGTTCACGCAAAGTGGCGCCGCCGCGCGCAAGTTCCAGGAAGAGATCGATGTGGGCCAGGTCGGCATCAACGTGCCGGTACCCGTGCCCGTGCCGCTGTTCTCGTTCTCCGGTTCGCGCGCCTCCAAGCTGGGCGACCTGGGCCCCTACGGCAAGCAGGTCATCCTGTTCTACACCCAGACCAAGACCGTGACCGCGCGCTGGTTCGACGACAGCACCGCTGGCCAGGGTGTGAACACCACCATCAGCTTGAAGTAAGGCCAGGGGGCTGTTTCTCCCTTGCCATGCCCCCTCTCCTCTTGCGGGAGAGGGCTGGGGAGAGGGGTGAAACCGGCGCTGCGCCCCACCCACCCCTCTCCCCCCCGCCCCTCTCCCGCAAGGGGCGAGGGGAGTCAGCCCAAAATCAGGCTCCAGCGCTTGCCAATCAAGCGCCATCAGCTATAAAAACAAAAGCACACCCGACCCGGAGACCAGCCCATGGACTTTGAACTGACCGAAGACCAGCGCGCCTTTGCCGACACCGCGCGCCAATTCGCCCTGGCCGAGCTGGCCCCGCACGCCGCGCACTGGGACGCCGAGGGCATCTTCCCGCGCGAGGCCATCGCCAAGGCCGGCGAACTGGGCTTTTGCGGCCTGTATGCGCCCGAGGCCGCTGGCGGCCTGGCCCTGCCGCGCCTCGATGCCACGCTGGTGTTCGAGGAAATGGCGGCCGTGGACCCCTCCACCACCGCCTTCATCACCATCCACAACATGGCCACCTGGATGCTCGGCACCTGGGCCCAGCCCGAGGTGCGCGACCACTGGGGCCCGCTGCTGACCAGCGGACAAAGACTAGCCTCCTACTGCCTGACCGAACCCGGCGCGGGCTCGGACGCCGCCTCGCTCAAGACGCGCGCCGAGCTGGTGGGCAATGAATACATCATCAACGGCTCCAAGGCCTTCATCTCCGGCGCGGGCAGCACCGACGTGCTGGTGCTCATGGCCCGCACGGGCGATGCAAACTCCGGCGCCTCCGGCATCAGCGCCTTCGCCGTGCCGGCCGATTCCCCCGGCATCAGCTACGGCAAGAAGGAAGAAAAAATGGGCTGGAACAGCCAGCCCACGCGCCAGATCAGCTTTGACAACGTGCGCATCCCCGCCAACCACCTGCTGGGCCGCGAGGGTGAAGGCTTCAAGATCGCCATGAAGGGCCTGGACGGCGGGCGCATCAACATTGCCACCTGTTCGGTGGGCGCGGCCCAGGGCGCGCTCAAGCAGGCGCAGCAGTACATGCACGACCGCAAGCAGTTCGGCAAACCCATCGCCAGCTTCCAGGCGCTGCAGTTCAAGCTGGCCGACATGGCCACCGAACTCGTCGCCGCGCGCCAGATGGTGCGCCTGGCCGCCAGCAAGCTGGACGCCGGCGCTCGCGATGCCTCCACCTACTGCGCCATGGCCAAGCGCTTCGCCACCGATGCAGGCTTCAACGTCTGCAACGAAGCACTGCAACTGCACGGCGGCTACGGCTACATCCGCGAATACCCGCTGGAGCGCCTGATGCGCGACGCGCGCGTGCACCAGATCCTGGAAGGCACGAACGAAATCATGCGCGTCATCATCGCCCGGCGCATGCTGGACGGCGACGCACCGGACGCCATCCGCTAGGTTTTTGATAGCTGCCAGCGCTTTACCAACGGGCGCTGGCGGCCTATTTAACCTCAAACTCATTACCAGCCATGCCCGCCCGCCCCCTGGCCGACGAAACCCTGCACCTCATCGCTGCGGTGCGGGACGCGCTGGCCGAGCGCCTGGGCATGGACGCCACGGTGGACGAACGCAAACTGTTTGGCTGCCACGCCTTCATGGTGGACGGCAAGCTGTGCCTGGCCGTCAAGGGCGAAGACCTGCTGGTGCGCCTGCCGCCCCAAGAACACGCCGCCACGGCCGAAACGCCCGGCGTGCGCGAGCTGGACCCGCGCGGCGGCATGCCCGGCTACTTCTGGGTGGAGCCCACGGGCTACGCCACGCGGCCGCAGTGGCTGCACTGGGTGGAAACCGCCCTCGCCTACAACCCCCAGGCCAAGGCCTCGCCCCGGCGCACCAAGGCCCGCAAACAGACAGCGGCATGAGAGTTCAAGTTTTTTTACTCCCTGGCGCTTATGCAGCAAGCGCAAGTAGCTACTAAAACAATAGCTACCCCCTCCCCTTTTCCAACCCTTTCCAACCGACCAGGAGACAACACCATGCAAATCGCATTCATCGGCCTCGGCAACATGGGCGGCCCCATGGCCATCAACCTGCACAAGGCCGGACACAGCGTCAAGGCATTCGACCTGAGCCAGGACGCCCTCGCCAAGGTGAAAGCCGAAGGCCTGCAAGTGGCGGCCAGCGCCCAGGATGCCGTGCAAGGCGCCGAAGCCATCGTCACCATGCTGCCCGCCAGCCAGCACGTGGAAGGCCTGTTCCTGGGCAACGGCAACCTGCTGGCCAGCATCGCCAAAGGCACGCTGGTGATCGACAGCTCGACCATCGCCGCCGCCACCAGCCAGAAGGTGGCCAAGGCGGCCGAGGCGGCAGGCATCGACTTCATCGACGCGCCCGTCTCCGGCGGCACCGGCGGCGCCATCGCCGGCACGCTGACCTTCATGGTCGGCGGCAGCGAAGCCCAACTGGAACGCGCCCGCCCCCTGCTGGAAAAAATGGGCGCCAACATCTTCCACGCAGGCAGCGTGGGCGCCGGCCAGACGGCCAAGATCTGCAACAACATGCTGCTGGGCATCCTGATGGTGGGCACCAGCGAAGCCATCGCCCTGGGCGTGGCCAACGGCCTGGACCCCAAGGTGCTCAGCGAGATCATGCGCCGCAGCTCCGGCGGCAACTGGGCGCTGGAAAAGTACAACCCCTTCCCCGGCGTGCACGAGAACGCCCCCGCCTCCAAGGGCTACGCCGGCGGCTTCGGCACCGACCTCATGCTCAAGGACCTGGGCCTGGCCCAGGAAAACGCCATGGCCACCAAGGCCAGCACCCCGCTGGGCGGCCTGGCCCGCGCCATCTACGCCGCGCACAGCATCGCGGGGCATGGCGGCGAGGATTTTTCGAGCGTGATCAAGATGCTGCAGAAGAAGGGCTGATCTGCGTAGCTGAGGCCTTTACCTGCTGAAACGGGCGCTGTGGCTGGCCGCTGCAGCGCCCGTTGCTTTTCACACCCTCTGGCCACACGGTGCTGGAAGATCCACAGACAGGCACCCACACCGGTTAAAAAGACAAAAGGCCTGCAGCGGAAAACCACTGCAGGCCTTGTCATGATTGGTCGGAGCGGCGGGATTCGAACTCGCGACCCTCTGCTCCCAAAGCAGATGCGCTACCAGGCTGCGCTACGCTCCGACAAGCTGGCATTCTAACCCGACTTGCACCCTGTTTCGGGCTTGGACGGGCAAAACGCCGTTTAAATCACTAGTCAGCGAGCAGCGCCCGGGCCGGGACGGCCCGCCAGGTGACGGAAGGTGATGCGGCCCTTGCTCAGGTCGTAAGGAGACAGCTCCAGGGACACCTTGTCGCCCGCCAGAATGCGGATGTGGTGCTTGCGCATCTTGCCGCCGGTGTAGGCGATGAGTTGGTGCCCGTTGTCCAGCGTGACGCGAAAGCGCGAGTCTGGCAGCACTTCGGTCACGCTGCCCTGCATTTCAATCAGTTCTTCTTTTGCCATGTTCAATCTCTAAAAAACAATTCAATCCGTGTACGGCGCCTGCGAAATCGGGTGAGCCACAGGCGCAAACGCCTGTCCGGTGGAGCAGGCGCAGTGTGCTTTGCGTGCTGTGGGGTTCGCTGCACCCGGGGCGCAGTTCAGAAAGAATGCCGGGAGAGACGGCTCCAATGGACAGGCAAGGCGCTGTGCATGAGCCCGCTGATTGTACCGCGATGTGGCCACGTTGACTATGGTGCAGCGGCGCCCGCTTCACCCGTGGGAAGCGCCAGGGCCAGGGCACGCACCAGGTCCGACTGCGTGATGACACCCACCAGCCGCGCCTGCGCATCCACCACGGGCATGTGGTGGTGCCCGCCGCGCGAGAACAGGGGCACCAGGTCCATGACATGCTGCCGGGCATCGACCACCTGCACTTGCTGGCTCATGATGTCCTTCACCCGCGATGGCCGACCCGAGCGCCCTCGGATCAGGGTGCGCAGACGCTGCCCCAGGCCCTCGTGGGTATCGAGGCTGGCCAGCCGCACAAAATCCGCCACCGTGACGATGCCCAGCACGGCTCCCTGCGCATCCACCACGGGCAGCGCCTTGATCTGCTCGCGCCGCATCATGGCCCAGGCCTCCTTCAGCGCCACGCCGGGTTCCACGGCCATGGGTGGCCGCGACATGATGTCGGCGCAGCGCAGTTCGCCCAGCGTGCGCTGGAAGGCGGCCCGCCCGGCCATGTGCAGCAATCCGGCCAGATCGGCGCGGCTGATGTCCAGCACCTGGTTGTAGTGCGCCAGCGCTGCATCGAGGTCTGCCGTGCTGAACTGCCCGGCACCCACGGCCCGGTCATCGCGCTGCGGGCGCTGGGGATGCGGGTAGCTGCGCCCGGTGGCGTTGTTGTAGGCAATGCCCACCAGCACCAGCACGAGCACATTGAACAGCACCGGAAACAGCAGCAGGTGCGCGTCTTCGCCAGGGTTGAGCACCACGAACAGCGCCATCGCCGCGCCCGGCGGATGTAGGCAGCGCAGCGGCACCATCACCAGCACGGCGGCCGCAACGGCCAGCGCCGCAGCCACAGTGGGTTCGGGCACCAGGGCGGCACAGGCCAAGCCGACCCATACCGACAGCGTATTGCCCCCCAGCACCGGCCAGGGCTGCGCCAAGGGGCTGGAAGGCATGGCGAACACCAGCACGGCGCTGGCGCCCAGCGAGGCCACCATCCAGTGCCCGCCAGGGTGCGCGTGGCTCCACCAGCGCGCCAGCAGGGCCGCCAACAAAACGCCCAGGGCCGCACCCAGAGCAATACGCGCCCGTTCGCGACCCGTGATGCCCACGGGTGCAGGCCAGAAATTACGCAACCAGGCGCCACGCACCGCGTGCGCCGGTTCGGATTCAGGAGAGGGGAATGGCATTCGACAACATCCGGACCTGCCGGGCAAAACACATGCACCCAGGCAGCGCATGGCGCGGGGGAATGCAGGGGCCGCATTGTGCCTGCGCGCGCCATGGCCCGCGGCTGCACGCCGATTGACCCTGGCACACAAAGGGCAAGGCGCCGATAGAATGGCGCGCTTCCCCCACTCCAGCCTTCCCACCGTGTCCGACCGCCTTGCCGTCCTGCCGCAGTACCTGATGCCCAAACGCGCCCTCACCGTCGCTGCGGGCCGCATCGCCTCGGCACGCGCCGGCGCTTTGACCACGGCGCTCATCCGCCGCTTCGTGGCCCGCTATGGCGTGGACATGGCCGAGGCCGCCAACCCGGACCCGGCCAGCTACGCCAGCTTCAACGAGTTCTTCACCCGGCCGCTCAGGCCTGGTGCCCGCCCGCTGGCCGCCGCCGATCTGGTCTGCCCGGTCGATGGTGCCATCAGCCAGTTTGGCCCGGTGCAGGGCGATCAGGTCTTCCAGGCCAAGGGGCACCACTACAGCACCACGGCACTGGTCGGCGGCGACGCGCAACTGGCCGCGGAATTCGAGGGCGGCCATTTCGCCACGCTCTACCTGAGCCCGCGCGACTACCACCGCATCCACATGCCTTGCGAGGGCCGGCTGCGCCGCATGGTGCATGTGCCCGGCGACCTGTTCTCGGTGAACCCGACCACCGCGCGCGGCGTCCCCGGCCTGTTTGCGCGCAACGAGCGCGTGGTCTGCGTGTTCGACGGCGCCCACGGGCCGTTCGTGCTGGTGCTGGTGGGGGCCACCATCGTGGGCAGCATGGCCACGGTGTGGCACGGCCTCGTGAATCCGCCGCGCCCCGGCACCGTGCGCCAGTGGGACTATGCGGACCAATCCATCGTGCTGAAACAGGGCGATGAGATGGGCCGCTTCCTGCTCGGATCGACCGTCGTCATGCTGTTCCCGCACGGGCCCTTGCAGTTCAACCCCGCCTGGGGCCCCGCCCGCCCGATCCGCATGGGCGAGGCCATGGCCCACCTGGGCACCCGCTGACGCGGGCTACCGTGTCACGCGCCTCAGCGTGAACACAGCGGGCTCCACCGTCAACACATCGGCGTTGACAGGGGCTTCATAGCCCACCAGATGCACCAACAGCACGCTGCGGCGAATGATGATGTGGCTGACGGTTTCCCGGTTGGCCCCGAAACGCACCACGGTGCCGGGCTTGAAGATAGGCATGCGAAAACAAGCTGCGCTGTGCATGGTCTGCAGTCTGCGTACGATGTCTGAAGGGTGAACTCAATGCCGCCTGCCAGGGTGGCAGGCGCTATCGTAATCATAGCAACATGTTCCCTCACCTGCCGGGAGCAGCCCTACGCGTTTTGGTGCTTCCCCGGATAATCACACCCATGTCACTGTTGCCCCACCAGATTGAACTGCTGTCCCCCGCGCGCGATGCCGACATCGGCATCGAGGCCGTCAACCATGGCGCCGATGCCGTCTATATCGGCGGCCCGGCCTTCGGCGCGCGCGCCGGGGCGGGCAACGACATCCGCGAGCTGGAACGCCTGATCACGCACGCCCACCGCTTCCACAGCCGCGTTTTCATCACGCTCAACACCATCCTGCGCGACGACGAGCTGGAAGGCGCGCGCCAGATGGCCTGGCAGGTGTACAACGCCGGTGCCGACGCGCTCATCATCCAGGACATGGGCCTGCTGGAGCTCGACCTGCCCCCCATCCAGCTGCACGCCAGCACCCAGACCGACATCCGCACGCCCGAGAAAGCGCGCTTCCTGCAGGACTGCGGTCTGTCGCAGATCGTGCTGGCGCGCGAGCTGACGGTGCCGCAGATCGCCGCCGTGCGCGCCGCCACCGACCCCCAGCGCTGCGCCATCGAGTTCTTCATCCACGGCGCGCTGTGCGTGGCCTACAGCGGCCAGTGCTACATCAGCCACGCCCAGACCGGCCGCAGCGCCAACCGGGGCGACTGCAGCCAGGCCTGCCGCCTGCCCTACCAGGTGACGGACGCCCAGGGCCGCATCGTTGCGCACGACAAGCACGTGCTCTCGATGAAGGACAACAACCAGAGCGACAACCTGCGCGCCCTCATCGACGCCGGCGTGCGCAGCTTCAAGATCGAGGGCCGCTACAAGGACATGGGCTACGTGAAGAACATCACCGCCCACTACCGCAGGCTGCTCGACGAGATCCTCGACGAGCGCGAGGCCTCGGGCGACCCGCTGGCGCGCGCATCGAGCGGCCGCACCAGGTTCACCTTCACGCCCGACCCGCTGCAGAACTTCAACCGCGAGTTCACCGACTATTTCGTCAACGGCCGCAAGGAAGACATCGGCGCCTTCGACACACCCAAGAACCCCGGCCAGGCCATCGGCTGGGTGACCAAGCTCGGGCCGAACTTCGTCGAGCTGGAAGTGAGCGACACGGCCACCGTGCTCCACAACGGCGACGGCCTGTGCTACTACGACCTGCAGAAAGAGCTGGTGGGCCTGCAGATCAACCGCGCCGAACCCGTGTCGCCGCGCGGCGGCCGGCAGTGGCGCGTGTTCCCCAAGGACCCGATGGAGGGTTTCAAGGACCTGCGCAAAGGCACCGAGGTCAACCGCAACCGAGACATGGACTGGGTGCGCACGCTGGAGAAGAAATCGAGCGACCGGCGCATCGCCCTGTGGGCGCAGTTCGCCGAGACCCCAGACGGCTTTGCCCTCACGCTGACCGACGAGGACGGCTTTACCGGCACCGCCCAGGCCGCCCTGCCCCATGAGGCGGCGCAGGACGCGGCCAAGGCAGAGGCCAGCCTGCGTGAGCAGCTCGGGCGCTTTGGCGCCAGCCTCTTTGCCGTGCACGACATCGCGCTGCAAGTCTCGCGGCCCTGGTTCGTTCCCGCCTCCAGCCTCAACGCGCTGCGCCGCGACGCCCTCGCCGCGCTGGAGGCCGCGCGCGCTGCCGGATTCGAGCGCCTGCCGCGCGCCACGCCCGTCGAGCCGCCCGTGCCCTACCCCGAGGACACGCTCTCCTACCTGGCCAACGTGTTCAACCACAAGGCGCGTGACTTCTACGCGCGCCATGGCGTGAAGGTGATCGCCGCCGCCTACGAGAGCCACGAGGAGGAAGGCGAGGTCAGCCTGATGATCACCAAGCACTGCGTACGCTACTCCATGAGCCTGTGCCCCAAGCAGGCCAAGGGCGTGACGGGTGTGCAGGGCACCATCCGTGCCGAGCCGCTGCAGCTCATCAACGGCAAGGAAAAGCTCACCCTGCGCTTCGACTGCAAGCCCTGCGAGATGCACGTGGTGGGCAAGATCAAGCGCCAGGTGCTGAACCAGGCGCAGGAGCAACCGCTGACCTTCTACCGGGCACGCCCCACGGCGGCACGCTGAAGGCGCGGCGAAAATCTTTCAAAGAAAAAGGCCTAAGGCGCCCGTCAATAAAGCGCAAGTAGCTATTATTTTTATAGCATTTGATCGCTGTCGTTCTGGCCTGTAACACCAGCGCCGGGCCGTACACTGGGGCGGTACCTTCCGCAAACCCTGTTGGCAGACTGCTCCGCATGGCGACCGAAACCATCCCCACCACCACCACCCACGACGCCCACCTGCGCGACGCGCAGGAGCTGGCGCAAGCCCACGGCGTCGATCCCGATACCGGCCTGCACGCCGATGAGGCCACGCGCCGCGCCGCGCAGCATGGCGCCAACGAGCTGCAGGACCACGCCCGCCGGGGGCCGCTGGCGCTGCTGATCGAGCAGTTCAAGGACTTCATGGTGCTGGTGCTGCTCGGCGCGGCGGTGGTGTCGGGTCTGGTCGGGGAAGCGACCGACACCGTGGTCATTCTGGTGATCGTGGTGCTCAACGCGCTCATCGGCTTTGTGCAGGCCTGGCGCGCCGACCAGGCCATGGCGGCACTGCGCCAACTGGCAGCGGCGCACGCCACCGTGCTGCGCGGCGGCGAGGTGCAGGTGGTGCCCGCCAGCGCGCTGGTGCCGGGCGACATCGTGCTGCTGGAGGCCGGCAACCAGATCCCGGCCGACCTGCGCCTGATCGAGATCGCGCAGCTCCAGGTGGACGAATCGGCCCTCACGGGCGAATCCGTCACCGTGGCCAAACAGACCGGCACCCTGGCCGCACAGGACGCGAGCGCCCTGGGCGACCGGGTGAACATGGCCTTCAAGGGCACCACCGCCACCCATGGCCGCGCGCGCGGCCTGGTGGTGGCCATCGGAATGCACACCGAACTGGGCAAGGTAGCCCGGCTGCTGGGCGGTGAAGAACGCAGCACGCCATTGCAACTGCGCCTGGCGGCGTTCGGCAAGCGGCTGGCGCTGGCCGTGCTGGGCATCTGCGCCATCGTTTTCGTGGTGGGCGTGCTGCGCGGCGAGGCGCCGCTGCTCATGGCGCTCACGGCCATCAGCCTGGCCGTAGCGGCCATTCCCGAGGCGCTGCCCGCCGTGGTCACGGTGCTGCTGGCGCTGGGCGCGCGCCGCATGGTGGCCGTCAACGCGCTGGTGCGGCGCCTGCCGTCGGTGGAAACGCTGGGCTCGGTCACCACCATCTGCTCGGACAAGACCGGCACGCTCACGCAGAACCGCATGCACGCCGAGCTGTTGCTGGCCCAGGGTCAGCGCTGGACACCGGGCGACGCCCTGCCCGGCCCGGTGCACCGCGAAGCCCTGCGCGCGGCCGCGCTGTGCAACGACGCCACCGGCCACACCGAGAGCGATGGCGACGGCGCAGCCACCGTCTGGCTCGGCGACCCCACCGAAACCGCCTTGGTGCTGGCCGCGCACGCCGGCGGGCTGGACAAGGCCGCGCTCGACGCCGCCAGTCCGCGCGTGCAGGAGCAGCCCTTCGATTCAGACCGCAAGCGCATGACCACCTTCCACCGCGTGGCGGGTGGCTTTGTGGCCTATACCAAGGGCGCGCCCGAGTCTGTGCTGCCGCGCTGCGCCGCACAGTGGACGCCCGAGGGCCGCGCTGCACTCGACACCACCGCGCTGCTGGCCCAGGCCCACCAGCTCGCCGCCCAGGGCCTGCGCGTGCTGGCCCTGGCGCGGCGCGGCCATGCCCGCCTGCCCGACACCAATGCCCTCGAAGCGGTGGAGAGCGAGCTCGAACTGCTGGGCCTGATCGCCCTCATCGACCCGCCCCGGCCCGAGGCCGTGGCCGCCGTGCGCGACTGCATCAGCGCGGGCATCACGCCCGTGATGATCACCGGCGACCACCCCGCCACAGCGCGCGCCATCGCGCACCGGCTGGGCATCGTGGACTGTGCCGACGCCCCCGTGCTCACGGGCACCGACCTGGCCACACTGGACGACGCCGCGCTGCGCGAGCGCGTGGAGCAGGTGCGGGTGTATGCGCGCGTCGATCCGGCGCAGAAGATCCGCATCGTGCAGGCCCTGCAGGCACGCGGCCACTTTGTCGCCATGACTGGTGACGGCGTGAACGATGCCCCCGCGCTCAAGCGCGCCGACATCGGCGTGGCCATGGGCAAGGGCGGCACCGACGTGGCACGCGAGGCCAGCAGCCTGGTGCTGCTGGACGACAACTTCGCCACCATCGTGGCGGCTGTCAAGGAAGGCCGGCGCATCTACGACAACATCCGCAAGTTCGTGCGCTACACCATGACCAGCAACTCGGGCGAGATCTGGACCATCTTCCTCGCGCCGTTGTTGCTGCTGCCCATTCCGCTGCTGCCCATCCACATCCTGTGGGTCAACCTCGTCACCGATGGCCTGCCCGGCCTGGCGCTGGCGGCCGAACCGGCCGAGCGCGGCATCATGCAGCGCCCGCCGCGCGCGCCCACCGAAAGCATGTTTGCGGGCGGCATGTGGCAGCACATCCTGGGGATTGGCCTGCTCATCGGCGGGCTGTGCCTGGCCGTGCAAGCGTGGGCGCTGTCCACGGGCAACGCGCACTGGCAGACCATGGTGTTCACCGTGCTCACCCTGGCCCAAATGGCACATGTGGTGGGCATTCGCTCCGAGGTTGATCCCGTCTGGCGCCTGGGGCGCAACCGCCCGCTGTGGGGTGCGGTGCTGCTGACCTTTGCACTGCAAATGGCCACCATCTACGTGCCCGCCCTCAACCCCATCTTCAAGACCGAGCCGCTGGACCTGCCCGACCTGGCCGTGTGCCTGGGCGCAGCGCTGATCGTGTACGTGGCGGTGGAACTGGAGAAAGCCTGGCGCCGCAGCAAGGCCGCCGCGCTGGCGATGGACGATCCTGTGCGCTGAAGGTGCACAATGCGCCGTGCGGGCCCCGCAGTGGCGCGGGGCCTTGGCGCACTTTCCATCGACAGAGGGACATCCATCCATGCAATTCGAAACCCTGGCCGTCCACGGCGGCTACACGCCCGAGCCCACCACGCATTCCGTCGCCGTGCCGCTCTACCAGACAGTGGCCTACTCGTTCGACAGCGCCCAGCACGGCGCCGACCTGTTCGACCTGAAGGTGCCGGGCAACATCTACACCCGCATCATGAACCCCACCACCGACGTGCTGGAAAAGCGCGTCGCGGCACTGGAGGGCGGCATCGGCGCGCTGGCCATGGCCTCGGGCATGGCAGCCATCACGGCGGCCATCCAGACCATCGCCGAAACCGGTGACAACATCATCTCGGCCAGCACGCTCTACGGCGGCACCTACAACCTGTTCGCCCACACCTTCCCGCAGCAGGGCATCGAGGTGCGCTTCGCCGACCCGGCCGACCCGGCCAGCTTTGCCAAGCTGATCGACGCGCGCACCAAGGCCGTGTACTGCGAATCCATCGGCAACCCGCTGGGCAACGTGACCGACATTGCCGCGCTGGCCCAGGTGGCGCACGACCACGGCGTGCCGCTGATCGTGGACAACACCGTGCCCAGCCCCTACCTGTGCCGCCCCATCGAGCACGGCGCCGACATCGTGGTACACGCGCTCACCAAGTACATGAACGGCCACGGCAACAGCATCGGCGGCATCATCGTGGACAGCGGCAAGTTCCCCTGGGCCCAGCACAAGGAGCGCTTCAAGCGCCTGAACGAGCCCGACGTGAGCTACCACGGCGTGGTCTATACCGAGGCCCTGGGCCCGGCCGCCTACATCGCCCGCGCGCGCGTGGTGCCGCTGCGCAACATGGGTGCGGCGCTCTCGCCGTTCAACGCCTGGCTCACGCTGCAGGGCATCGAGACCCTGCCGCTGCGCATGGACCGCATCTGCGACAACTCCCTGGCCTTGGCCCAGTTCCTGCAGGCCCACCCCAAGGTGGAGTGGGTGCGCTACGCCGGCTTGCCCGACCATGCCGACCACGCCGTGGTGCAGCGCCAGATGGGTGGCCGCGCTTCGGGCATCCTGTCCTTCGGCCTCAAGAGCAGCGATGCCGACCCGCGCGCCGCCGGCGCGCGCTTCCTCGACGCATTGCAGCTGTTCACCCGTTTGGTGAACATCGGCGATGCCAAGTCCCTGGCCACGCACCCGGCGTCCACCACGCACCGCCAGCTCAACCCCGAAGAACTGGCCAAGGCCGGTGTGAGCGAAAACATGGTACGCCTGTCGGTGGGCATCGAGCACCTGCAAGACCTGCAGGCCGACCTGGCCCAGGCGCTGGACAAGGTCTGAGCCTTGCCCTGCCACCCGGGCCTGCACAGGCCCGGGTGATTTTGGGTGTTTTTGGCCCCCAGCGCCCATGCATCAAGCGCAAGCAGCTATTTTTTTGATAGCTTATTCGACGGTACGCCCCAGCGCTCGGGCGTATTCATAAGCCCCTGGCAGGTCAAGGTTGGGGCAGCGCTGCAAGAATGCGGCGCATCAACCGCGCCCTTCCTCCTGCCGATACCCCATGGACTCCATCAGCCAGGCTGCCCTGGGCAGCGCCGTCGTTCTTGCCACCCTGGGGCGGCGCACGGCCGCCTGGAAGGCCGCACTGTGGGGCGCGGCGGCGGGCACGCTGCCGGACCTGGACGCCTTCATCGACCATGGCGAACCACTGCTCAACATGGTGCGCCACCGGGCCGAGAGCCATTCCCTCTTTTTCCTGGCGCTGGCCAGCGCGCCGCTGGGCTGGTTGGTGGCCCGCCTGCAGGGCGAGCGGCAACTGTGGCACCGCTGGTGGCTGGCGCTGGCCCTGGCGCTGCTGACACACCCCCTGCTGGATGTGCTGACCGTCTATGGCACGCAGTTGCTGCAGCCGTTCACGGACCACCCCTACGGCGTGGGCAGCATGTTCATCATCGACCCGCTCTACACCCTGCCCCTGCTGGTGGGCGTGGTGGCGGCGCTGCGCCACCCGCAGGGCCTGCGCTGGAACCAGGCCGGGCTGGTACTGAGCACGGCCTACCTGGGCTGGAGCCTGCTGGCGCAGCAGCATGTGCGCGGCGTATTGGAAGAGGCTCTGCGTGCCCAGGGCCTGCCCGCCAACCAGGTGCTTGTCACGCCCGCCCCGTTTTCCACCGTGCTGTGGCGCGCCGTGGCCATGGGCCCGGAGCACTACCATGAGGCCTACTATTCGCTGCTCGACGGCGGCGCCCCAGTGCAGTGGACGCAGCATCCCCGTGGCAGCGCCCTGCGCGCCGCCCATACCGCCCACCCGCACGTGCAGCGGCTGGAACGCTTCAGCCACGGCTTCATGCGTGTGCAGGCCAGCCCTGAGGGGCGGCTGCAGATCACCGATCTGCGCATGGGGTTGGAGCCCTGCTATAGCTTCCACTTTGACGTGGGGCCGGCCATCCCCGCCGAGGGCGCGGCAGCAGTGGAAGGCGACCTGCCAACCCAGCAATGGCAGCGCCCCGACCTGCGCACCGGCCTGGCCTGGTGGTGGCAGCGCCTGTCCGATCCGTCTGCGGGCCCTCTGTCGCGCGTGCCGGGGGTGTCGTCCTGCGGGCGCTGAAGCACGGGGCCGGGCAAGGTCCAACCACCAGGGCTGCCGCTCTTGCCATGCCCCCCACTTGCGCAAAAAAAAGACCGGCGCACGCGGCGCCGGCCGTCAAATTACCTTAGAGAGTATGAGAGACGCTACGGACTGGCTCAGAAGCGCCAGCCCAGACCTACGCCCACGAGCACAGGATCGACCTTGAAGCTACCCAGCTTGGCACCGTTGGCGGTGACATCGGTCTTGATGAAAACCTTCTTGATGTCGAAGTTCAGGTACAGGTTCTTCTGCAGCGGAATGTCCACACCGACCTGCAGCGCGGCACCGAAGCTGTTGCGGTCGATATCCACGCCGGCAGGCGCCTTCACGCTGGAAAAGCGCGTGTAGTTCAGGCCCGCGCCCACATAGGGCTTGATGCCGGAGGTGTTGAAGTGGTACTGCAGCAGCAGCGTGGGCGGCAGGTGCTTGAGTGAGCCAATCGCCGCGCCGCCTGCACGCAGTGTGTGCTTTTGCGGCACGGTAAGGATCAGTTCGGCCGCCACGTTGGGCGTAAAGAAATAGGAGACATCCACTTCCGGGATGGTCTTGTTGTTGACCGTCAGGCCCAGGGGGGTGCTGTCCTTGTTGGCGCTGTCCAGATGCACGGCACGGGCACGGACCATCCAGGGGCCTTCCGACTGCTGCGCCAGCGCAGCACCAGAAGTCAGAGCACAGAGAACGGCCACAGCCAGCAGGTTCTTTTTCATGGTGATTTCAATCAGGTTTCACGGGGACGACCCCCGTGAACGCATTAGGCCTACTTTGAAAGTGGTCTTTTTTGCTCTGCATCAACCGTCCGTATTAACCCTAATTTCAGTGGTTGATTCATATCAACCACTTTTCTATTATGGTTATTGAGCGCCGTTTGCCCGCCGCCGATGGGCCCATTTCCGCCGCCCGTGTCATCTCGGTTACAGCCCCCACGACCAGGTCTCTTGAATTTTAAGACGACCGGTCATATTATTCATCCATGGCCCGCACTGCTGACAAAACCGACATCCCCCTGCGCCTCACCCAGGCAGGCCGCGACCTGTTCTCGCGCCAGGGCTACAACGCTACGGGCATACAGCAGATCACCGACCACGCGGGCGTGCCCAAGGGTTCGTTCTACAACCACTTCGAAAGCAAGGAAGTGTTTGCCGTGGCCATCATTGAGCAGTACGCCGAGCACCTGCAGCGCTCCTGGGAGGCCATGATGGCCGCCGCGCCCGCCCAGCCCATGGCCGCCATCCGCTACGTGTTCGCCGAAATGATGGCCTACCACGAACGCAAGGAGCTGCAGGCCGGCTGCCTGGTGGGCAACTTCGCCGCCGAGATGGCCCTGGCCAGCGACGCCTGCCGCCAGGGCCTGCTGCAGGCGCAACTGGCCTGGCGCGAGCGCCTGGCCGGCATGATCGAACGCGCCCAGGCGGCAGGCGAGGTCCGTGCCGACCTGCCCGCCCCCGTGCTCTCGGCCCTGGCCTGGGACACCTGGGAAGGCGCCCTGCTGCGCATGAAGCTCGAAAAATCCACCACGCCGCTGCGCGACAGCATGGCCCTGGTGCTCGACCACCTGTTCCAGCCCGCCGCACCCGCGACGGGCATTCCCCCCACCACCAAGGAGTAAGCCCCCATGGGTATCCCCGCAGAAACCTTCGCCACCGACGCTCTGTTCCAGCCCCTCAAGCTGGGCCGCATCGAAGTCGCCAACCGCATGGCCATGGCGCCACTCACGCGCAGCCGCGCCAACGACGCACTGGAACCCACCGACATGGTGGTCGAGTACTACCGCCAGCGTGCCAGCGTGGGCCTGATCATTGCCGAGGCCACGCAGATCTCTGCCACCGCCCAGGGCTACACCCACACCCCCGGCATCCACACGCCCGCGCAGATCGCCGCCTGGAAGCAGGTGACCGACGCCGTGCACGCCAAGGGCGGCAAGATCTTCGTGCAGCTCTGGCACACCGGCCGCATGTCGCACAACGCCTTCCAGCCCAACCAGCAGGCGCCCGTGGCCCCCTCGGCCATCGCCGCCAAGGCCAAGACCTACATCGTCGGCCAGGGTTATGTGGACTGCGCCGTGCCGCGCGCGCTGGAAACCGCCGAAATCGCCGGTGTGGTGAACGACTTCCGCCAGGCCGCCGCCAATGCCATCCAGGCAGGTTTTGACGGCGTGGAAATCCACGGCGCCCACGGCTACCTGATCGACGCCTTCCTGCGCGACGGCTCCAACCACCGCACCGACCAGTACGGCGGCAGCATCGAGAACCGCGCCCGCTTCCTGCTCGAAGTGATGGCCGCCGTCACGCAGGAGATCGGCGCCGACCGCGTAGGCATCCGCCTCTCGCCCGTTTCGCCCGTCAACGACTCGTCGGAAAGCAACCCGCAGCCGCTGTTCGAGCACGTGGTGCGCGAGTTGGAAAAGCTCCACCCGGTGTACATCCACGTCGTCGAAGGCCACACCGGCGGCCCGCGCGACAACGCCCCGTTCGACTACGAGGCCCTGCGCCGCCTGTATTCGGGCATCTGGATGGTCAACAACGGCTACACCAAGGAAATGGCCGTCGAGGCGCTCACCAGCGGCCGCGCCGACATGGTGTCGTTTGGCCGCGCCATGATCACTACGCCCGACCTGCCGCGGCGCTTGCGCGACAACCTGCCGCTGAACGAGCCCTTTGCCGACGCCCCCGTGTACGGCGGCACCGGCCCGCACGGCTACACCGACTACCCTGCCCTGCCCTGACCCGGTGGCCGACTGCGCGGCGCTGTCTCAGCGCTTGCGCAGTTTCTGAAGCAGGGTGACGGCGCCCAGCACCAGGGAGCCCGCCACGATGCCGGCCACGCCATTGAGCCCGTTGGTGGTCAGCGCCTGCCACAGGCCGCCCAGCGCGCCCTGCGCCACGGCGGCGCCCGCGCCCTCGATGGCGTGGTGCAGCGGCGCGATGCCGTGCACCAGGATGCCGCCGCCCACCAGGAACATGGCGGCCGTGCCCGCCACCGAGAGGAATTTCATCAGCCAGGGCGCCGCCGCCAGCAGCCCTCGGCCCAGGGCCTGCGCGGCGCTGCCGGTCTTCTGGCTGAGCCACAGGCCCAGGTCGTCGAGCTTGACGATGCCGCCCACCAGGCCATAGACGCCCACCGTCATGAGGGCGGCAATGCCCACCAGCACCGCCACCTGCTGCAGGAAGGGCGCGGACGCGACCGTGCCCAGCGCGATGACGATGATTTCCGCCGAGAGGATGAAGTCGGTACGCACCGCGCCCTGGATCTTGTCCTTCTCGAACGCCACCAGGTCCACCGCCGGGTTGGCGTTGGCCTGCACATGGCTCTCGTGCTCGGCCGCCTCCTCGGCTTCGCTGTGCAGGAACTTGTGCGCCAGTTTCTCCACACCCTCGAAGCACAGGAAGGCGCCGCCGAGCATCAGCAAGGGCGTGATGAGCACGGGCACGAACGCACTGATGGCCAGCGCCGCCGGCACCAGAATGGCCTTGTTCACCATCGACCCCTTGGCCACGGCCCAGACCACGGGCAGTTCGCGGTCGGCCCGCACGCCCGTGACTTGCTGCGCGTTGAGCGCCAGGTCGTCGCCCAGCACCCCCGCCGTCTTCTGCGTGGCCACCTTGGTCATGGCCGCCACATCGTCGGCCACGGCGGCGCTCTTCTTGGCGGCCACCTTGGTCATCACGGCCACGTCGTCGAGGATGGTGGCGATGTCGTCAAGCAAGGCTAGCAAACTGGCTCCGGCCATGGGCGGTACTCCGGGAAGGGTGAAAAGCGCAGATTATGAACAAAAATAGCTTCCAACGCTTGTGCATCAAGCGCTGGAAGCTATGGTTTTTGCAGTGGAATAAACCTAGAAAAGCTCAACCCACCCACTTGCGCGCATTGCGCCACAGCCGCATCCAGGGGCTGAAGGCGCTGGGGCCGCCTGCGGCAGCGTGGTCCATCCAGCTCATCTGGATATTGCGGAACACGCGCTCGGGGTGCGGCATCATGGCCGTGAAGCGGCCGTCCGCGGTGGTCACTGCCGTCAGGCCGCCGGGGCTGCCGTTGGGGTTGAACGGGTACTGCTCGGTGGGCGCGCCCGCGTGGTCCACGAAGCGCATGGCAGCGATGGCCTTGTCGGCGTTTCCACGGCATTTGAAGTTGGCAAAGCCCTCACCGTGCGCCACGGCGATGGGCAGGCGGCTGCCCGCCATGCCTTGCAGGAACAGGCTGGGCGATTCCAGCACTTCCACCAGCGACAGGCGGGCCTCGAAGCGCTCGCTCTGGTTGGTGGTGAAGCGCGGCCAGTCCTGCGCGCCGGGGATGATGTCGGCCAGTTCGGCGAACATCTGGCAGCCGTTGCACACGCCCAGGCCAAAGGTGTCCTGGCGCGCGAAGAAGCCCTGGAACTGCTCGGCCAGCACCTTGTTGAAGGTGATGGAACGCGCCCAGCCGATGCCCGCGCCCAGCGTGTCGCCGTAGCTGAAGCCGCCGCAGGCCACGACGCCCTTGAAATCCTCCAGACGTGCGCGCCCGCTCTGCAGATCGGTCATGTGCACGTCGTGCGCCTCGAAGCCCGCTTCGGTGAAGGCATAGGCCATCTCCACATGCGAGTTCACGCCCTGCTCGCGCAGCACGGCCACCTTGGGCCTGGAGAGGTTCAGGAATGGCGCGGCCACGTCCTGGGCCGGGTCGAACGTCAGGTGCACATGCAGGCCCGGGTCGGCGGGGGCGCCCGCAGCGGCGTGCTCGGCGTCGGCGCAGGCAGGGTTGTCGCGGCGCTGGCAGATCTGCCAGCTCACGCTGTCCCAGACCTGGTGCAGGTCTTCGAGCTTGGCACTGAAGATGGCCTTGGCATCGCGCCAGACCTGCAGCTCGCCCTTGCCCGCGGCGATGGGGCTGGCTGCGGGCCGCGTCTTGCCGACGAAATGGCTGCAGGCCGAGAGGCCGTGCGTGCGCAGCGTCTGCATGACGTCGTTGCGCTCGCTCGTGCGCACCTGCAGCACCACGCCCAGCTCTTCGTTGAACAGCGCCTTGAGCGTGAGTTCTTCGCGCCGCGCGCTGACCTGACCGGCCCAGTTCTTGGCGTCGCCCGCGTCCATGCGGCTGTCGTTGATGCCGTCGCCCTCGGTGACGAGCATGTCCACATTCAGCGCCACGCCCACGTGGCCGGCAAAGGCCATCTCGGCCACGGCGGCGAGCAGGCCGCCGTCACTGCGGTCGTGGTAGGCCAGGATCTGGCCCTTGGCGCGCAGCGCGTTCACGGCGTTCACCAGATTCACCAGATCCTTGGCATCATCGAGGTCGGGCACGGTGTCGCCCGCCTGGTTCAGCACCTGGCCCAGGATGCTGCCGCCCATGCGGCACTGGCCCTTGCCCAGGTCGATGAGCACCAGCGTGGTGTCTTCCTCGGTGGCGTCGAGCTGCGGCGTGAGCGTACCGCGAACATCCTGCAACGTGGCGAAGCTGCTCACGATCAGGCTGACGGGCGAGACCACCTTCTTCTGCGCGTCGCCATCCTTCCACTGCGTGCGCATGGAGAGCGAATCCTTGCCCACGGGGATGCTCACGCCCAGTTGCGGGCACAGCTCCAGGCCCACGGCCTTGACGGTGGCATACAGGTCGGCGTCTTCGCCCGGTTCGCCGCAGGCGGCCATCCAGTTGGCGCTGAGCTTGACGCGCGGCAGCTCGATGGGCGCCGCCAGCAGGTTGGTAATGCTTTCCGCCACCGCCATGCGGCCCGAGGCGGGGGCGTTGAGGGCGGCCAGCGGCGTGCGCTCGCCCATGGCCATGGCCTCGCCGGCAAAGCCCTTGTAATCGGCCAGCGTCACGGCGCAGTCGGCCACAGGCAGCTGCCAGGGGCCGACCATCTGGTCACGGTGCGTGAGACCGCCCACGGTGCGGTCGCCGATGGTGATGAGGAAGCGCTTGGACGCCACGGTGGGGTGGCTCAACACGTCGATCACGGCCTTCTGCAGCGGCACGCCGGTCAAGTCGATGGGCGTGAACTGGCGCTGCACGGTTTGCACATCGCGGTGCATCTTGGGCGGCTTGCCCAGCAGCACGGACATGGGCATGTCCACGGGGAGCTTCTGGTCGGCCGCCTGCGCGGCGGTGTCTTCCAGCACGAGCTGGCGCTCTTCGGTAGCGGTGCCGATCACGGCGAACGGACAACGCTCGCGCTCGCAGAACGCGCGGAACTGGGCGAGCGATTCGGGCGCGATGGCCAGCACGTAGCGCTCCTGGCTTTCGTTGGACCAGATTTCCTTGGGCGCCAGGCCCGATTCTTCGAGCTGCACGGCGCGCAGGTCAAAGCGCGCACCGCGCCCGGCGTCGTTCGTCAGCTCGGGGAAGGCGTTGGACAGGCCGCCCGCGCCCACGTCGTGGATGGCCAGGATGGGGTTGTCCGTGCCCAGCGCCCAGCAGTGGTTGATGACCTCCTGCGCGCGGCGCTCGATCTCGGGGTTGCCGCGCTGCACGGAGTCGAAATCCAGCTCCGCCGCGTTCTGGCCCGTGGCCATGGAGCTGGCCGCGCCGCCGCCCATGCCGATGCGCATGCCAGGGCCGCCCAGCTGCACCAGCAGCGTGCCGGCGGGGAATTCGATCTTCTGCGTGAGCCGGGCGTCGATGCTGCCCAGCCCGCCCGCGATCATGATGGGCTTGTGGTAACCGCGCGCCACGCCCGCCACGGTCTGCTCGTACTCGCGGAAGTAGCCCGCCAGGTTGGGCCGGCCGAACTCGTTGTTGAACGCGGCGCCGCCCAGCGGCCCCTCGGTCATGATCTGCAGCGGGCTGGCGATGTGCTCGGGCTTGCCGCCGGGCTGGTCACTCAGGCCGCCCCATAGCTTGGAAACCGTGAAGCCCGTCAGGCCCGCCTTGGGCTCGGAACCGCGCCCGGTGGCGCCCTCGTCGCGGATCTCGCCGCCCGCGCCGGTGGAGGCGCCGGGGAAGGGCGAAATCGCCGTGGGGTGGTTGTGCGTTTCCACCTTCATCAGCACATGCTGCGGAACGCTCTCTTTTTGATAGCTACTGGCGCTTACCCCTTGTGCGCCAGAGGCCATTTTTGCCACAAAGCGCTCGACCTGGTGGCCTTCCATCACCGAGGCGTTGTCGGAGTACGCCACCACGGTGTGCTGCGGGCTAGTCTGGTGCGTGTGGCGGATCATGCCGAACAGGCTTTTCTCCTGCGCCACGCCGTCGATGGTGAACTGGGCGTTGAAGATCTTGTGGCGGCAGTGCTCGCTGTTGGCCTGCGCGAACATCATCAGCTCCACGTCGGTGGGGTTGCGCTTGAGCCCCTGGAAGGCGTTGACGAGGTAGTCGATCTCATCGTCGGCCAGCGCCAGGCCCCATTGGGTGTTGGCGGCCTCCAGCGCGGCGCGGCCGCCGGCCAGCACGTCCACATGCTCCATGGGCTGGGGCGGCAATTCGGAGAACAGGGCCTGCGCGTCGGCCAGGTCGAACAGCACCGACTCGGTCATGCGGTCGTGCAAGAGCGCGGCCACCTGGGCCAGTTGCTCTTGCGACAGCGTGGGGCGGCTCAGCAGGCCGTGCTGCATCTGCACGCGGTATTCCACGGCACGTTCCACACGGCGCACCTGCAGGCCGCAGTTGCGCGCAATGTCGGTGGCCTTGGAGGCCCAGGGCGACACCGTGCCCAGGCGCGGCGTGACGACGATGGCGGCGCCATCCAGCGGGCCCTGGTACGGGTCGCCGTAGGTCAGCAGCGCGGCCAGGCGCTGGTGCTGCTCGGGCGTGGGGGGGGCATCCGTGGCCACCAGGTGCACGAAGCGCGCCGCAATGGCGGCAATCTTCGGGTGGATGGCTTCGAGTGCGGGCTGGAGTTGCTGGGCGCGAAAGGGGCTGAGGGCGTTGCCGCCCGCAATCGTGGTCAGGTGCAAGGTCACTTTGACGGCCTGGGTGGGTGGTGTGGGAGAGGAGGCGCCTGCAGGCAGGCGGTTTTGCGGCGTTGCCACGGGAACCCGCGATTTTACCGGGCGGTGCGAAGGGCTTGGGGCCGACACCAGCGTATCGCACGGGCCGATGGGATAATCCTGCCGCATGAGCATCACCATCAAAGACGCCGAGGGCATCGCTGGCATGCGCAAGGCCTGCCGCCTCGCCTCGGAAGTTCTGGACTACATCGCCCCGCACATCAAGCCGGGCATCACCACCGCTGAGATCGACCGCCTGGGCGCCGAGTGCATGGCCCGCCAGGGCACGCGCTCGGCCACCATTGGCTACCAGCCGCCGGGCTACCCGGCCTACCCGGCCTCGCTGTGCACCTCGGTCAACCATGTGGTGTGCCATGGCATTCCCAACGACAAGCCGCTCAAGAAAGGCGACATCGTCAACGTGGACGTCACCGTCATCACCGACGAGGGCTGGTACGGTGACAACAGCCGCATGTACCTGATCGGCGAATGTTCCATCGCCGCCAAGCGCCTGTGCGCCATCACCTTCGAGGCCATGTGGCACGGTATCGTGCAGGTCAGGCCCGGCGCACGCCTTGGCGACATTGGCCATGCGATCCAGAAGTTCGCTGAAGGGCACGGTTTTTCCATCGTGCGCGAATTCTGCGGCCATGGCATCGGCAAGAACTTCCACGAAGAACCGCAGGTGCTGCACTACGGCCGCCCCGGCACGCTCGAAGAGCTCAAGCCCGGCATGGTGTTCACCATCGAGCCCATGATCAACGCCGGGCGCCGTGACATCAAGGAACTGGGCAATGACGGCTGGACCATCGTCACCAAGGACCACAGCCTGTCGGCCCAGTGGGAGCACACGGTGCTGGTCACGCCCACGGGCTACGAGGTGATGACGCTTTCCGAGGGCTCGCCTGCACTCCCCTCCTTCGTTACAGCCACAGCGACCTGAAATGCCCCCCCCTGAGCCGCTTCGCGTCTTCCCCCCAGGGGGACGCCCCCAGTGCGGCGGGGCGGCCCTTGCACGGGGGCTGCTGGCCCGGGCCGCGCCGGTATCAAGCTTAGGGGGCGGCATGCAACGCGGTGGAGTCCCCGAAACGAAATATGTGCATGGATATTGCTTGGTGAGGCCATGACCGAACTCCAAGCCCTGCGCGACACCTACCGCCAACACAAAGCCACCCTGCTGGCCAGCCTGCAGGCCCAGGGCGCATCGACCCGTGGCATCCATGTGCTGCTGCGCAAGTTCTCGCGACTGGCCGACGGGTTGCTCACCACCCTGTGGCAGCGCGCCGGTCTGCCGCCCGGCCTGACCCTGGCCGCCGTGGGCGGCTTTGGGCGCGAGCAGTTGTTTCCGCACTCCGACATCGATGTGCTGGTGCTGCTGCCCACCGACCTGCCCGCACCGGACACGGTGCGCGAGCAGGTGGAGGCCTTCATCCGCAGTTGCTGGGATGCCGGGCTGGAGATCGGCTCCAGCGTGCGCAGCGTGGAAGAATGCCTGAGCGAGGCCGCCAATGATGTGACGGTGCAGACCTCACTGCTCGAAGCACGGCGCATTTGCGGCGACGCCGCCCTGTTTGCACGCTTTGAGCACCAATTTGGTGCACAGCTCGACCCGCACGCCTTTCTGGTGGCCAAGACGCTGGAGATGCGCCAGCGCCACACCAAGCACGAAAACACCCCTTACGCGCTGGAGCCCAACTGCAAGGAGTCGCCCGGCGGCCTGCGCGACCTGCACCTGATCCTGTGGGTGGCCCGTGCCGCAGGCCTGGGCAAGCGCTGGGACGAGCTGGCCCACAGCGGCCTGGCCACACCGTACGAGGTGCGCCAGATCCAGCGCAACGAGGCACTGCTGTTTCTCATTCGCGCACGCCTGCACGCCATGGCCGGGCGACGCGAAGACCGGCTGGTGTTCGACCTGCAGACCGCCGTGGCCGAATCCTTTGGCTACCGCTCGCAAACCCCCGAGGGCGCGCGCTTTCCGCTGCGCGCCAGCGAGACGCTGATGCGGCGCTACTACTGGGCGGCCAAGGCGGTCACGCAACTGAGCCAGATCCTGTTGCTCAACATCGAAGAACGCCTGAACCCGCCCACGCAGTCGCCCCAGCCCATCAACGCGCGCTTTCTGGACAAGAACGGCCTGATCGAGGTGGCCAGCGACGACCTGTACCAGCGCAACCCGCACGCCATCCTTGAGACCTTTCTGCTCTACCAAAGCTCCACCGGGCTGCAGAACCTCTCGGCGCGCACGCTGCGCGCGCTCTACAACGCGCGCGGCGTGATGGACGCTGCCTTCCGGCGCGACCCGGTGAACCGCGCCGCCTTCCTGCGCATCCTGCAGCAGCCCTCGGGCATCACGCACGCCATGCGGCTGATGAACCAGACCTCGGTGCTCGGGCGCTACCTCTGGCCGTTCCGGCGCATCGTCGGGCAGATGCAGCACGACCTGTTCCACGCCTACACCGTGGACCAGCACATCCTCATGGTGCTGCGCAATGTGCGGCGCTTCTTCATTGCCGAACATGCGCACGAGTACCCGTTCTGCTCGCAGCTCGCGGGCGGCTGGGACAAGCCCTGGGTGCTGTTCGTGGCCGCGCTGTTCCACGACATCGGCAAGGGGCGCGGCGGCGACCATTCGCAGATCGGCGCCATGGAGGCGCGGCGCTTCTGCCGCCAGCACGGCGTGACGCGCGAAGACGCCAAGCTCATCGAATTCCTGGTGCGCGAGCACCTCACCATGAGCAACGTGGCGCAGAAGCAGGACCTGTCGGACCCCGACGTGATCACCGCCTTCGCCCAGCGCGTGGGCAACGAGCGCTACCTCACGGCGCTGTACCTGCTCACCGTGGCCGACATCCGGGGCACCAGCCCCAAGGTGTGGAATGCCTGGAAGGGCAAGCTGCTCGAAGACCTGTACCGCGCCACGCTGCGCGTGCTGGGCGGCCGGGCACCCGACGCACAGGCCATGATCGAAGCGCGCAAGCGCGAGGCCCTGGTGCTGCTGGCCCTGAGCGCCCTGCCCTTCGAGGCGCACAAGAAGTTGTGGGACACACTGGACGTGAGCTATTTCATGCGCCACGAGGCCGCCGACATCGCCTGGCACACGCGCCACCTGTCACGCCACGTGGGCACGCAGCAGCCTGTGGTGCGGGCGCGCCAGTCGCTGGCTGGCGAAGGCTTGCAGGTGCTGGTGTACGCACCCGACCAGAGCGATCTGTTCGCACGCATCTGCGGCTACTTTGACCGCGCGGGCTTCTCCATCCTGGATGCGCGCGTGCACACGGCCCACAACGGCTATGCGCTGGACACCTTCCAGGTCGTCAGCGCCACACTGCAGGGCCACTACCGCGAACTCACGCACATGGTGGAGAACGACCTCAGCCACGCCATCGTGCAGGGCGGACCCCTGCCCGAGCCTGGGCGCAAGCGGGTGTCACGCCGCGTCAAGAGCTTCCCCATCACCCCCCGCGTGACGCTGCGCCCCGACGAAAAGGCGCAACGCTGGCTGCTGGGCATCTCGGCCAGCGACCGCGCGGGCCTGCTCTACCTCGTGGCACGGGTGCTGGCACGGCACAACCTGAGCGTACAACTGGCCAAGGTCAGTACCCTGGGCGAGCGTGTGGAAGACACCTTCCTCATCCAGGGCGCCGAGCTGCAGAACAACCAGCGCCAGATCGAGATCGAGACCGAAGTGCTGGAGGCGCTGGCTGCTTGATGCGCAGGGACGGCGCTAGGGCCTGTTCACACTATTTTTACCAGATGCGTTGCGATCAAAAAGGGCCAGGCGCAAGATGCCAAACCCACGCCTAGATTGGCGCGGTTTGCACCGTGTTCGCACTGGTAATAATAGTGTGAACAGTCCCTAAGGCTGTACCAGCCCGTCCATGCGCACCACCTCGAAATTGCGGCCGGCCACCTGGCGCAGCTCGGACACCAGGCGGTCGTTGTTCCAGCGCTCATCCGGTGCACCACTGAGATACCAGTTCGAGCCGTTGTCCGCGACCATCATTCCGTAGGTCTTGAGGGCCGTGAGGATGGCGCGGGTTTCGCTCGAATAGCCCGCCGGAATGGCATAGCTGGCCTTCAGGCGCACGCGCATGCCCATGGGCGGCAGATCGGGGCTGGTGTTGCTCGACGCCCAGTGCGTGGCAGGCGGTACATAGGCGCGGCGCGTGCGGCTGACCGTGAAACGCAGCGCGTGGCGTATGCCACCCGGGCCCAGCGAGGCCTCGTCGTAACGCACCAGCCCCGGAAAGATGGGTAGGCCCGCCGCATCGGCGCTGGTCCAGCGCGGCTGCGCCGTCGGGCGCACGTTGTTGCTGTCGAGGTGGAACACGGCGCCACCCGATGCGCGCCAACTGCCGTCGGGCTGGGGGTAGCTGTTGCCGGTTTCGTACAAGCGGTTGTTGTCGCGGTCGATGACGATCACATGCCTGTCGCCGCTGCTGGCCGGGCCGCCCTCGATGGGCGCGTTGGGCGGAAACGGATAGGGGCCCGGGTCACTCTCCGAGGCGTAGTCGGTGAACTGCACTGCCACGCGCGCCTGCGTGCCCGCCACCACCACATAGGGAATGCCAATGGGTTGCCCCTGGTACAGCCCCGCACCAAAGTCAGGATGCAGACCCCGGTCCAGGCCGATGCTGGCAATCAGCGCGTCGGAATTCGGATCGATGGACTGGGCGCTGATGTCCGCATTCCATGCGTTGCTGGCAGGAAATGGCACGGCGCCGTTGAGCGATGCCCCCACCCCCAGCGCTGCGGCCCGCAGATCGCCATAGGTCACGCCCGCAGGCGCCACAGGCCCTGGCGGATTGGTCGGCACCGTCGGCCCCGGAGCCGCAGGCGACTGCGGCGCCGCATCCTCGCTCCCCCCTCCACAACCAGCGAGCACCGCCCCAAGGCAGAGCCATGCAAGGTATTGGGGCAGGCAGCGCCAGCGCTGAACGGTGGGGGATGCGAAAATCTGCGTCACGGTGCACTCCTGAACGAACGGGCAGTGTGCCGCAAACCAGCCCCGCTGCGTAGGTGCTGCGCGCGTGCAAATTGTGCAAAAGCGTTTCAGCACCGGAGCGCAGAACCGGTCGCCTCGCCTGGAGCAGCAGCGCTACAACAGCACGATGTCGTACTGCTCTTGCCCCATGGACGCCTCGGCCTGGAGCGAAATGGGCTTGCGGATGAAATCCGACAACCCGGCCAGGTGCGTGCTTTCCTCGTCCAGCAGCAGCTCGATCACCTGGGGCGCGGCCACCACGCGGAACTCGCGCGGGTTGAACTGGCGGGCTTCGCGCAGGATCTCGCGCAGGATATCGTAGGCCACGCTGCGCACCGTGCGCACCGCACCCCGGCCCTGGCAGCAGGGGCAGGGTTCACAGAGCATGTGGGCCAGCGATTCGCGCGTGCGCTTGCGCGTCATCTCCAGCAGGCCCAGTTGCGAGAAGCCCCCGGCCATGGTCTTGACGCGGTCACGTGCCAGGTGCTTGCGCAGTTCGGCCAGCACGGCGCTCTGGTGGTCTTCACGCGCCATGTCGATGAAGTCCACGATGATGATGCCGCCCAGGTTGCGCAGGCGCAATTGGCGGGCTATGGAGCCCGCCGCCTCCAGGTTGGTCTTGAAGATGGTGTCGTCGAAGTTGCGCGCGCCCACGTAGCCGCCGGTGTTCACGTCGATGGTGGTGAGCGCCTCGGTCTGGTCAATGATGAGGTAGCCGCCGGACTTCAGATCGACACGCCGGCCCAGCGCGCGGGTGATTTCCTCGTCGATGGCAAAGAGGTCGAAAATCGGCCGCTCGCCTTTGTAGTGCTGCAGCTTGGCCGCCGCCTGGGGCATGAATTCCTGGCCAAAGGCACGCAGGCGATGGAACTGCTCCATCGAGTCGATGCGTATGCTCTGCGTGTGCTCTCCGACCAGATCGCGCAGCACGCGCTGCAGCAGGTCCAGGTCCTGGTGCAGCAGCGAGCCTGCACTCTGGCGCAGCGCCGCCTCCTTGGTGCGCGCCCAGGTCTTGCGCAGGTAGGCAATGTCTTCGGCCAGTTCGGCGTCGGTGGCGTCTTCACCGTTGGTGCGCAGGATGAATCCACCCACACCGCCGGTGGATTTGTCACCCACCAGCGCCTGCAGCCGCTCGCGCAGGGCCTCCCGGTCGGCCAGGGGGATTTTTTGCGAGACGCCCACATGGTCGTCCTGCGGCAGGAACACCAGCAGCCGCCCGGCGATGCTGATCTGCGTGGACAGGCGTGCACCCTTGCTGCCGATGGGGTCCTTGATGACCTGCACCATGAGCGGCTGGCCCTCGAACACCTGCTTTTCGATCGGCACGGGCGGATCGTTGCGGCGCGCAAACAGGGGCGGCTCACCCCCCTCCTGGCGTTGCCAGACATCGGCCACATGCAGGAAGGCGGCGCGCTCCAGGCCGATGTCGATGAAGGCCGACTGCATGCCCGGCAGCACGCGCGAGACCTTGCCCAGATAGACGTTGCCCACCAGGCCGCGCTCCAGCGTGCGCTCGATGTGCAGTTCCTGCACGGCGCCGTGCTCCACCACAGCCACGCGGGTTTCCTGGGGCGACCAGTTGATGAGGATGTCTTGTTGCATGGTGGTGGGTTCAGAAACGCAGGCCCGCCTGGCGCAGGAGTTGCGCCGTTTCATACAGCGGCAGGCCCATGATGCCTGAATAACTGCCGCTGATGTGGGCAATGAATGCGGCTGCCGGGCCCTGGATGCCGTAGGCGCCCGCCTTGCCCAGGGGTTCGCCCGTGGCCACGTAGGCGTCGATCTGTACGGAGTCCAGTTCAGCAAAGCGGACATGCGATACCGACAGTGCCGCAAAGCGCTGCGCCCCCGCCTGCACCGCCAGCGCCGTGAGCACGCGGTGCTCCTGGCCCGAAAGCTGGGCCAGCATGTGCCGGGCGTCGTCAGCGTCCAGCGGCTTGCCGAAGATGCGATCGTTCAAGGCCACGGTGGTGTCCGAGCACAGGATGGGCGCCGTCGGCAGCCCCCGGCGCGCCAGGCGTTGCACGGCGGCGTCCAGCTTGAGGGCGGTGACCCGCTCCACATAGGCGGCGGGCGGTTCACCGGGCAGCACGAGCTCCAGGGCCTCGGTGTCCTCTGCCACATCGCCAGGCGCGTTGGGCACCAGCAGGCGGTGGTGCACACCGATCTGTTCCAACAACTGGCTGCGCCGGGGACTTTGCGAGGCGAGGTAGATGAAATCAGGCATGGGCCGATTCTAGATGAAATATGCCTCCAGCGCCCGTCCGACAAGCGCCGATAGCTATGATTTTTATAGCACACAAGGCCTGTGCGCCGGTGCTATTCGCGGTGGTACGGGTGTCCTGCGTTGACGGACCAGGCGCGGTAGAGCTGCTCGATCAGCAGCACGCGCACCATGGCGTGCGGCAGGGTCAGGTCGGACAGGCGGATGCGCTCGTGCGCGACCTGGCGGAACTCGGGCTCCAGGCCATCCGGGCCGCCGATGACCAGGGCCACGTCGTCGCCCTCCAGCTGCCAGCTTTGCAGCCGCGCCGCCAGGGCCTTGGTGGTGAGGGCCGTGCCACGCTCGTCCAGCACCACTGTGCGTGCACCGCGGGGAATGGCGGCTTCGATGCGCTCGCGCTCGGCCGCCATCAGCGCGGGCACCGACTTGGAGCCTCGCGTTTCGGTCTTGACGGCCTTGAGCTCCACCTTGAGCTCGGGCGGAAAGCGCTTGGCGTAGTCGTCATAGGCGGTTTGCGCCCAGTCGGGCACGCGCTGGCCCACGGCAACGATCAGCAGCCGCATGCGGGCGCTCGATCAGCGCTTGTCTGCGCTCTTGCGGGCGGGTACCTTGCGGGCCGGGGCCTTGGCAGCGGTACCCGTCTTGCCCGTGGACTTTGCAGCGGACTTGGCAGGTGCGGCGGCCTTGCGTGGCTTGACCACCAGCTTCTGCACAGGGGTGCTGTCGGCCTGCGGCTTGGCGCTGCGCGGGGCCGCTGCCTTTTTGGCGGGAGCCTTCTTGGCTGGGGCTTTGCTCGCGGGCTTGGATGCCGTGGCCTTGGCTGCCGACTTGGCGGCGACAGGCGCTGCCGATTTGGCGCTGCGCTTGGCCGGTGCCTTGGGCTCTGCCGCCAACTGGGCGGCGGCCTTCTTGGCTGCGGCTGCCGGGCTCAAGGCCTTGGCTGCGGTCTTGGTGGCAGCGGTGGTCTTGGCAGCAGCCTTCTTGGCCGGGGCTTTTTTCACCGCGACAGGCTTGGGCGCGCCGAGCTTGAGACGCACCGGCATTTCGCCCCACAGTTCTTCGAGCCGGTAGTACTGGCGGATGGTGGGCTGCATGATGTGGGCCACGGCGGCGCCACAGTCCACGATGATCCACTCACCGTTGTCCTCGCCTTCGACGCGCGGCTTGGGAAAACCGGCATCCTTGACCTTGTCGCGCACGCTGGCGGCCAGGGCCTTGGTCTGGCGGTTGGAGGTGCCCGACGCCACAATGACCCGCTCGAACAGAGGCGACAGATGCTCGGTGTTGAAGACCTGGATGTCTTGC
This sequence comes from Simplicispira sedimenti, assembly GCF_022760965.1. Taxonomy (NCBI): domain Bacteria; kingdom Pseudomonadati; phylum Pseudomonadota; class Betaproteobacteria; order Burkholderiales; family Comamonadaceae; genus Simplicispira; species Simplicispira sedimenti. Next base: position 99,525 of record NZ_JAKVIJ010000005.1, read on the forward strand.
GCCTTGACGTCTTCGAGCCCGTCCACAATGGCCCGTTGGAGTTTGACGATGTTCTTTTTGGCAGCGGATTCCGAGGTGGTGGTAGTGGTCATCAGGCGATGGTGGGTGAAGTGATGGGGGTCAATATAGCGCGCATTGGCGGGGGTCACCAGCGCAATGGCCCGCAGGTGTTGCGCATGCGCGCCGCTGGATTTTTGAGGTGTTTTTGGCCTCTGGGGCAATAGACACGAGCGCTATAAGCTACTGATTTTATAGTGATCGCCATAGAACCTGTTCACGGTCTTTTCATGGGGTACGCAAGGCAGCAAACCGCCACGATCCAGGCGCCTGCCGCAGCCCATGCTGGCAGCCTGGGCAAGGCGGGCAACAACGAGCGTGGCGGTTTGCTGCCTTGCCCGAAGGGTTGCCCCGCAACGTACCTCATGAAAAGACCGTGAACAGGTTCTCACAACCAGTCGCGCCGCACCAGAAAGCGCTGGGTCAGCTCGGCTTCGGGCGAGCCTTCGGCCGCCTCGTGGCGGTAGGCCCAGGCTGCCAGCGGCGGCATGGACAGCAGGATGGATTCGGTGCGCCCGCCCGACTGCAGGCCAAAGTGCGTGCCCCGGTCCCAGACCAGGTTGAACTCGACATAGCGGCCGCGCCGGTAGAGCTGGAAGTCGCGCTCGCGCTCGCCGTAGGGCGTGCCTTCGCGGCGTTCCACGATGGGCAGGTAGGCGCTCAGGAAGGCGTCGCCCACGGCTTGCGTCATGGCCAGGCTCTGCTCGAAGCCCAGTTCGGCGAAGTCGTCGAAGAACACACCGCCCACGCCGCGCTGCTCGTCGCGGTGCTTGAGGTAGAAGTACTCGTCGCACCACCGCTTGAAGCGCGGGTACTTGTCGTCGCCGAACGGCGCCAGCGCGTCGTGGCAGGTGCGGTGAAAGTGCACCGCATCCTCCTCGAAGCCGTAGTACGGCGTGAGGTCCATGCCGCCACCGAACCAACAGGTGGGTTCCTGGCCCGGGTGGCCAGCGGCGATCATGCGCACGTTCATGTGCACCGTGGGCACGTAGGGGTTGCGCGGGTGGAACACCAGCGAGACGCCCATGGCCTCGAACGGCGCGCCCGCCAGTTCGGGGCGGTGCTGCGTGGCCGAAGGCGGCAGCTTGGGGCCGCGCACGTGCGAAAAGCCGCAGCCCGCACGCTCGAACACGCGGCCACCCTCGATGATGCGGGTAATGCCGTCGCCCTGCAGCAGCTCGCCGGGCGCTTTCTGCCAGGGGTCGGTCACGGCGCGCGCGCCGCCCTCACCTTCCACTGCCTCCAGTGCCGCGATGATGCGCGCCTGCAGGCCCGTCAGGTAGCCGCGCACGCGGGCCACGTTGCTGTCGCTGTGAAACGGCTCGCTCATGGCGTCTTGATGGCGCGGTGACCGATGTCGCGGCGGTACTGCGCGCCGTCGAAGTGGATGCCGCGCGCCACGTCGTAGGCGCGCTGCTGGGCCAGCTTCACGCTGTCGGCCAGCGCGGTCACGCACAGCACACGGCCGCCACTGGTGTGGGGCACGCCGTCTTTCAGCTCGGTGCCGGCATGGAAGACCATGGCATCGTCCGCATCCTGCGGCAGGCCGGTGATGGCATCGCCCTTGCGCGGCGCCTCGGGGTAGCCGTGCGCGGCCATCACCACGCCCAGGGCGGTGCGGCGGTCCCATTCCAGCTCGACCTGGTCGAGCTTGCCATCAATGGCCGCACCCAGCACGTCCACCAGGTCGCTCTTGAGGCGCAGCATGATGGGCTGGGTTTCAGGGTCGCCCATGCGGCAATTGAACTCCAGCGTCTTGGGATGGCCCTGGGCGTCGATCATCAGGCCGGCGTACAGGAAGCCGGTGTAGGGGATGCCGTCCTTTTCCATGCCACGGATGGTGGGCAGGATGATCTCGCGCATGGCGCGGGCGTGCACGTCGGCCGTGACCACGGGCGCGGGCGAGTACGCGCCCATGCCGCCGGTGTTGGGGCCCTGGTCGCCGTCCTTGAGGCGCTTGTGGTCCTGGCTGGTGGCCAGGGCGCAGACGTTCTTGCCATCGCACAGCACGATGAAGCTGGCCTCCTCGCCTTCGAGGAACTGCTCGATGACCACGCGCGCGCCGCCTTCGTTGTGCGTCACGCCGTACTTGTTGTCCACCAGCATGAAGTCCACGGCGTCGTGCGCCTCCTGCAGGGTCATGGCCACCACCACGCCCTTGCCGGCCGCCAGGCCGTCGGCCTTGATGACGATGGGCGCGCCCAGGCGGTCCACGAAGGCGTGGGCCGCAGCCGGGTCGGTGAAGGTGTCGTAGTCGGCCGTGGGGATGCCGTGGCGGCGCATGAAGGCCTTGGAGAAGGCCTTGGAGCTTTCCAGTTGCGCGGCGGCCTTGGTGGGGCCGAAGATGCGCAGGCCATGGGCGCGGAACTCATCGACCACGCCCGCGGCCAGAGGCGCCTCGGGGCCCACAACCGTGAGCGCAATCTTTTCCTTCTGCGCCCACTCGCGCAGCGCGCGCACGTCGGTGATGGCGATGTTTTCGAGGTGGCTGGAGAGCGCCGTGCCGCCGTTGCCCGGCGCCACGAAGACGCGCGTGACCTTGGGCGACTGGCTGAGCTTCCAGGCGATGGCGTGTTCGCGGCCACCGCCGCCAATGACGAGTACTTTCATGGGAGGCTTTATTTACAGTGCGGCATTGTGGAAGACGTCCTGCACGTCGTCCAGGTCTTCCAGGATATCCAGGAGCTTTTGCATGCGGGCGGCGTCGTCGCCCGTCAGTTCGATGGTGACATCGGGGCGCATGGTCACGTCGGCCGCATCGGGCGTGAGACCGGCAGCCACCAGGGCGTTCTTCACGGCCTCGAACTCGGCGGGTGCGGTCAGCACCTCGATGGCGCCATCGTCATCGGTGACCACGTCGTCAGCGCCGGCTTCGAGCGCCACTTCCATGACCTTGTCTTCATTGGTGCCGGGGGCGAAGATGATCTGGCCCACGTTCTTGAACTGGAAGGCCACCGAGCCTTCTGTGCCCATGTTGCCGCCATGCTTGCTGAAGGCGTGGCGCACCTCGGCCACGGTGCGCACGCGGTTGTCGGTCATGGTGTCCACGATGATGGCGGCGCCACCGATGCCGTAGCCCTCGTAGCGGATTTCCTCGTAGCTCACGCCCTCGGCGTTGCCGGTGGCCTTGTCGATGTTGTATTTGACGCGGTCGGCCGGCATGTTGGCGGCCTTGGCCTTTTCGATCGCCAGGCGCAGGCGGGGGTTGGCCGAGGGGTCGCCGCCGCCGGTGCGCGCGGCGACGGTGATTTCACGGATGATGCGGGTCCAGATCTTGCCGCGCTTCTCGTCCTGGCGGCCCTTGCGGTGCTGAATATTCGCCCATTTGCTGTGTCCGGCCATGGGAAATCCTTTGTATTGATTTAATCTACCGGCCAAGATTTTACTTTTGCCTGCGCTCATACCCCCGAGGAAACCCGAAATGGCCGAACCCCTGCTGATTGCCAAGCACGCCTCCATCGAATGCCACCTGCTGCCTGGCCTGGCCAACCGCCACGGCCTGATCACGGGCGCCACCGGCACGGGCAAGACGGTGACGCTGCAAACCTTGGCCGAAAACTTCTCGCGCATTGGCGTGCCGGTGTTCATGGCCGATGTGAAGGGCGACCTCACGGGCACGAGCCAGACCGGCCACATTCCCGAAAAAATGGCGGCCGTGCTCAAAGACCGCGGGCTGGAGCAGCCCACCTCACAGGCCTGCCCCGTCACCTTGTGGGACGTGTTCGGCGAACAGGGCCACCCGGTGCGCGCCACCGTGTCGGACATGGGCCCGCTGCTGCTGGGCCGCATGCTCAACCTCAACGAAACGCAGTTGGGTGTGCTCAACCTGGTGTTCAAGATCGCCGACGACAACGGCCTGCTGCTGCTGGACCTGAAGGACCTGCGCGCCATGCTCCAGTACGTGGGCGACAACGCCAAGGAGTTCACCACCGAATACGGCAACATCAGCGCCGCCAGCGTGGGCGCCATCCAGCGCGGTCTGCTGCAGATCGAGCAACAGGGCGGCGACAGGTTCTTCGGCGAGCCCATGCTCGACATCCAGGACTTCATGCAGACCGACACCAACGGCCATGGCGTGGTGAACATCCTGGCGGCCGACAGGCTCATGAACTCGCCGCGCCTGTACGCCACCTTTCTTCTGTGGATGCTGTCCGAGCTGTTCGAGACCTTGCCCGAAATCGGCGACCCCGAGAAGCCCAAGCTGGTGTTCTTCTTCGACGAAGCCCACCTGCTGTTCAACGAGGCGCCCAAGGTACTCATCGAGCGCATCGAGCTGGTGGTGCGCCTGGTGCGCTCAAAGGGCGTGGGGGTGTATTTCGTCACGCAGAACCCGCTGGACATCCCCGACAGCGTGCTGGCCCAGCTGGGCAACCGCGTGCAGCACGCGCTGCGCGCCTTCACGCCACGCGACCAGAAGGCCGTGAAGGCCACGGCCACCACCATGCGGCAAAAGCCCGGCCTGGACATCGAGACCGCCATCACCGAACTGGCCGTGGGCGAGGCACTGGTGAGTTTTCTCGACGCCAAGGGCCGCCCCAGCATCACCGAGCGCGTGTACGTGCTGCCACCGGGCAGCCAGATCGGTCCCATCACGCCCCAGCAGCGCCAGGCCTTGATGGCCAGCTCGCTCGTCGCGGGCGTGTACGAGAAGGTGGTGGACCGCGAATCGGCCTACGAAAAACTCAAAGGCCGCGCTGAGCAGATGGCCGCACAGGCACCCGCCAACGGCAAGGGGGCCGCCACGGCTCCCCAGGAAGAAGGCGGCCTGCTGGGTGGGCTCAACGACGTGCTGTTCGGCTCCACGGGCCCGCGCGGCGGTCGGCGCGACGGGCTGGCCCAAACCATGGCCAAGTCGGCCGTGCGCACCATGGGCACCACCCTGGGCCGCGAGATTCTGCGCGGCGTGATGGGGAGCATCTTCGGTGGGCGCAAGCGCTGAAAGCCCACATGACCGGCTTTGAATGGCTGCTGTTGCGCTGCGCGCGCTGGCTCTGGCCTGCGTTTGCGGGGGCCTGGGTCCTGGGCCTGCTGTGGGGTCTGGCGGGGAGCGCCCAGCCTGGAGGCGACTGGCTGCTTCCCTTTGCACTCAGTGCCTTGGCCACCCACGCGCTGACCCGCTGGGCCGACGCCGTGCGTGAGCGCTTCATCCGCGAAAGTGCCCTGCCCCATTCGCTCAAGCGCAAACTGCGCGAGGCATTCCCCCACCTCACCGCCAAGGACGTGGAACTGGCCGAACGCGCATTGCGCCAGTTCTTCATCGCCACCCTGCGCAGCAAGGGCCAGTACACCGCGGTGCCCACCCGAGCCGTGGATGTGATGTGGGCCGATTTCGCCCGCAATGCTCCGGCCTATGCGACCTGGTGCCGCTCGGCACTGGGTTATGTGCCCGAGCATTCCCCGGCGCAGGTTCTTGGCAAGAAAGCGCACTACAACGACGGCCTGCGCCGCACCTGGTACTGGGCTTGTTGCGACGAATCCATCGACCCGCGCAACCCCAGCCGCCTGCCACTGCTGTTTGCCATCGACACCAAGCTCGACATGCCCGATGGGCTGCGCTATGCAGCGCGCCCTCTCGCTGGCCCCTTGGCGTCCGCCGCACAGGCGTTTCACTATGGCACCAGTTTCTCTGAAGGCGGATTCAGCGGCCGTGCCGAAGATTTTGCGGGCGTGGAGCCGCAGAGAAAGTTTTCCAGCCTTTGGAAAGGCCGCCAAGAGGCCGACGGTGTTGCCTGGGGTGACAGCGACCACGGCGATGGCAGCAGCGCGGACGGCAGTGGCGCAGGCTGAGGCTCCGCCCCGGGCTCCATTGTCAGTCCAGGCCGCCAGCATTCACCTGCTATTTTATTGATAGCTATTACCGTATATTGAACGGGCACTGCAAGCCATTTCTTTGCAAAGTTTTGGCAGGCAGTCTAAGATGGCCCGCATCGGCACCACCACCTTGCTTCAGGGATCAGACGCCATGGACGCTTTGTTTCCTTTCGCTCCTCCCAGCCCTGCATCCGTGCTGCAGGCGGCCAATCGCCTCAAGGGGCTGGTTCACCGCACACCCATCCTGCGGTCCACGGCCGCAGATGAGAAGTACAGCGCACAGTTTTTCTTCAAATGCGAAAACCTGCAGCGCACGGGCTCTTTCAAGTTCAGAGGTGCATTCAACACCTTGGCGCAGTTCACCGATGCGCAGCGCGAGCGTGGCGTCATCACCTTCTCGGCAGGCAACCATGCCCAGGCCCTGGCCTTGGCCGCGCGGCTGCTGGACATGCCCGCATTGGTGCTCATGCCCGAGACGGCGCCCACTTCCAAAATGGCTGCAACGCGCGAATACGGCGCCCAGGTGCTCACCTACGATCCCATGACCGAAGACCGCCAGGCCATCTGTCAGCGCCTGGCGCTGGAGCGCGGAATGACGCTGGTACCTCCCAGCGAACACCCCGAGGTCATTGCAGGCCAGGGAACTGCGGCGCTGGAGCTGCTGGAAGATGTCCCCCGCCTTGACATCTTGCTCGTACCTGTCGGAGGGGGTGGCCTGATTGCAGGCAGCCTGCTGGCGGTGCAGGCGGCAAACTCCAACTGCCGCGTTGTGGGCGTGGAACCCGAGCATGCCAATGACGCCCAGCAATCCCTGCGCACCGGCCAGATTGTGCAAATCCCCTTGCCGCGCAGCACGATCGCCGATGGCGCACAGGCACAGGCCTTGGGACCACTGGCCTTCGGCCTGATCCGCAAGCATGTGGAAGACATCGTGACCACCAGCGACGCGAGCATGGTGCAGGCCATGCGCTTTTTTGCGGAGCGCATGAAGCAGGTGGTCGAGCCAACGGGCGCCCTGGCCTTTGCCGCTGCCAACGCAGCCGGATTGGATCTGCACGGAGCACGGGTGGGCGTTTTGATCAGCGGTGGCAACGTCGATTTGCCGCGCTATGCACGCTTTCTGGCAGACTGACGGTTTATCGCATTCTGTAACACCTGCTTCCCCATGCCTTCCATGAGCAACGTCCACGTCATCGACCACCCGCTGGTGCAGCACAAGCTGACCCTCATGCGCAAGAAAGACGCCAGCACCAACAGCTTCCGCCGCCTGCTGGGCGAGCTCTCCACCCTGATGGCCTACGAAGTGACACGCGACATGCCGCTGCAGGACATCGAAATCGAAACCCCGCTTGAGCGCATGACCGGCAAGGTCATTGATGGCAAGAAGCTGGTGCTGGTCTCCATCCTGCGCGCGGGCAACGGCTTCCTCGACGGCATGCTCAACGTGGTGCCCGGTGCCCGCGTGGGCCACATCGGCCTGTACCGCGACCCGGCCACGCTGCAGCCCGTGGAGTACTACTTCAAGATGCCCTCCGAGATGGACGAGCGCGACATCATCGTGGTGGACCCCATGCTCGCCACCGGCAACTCGGCCGCCGCCTGCGTGGACCGCCTGAAAAAGCTCCACCCCCGTTCGATCAAGTTTGTCTGTCTGCTGGCCGCGCCCGAAGGCATCGCCACGCTGCAAAAAGCCCACCCCGACGTGCCGATCTACACCGCGGCCATCGACCGCGAACTGAACGACCACGGCTACATCCTGCCCGGCCTGGGCGATGCGGGCGACCGCATCTTCGGCACCAAATAGGCACCAGGGCCCCAGAGCTGTCCGCATGGTGTGCACCATGCGCCTGTGGGGCACTGACATCCACGGTCCACCCATGAACACCCTGCTCCGCTCCCTTTCTGCCGTCCGCTCGACCGCCCCCCTGCCCGGAGTACGCGGCTGGCTGGGCGTCACCGTCCTGCTGCTGGCCACCAGCGTGCCCGCGCATGCCGAATCCCCCGCCGCGCTTTTCCAGCAGCACTGCGCCGCCTGCCATGGCGCCGGTCGGCTCGGCCAGTCGGCCCCTGCGCTGCTGCCCGAGAGTCTCACGCGCCTGCGCAAGGCCGAAGCCCTGAAGGTGATCCGCGAAGGCCGCGCCGCCACACAGATGCCCGGCTTCGCCGGTCAGCTCACCGAGGCACAGATTGCCGCGTTGGCAGAGCACATTTACACCCCCGTGGTACCCGCACCGACCATGACCGAGGCCGACATCAAGGCCTCGCGCATCGTCCAGCATGCGCCGGGCAACCTGCCCGACAAGCCCGCGCCCGTGTTCCAGGGCGTGGACATGATGAACCTTTTCATCGTGGTGGAAACGGGCGACAACCATGTCACCGTGCTCGACGGTGACAAGCTCGAACCCATCCACCGCTTCGCTTCGCGCTTCGCGCTGCATGGTGGGCCGAAATTCACGCCCGATGGACGCTATGTGTTCTTCGCGTCGCGCGACGGCTGGATCACCAAGTTCGACATCTGGAACCTGCAGGTGGTGGCCGAGGTGCGCGCGGGCATCAACACGCGCAACCTGGCGGTCTCGGGCGATGGCAAGTACGTGGCCGTGGCCAACTACCTGCCGCACACGCTGGTGCTGCTCGACGCCGATCTGAACCTGCTCAAGGTGCACAAGGTGTTGAACAAGGACCGCACGCAAACCTCGCGCGTCTCGGCTGTGTACGACGCCGCACCGCGCCAGAGCTTCATCGCGGCGCTCAAGGACGTGCCCGAGGTCTGGGAGATCAGCTACAACCCCAAGGCCGACGACGTGCCCATCGGCGTGATCCACGACTTCCTCTACAAGGAAGGCGCCTTCATCCCCGGCTTCCTGAACCCGCGCCGCACCTACCTGTCCGAGCCCATCGACGACTTCTTCTTCACCCAGAGCTACGACGAGCTCATGGGCGCGAGCCGCGAGGCCGGCAAGGGCCAGGTGATCCACCTCGACGTGCGAAAAAAGATCGCCAACCTGCAGCTGCCCGGCATGCCGCACCTGGGCTCGGGCATCACCTGGAAATACCGCCCCCAGCCCGGCACGCCCGAGCGCACCGTGATGGCCACCCCCAGCCTGCACGAGAGCCAGGTGACGGTGATCGAGTTGGACAACTGGAAAACCATCAAGACCATTCCCACGCTGGGCCCCGGCTTCTTCATGCGCAGCCACGAGAACACGCCCTACGCCTGGACGGACTCGATGATGTCGCCCAAGGCCAAGGACACGCTGCAGGTGATCGACAAGCGCACCCTGGAACGCGTGGCCGACATCCGCACCGACCCGGGCAAGACCCTGGCGCACGTGGAGTTCACGCGCGACGGCAAGTACGTGCTGGCCAGCCTGTGGGAGCGCAAGGCCGACGGCGGCGCCATCATCGTCTTCGATGCCGCCACCTTCAAGGAAATCAAGCGCATCCCCATGGACAAGCCGGTGGGCAAGTACAACCTGCACAACAAGATCACGCGCTCCGAAGGGACCAGCCACTGACGAAAGGCACCCACCCACAAAAAAACCGCACCCAAAAGGGTGCGGTTTTGCATTGCATGGGGCCCCACCTTGGCAGGTGGGACGCTCGGTACATCAATACACGTCGTGCTGCGTGTTATAGACGTTGAAGTGGCCCGTGGGGGTGATCAGGCGCGGATCCTTGATGACCTTCTTGAGCTTGAGGGTCTTGTCGTCCACCACCACAATGGCGCTCTCTTTGTTCTTGGCAGACCAGACAGAGAACCATACTTCGTCGCCCGCCTTGTTGTACTCGGGCTGCACCACGCGCTTGGCACCGTCGTCCTTCAGGCCAGCCCATTCGGCGATGGGCAACGTCTTGTAGCCCTTGTCCAGGTTGTTGATGTCGTACACCACAATGGACTGGGACACGGCGGGATCCGGATTCAGCGGGGCATCAGACCACAGGTTCTTGGACTTGGGATGGCTCTTGACGAACAGCGCACCACCGCCAGGGCCCTTGAGCTTGGCCACTTCCTTCCAGGCGTACTGCTTGTGCTTTTTGGGGTCGGTGCCGATCAGGGAAATGGTTTCGTCACCCAGGTGGCCTGTAGCCCAGACAGGGCCAAACTTGGGGTGGTCGAAGTTGGCACCACGCCCAGGGTGCGGAATCTTGCCCACTTCGACCAAGCCTGCCAGTTTGCCATCCTTGGTGTCAATGGCAGCAATCTTGTTGCTCTGGTTGGCAGCCACCATGAAGTAGCGCTTGGACGAATCCAGGCCACCATCGTGCAGGAACGGGGCAGAGCCGATTTCGGCGATCCGGAGCACGTCGATGTTGGAGTAGTCCACCAACAGGGTCTTGCCCGTCTCCTTCACGTTCACGACAAACTCGGGCTTGTAGTGGGATCCCAGAATCGAGGCCACACGGGGCTCAGGATGGTATTCCTGCGTGCCCACCACCATGCCGCGGGTGGACACGATCCGAAGCGGCTCCAACGTGTCGCCCTTCATGATGGTGAACTGGGGCGGCCAGTAGGTACCGGCGATGGCCAGTTTGTCCTTGTAACCCTTGGCCTTGGAGGTTTCCACGGAGCGGGCCTCCAGACCAACACGGATTTCGGCCACGTTATCGGGCTTCTCCATCCACAGGTCGATCATGTTGATCTTGGCGTCACGACCAATCACGAACAGGTAGCGGCCCGATGCCGACATGCGCGAGATGTGCACCGCGTAGCCGGTCTTGATGACGTTGATGATTTCCTTGGTGTCGCCATCGATCAGCGCAATCTCACCCGCATCGCGCAGCGTGGTCGAGAAGATGTTCTCGATGTTGTAGTTGTTCATCTTCTTCGTGGGACGCTTTTCGGGCGGCACGATGACTTTCCACGATTTCTTGGCGTCGGCCAGGCCCCACTCGGGTGGCTGGGGCGGCTCGTGCTGGATGTAACGCGCCATCAGATCCACCTGCTCCTCGGACAACTCACCCGAGGTTTGCCAGTTGGGCATGCCTGCGGGCGAACCGTAGGCAATGAATACCTTCAGGTAGTCGGTGCCCTTGGCGACCGTCAGATCAGGGGTCAAAGGTTTACCAGTGGCGCCTTTGCGCAGCACTCCGTGGCAACCTGCGCAGCGCTCAAAGTAAATTTTGCGCGCAGCCTCAAACTCCACCAGCGACATGGGCGGCGCCTTGGGGTTGGTGCTTTGCACCATCGGGGTGGCGGTCAGCGGGGACGTACCAGCCTGGTAGTTCCGCTCAACCTCAGAAACACCCTTTTGCTCTTGTGCAGACGCACCAAGCGCAAAAGTCGCGAGCACAACAGCCGCGACGCTCGTGGGTCGGAAATATTTCATGCGATAGCTCCAAATACTCAGTTGTTGGGTTGACCACTGGCGCAGCCAACATCTCACCGGCTGATGTTCCCCCGCCGCAAGACACTCGGGAATATAGAAAGGCCAGCACAAAGCAGGCTGATCTGCATCAACCGAGTAAACAACTCAGATAATTTTGTCGCTCTCAGCCTTCAATCCAAAAAGAGGCTAAGAACTATCGCTGAAGAACTAAGGTGCTACCACCTCCACCACACCCTTCATTTCGGGGTGTGGGCCGCAGGAATAAACATAGCGGCCAGGCGCGTCAAACTTTCGCTGCCAAGATTCACCTGGGAAAAACCTCTCTGATTCCCCCCCTTGCTCCGGAGCAAAGAGCACGGAGTGGCTGGTACGTTTTTCCTGGTTGATCCATTTGACGGTGTCCCCGGCACGGATCTGAACCTCAGCCGGCTCAAAGCGGTATTTCTGGATCACCACTTCCACCGTCTGCTGTGCAGAAACCAGTGGGATCGCAGCGAAAGAGAAGACGAGTGCCGCAGCGAACGCCACCCGCCTCCCATGGGGCATGACCGAGAACATGCGGCCCTCTGCCATACCGCATCAGTTACTGCTTGAGCGCCTTCACGTCACCATCGGCACCCACGCCCAGCGTGTAGCCGAGAGAAACATGGTGGAAGCGGCCGGTAGAGTGATCGCCGTGGATGGCGATGCCGAACGGAACCGCCTTGCCTTCGCCAGGGTTCTTGCTGGTGAACGTGACGGTGTAGGTATCACCCGACTTGGAGCCTTCGGCCTGTGCACCCAGGGTACCGCCATCCATCTTGCGCTCTGTGGTCACCGAGCCGTTCGCTACCTTGGCGCCCTTGGCGCTCTTCCACTGCATCAGCTGGTACGAACCTGCTTTGACGTACTTGGTCTTCTTGTCATCCGCACCAGGCATGGTGCGGGCATCGTTGTGGCAAGACGCCCAGCAGCCGGCCTGGTTTGCCAGTTGTACCTGAGCGTCCGGGAACATCACGGTCGCCTTGACCTCGTTTTCCTTGTCGCTCTGGTCGGCGCCGCCAGCGGGAGCCTTGAAGGTCAGACGGATGTAGAGGTTGCTGGCATCATAGGCAGCCTGCACCGCAACGGGGTAGTTCATGGTCTTGGGGGCGCCCTTGGGCTCCATGTCCTTACCCGCCAGACGCTTGAAGTCGAAGTTCAGCGCACCCTTCTCTTCGTGGCAACCCACGCAGGTTTCACCCTTTTTGAGACCGGCGGTACCGCTGTGGTCGGACTTCTTACCCACCCACTCCATGGGCGAGACACCTGGGTGGAAAACATGGATGTCGCGCTTGGGCACTTTGGACCAATCAGGTGCTGCGAAAGCGGCCTGCGAACCCACAGCCAGCAGCGAGCCCAAAAGCATCATGGAAAGCGTAGTCTTTTTCATCGATAACTCCTAGTAGGTAACTCAGAGGCAGCCGACTCCCTTGCGGAAGCGGCTGCCATATAAGCTTACAGATCTTCGTCCGAATCTTCCTTCATGCCTTTGGGCTTGGTGTGCGCAATGCCCTTGTGGCAATCGATACAGGTCTGCTTCTCTTCCTGTGCGATCTTGTGCATCTTAGCGCCGCGCGCTTTCTGCCTCTCGGTGTCCATGCCCTCGAAACTATGGCAGTTGCGGCATTCGCGCGAGTCGGCGGCCTTCATCCGCGCCCATTCCCGCTCAGCCAGAACCAAGCGCTTGGCTTCGAATTTTTCCTTGGTGTCGATCGTACCGGTCAGCTTGCCCCACACTTCTCGGCTGGCCTGGATCTTGCGGATCATCTTGTGTGTCCAGTCCTTGGGCACATGGCAATCCGAGCAGGCAGCACGCACACCCGTGCGATTGCTGTAGTGGATCGTCTTCTTGTATTCCTGATAGACGTTATCGTGCATCTCATGGCACGAAATACAGAAGTCCATCGTGTTGGTCGCTTCCATCCCGGTGTTGAAACCACCCCAGAACAGAATGCCAGAGATAAAACCCGTCATCAGCAGACCAAGAAGCGAATATTTCGCACTCGGCTTTTTCAGCGTGGCCCACAGGGTTGCAAGTTTTCCAGCCATTCAATCTCTCCCCACTTTATGCATCACATCGGAGACGCGTGGATCGAGGGGCTTGCGCCCCTCGATCCGTGCCTCAGATCAAGGCTGTTTTATCAGTAGATGTCGTGTTGCGTGTTGTACACGTTGAACTTGCCGGTGGGGGTGATCATCTTCGGATCGGTAATCACCTTCTTCACCTTCAGAGTTGCATCGTCATACACCACGATGGCGGACTGGTCGGTCTTGCCGCCCCACAGGGAGATCCAGACTTCCTTGCCGTCAGCCGAGTACTCGGGGTGCACAGCACGCTTCACGGCCTTGGTTTCCGGCAGACCGGAATCCTTGGCAACGTTCAGCACAGCCTTGGGCTTGGACAGGTCGGCCATGTCCCACACTGCCACGGACTCAGCCAGATCCTTGTCGGGGTTCTGCGGAGCGTCAGCCCAGAAGTGCTTGGACTTCGGATGGGTCTTCACGAACAGGTTACCCGGCACGTGCTTCATTTCCTGAACAACCTTCCAGTTGTACTGCTTGAACTGCTTGTGCTTCGGATCTTCCGAGGGCGTGGAAATCAGCGTCACAACATCAGCACCCAGGTGGCCGGTAGCCCAGACGGGACCGAACTTGGGGTGAACGAAGTTGGCGCCACGACCGGGGTGGGGGATCTTGGCCGTATCGACCAGGGCCGCCAGCTTGCCGGTCTTGGTATCCACCGCAGCGATCTTGTTCGAAGCGTTGGCCGCAACCAGGAAGTAGCGCTTGGAAGCGTCCCAACCGCCGTCGTGCAGGAACTTGGCAGAACCGATGGTGGTGGTCTTCAGGTTTTCGATGTCGGAGTAATCGACCAGCAGGATCTGGCCGGTTTCCTTGATGTTCACCACCCATTCAGGCTTGATGAACGATGCCACGATGGAAGCCACACGGGGCTCGGGGTGGTATTCGCCATCCACGGTCATACCACGGGTGCTCACCACCTTGAGGGGCTTGAGCGTATCGCCGTCCATGATGACGTACTGAGGCGGCCAGTAAGAACCAGCAATCGCGTACTTGTCTTCAAAGCCCTTGAACTTGGAGGTATCCACCGAGCGCGCGTCGAAGCCGATCTTGAGCTCGGCAACCACATCAGGCTTTTCCATCCACAGGTCGATCAGGGACAGACGGCCGTCGCGGCCGATCACGTACACATAGCGGCCGGAAGCAGACAGGCGCGAAATGTGCACGGCATAGCCGGTCTTGACGATGCTGCGGATTTCCTTGGTGTCGCCATCGATCAGGGCCACTTCGCCCGTGTCGCGCAACGTCACAGAGAACACGTTCTTCAGGTTGATCTTGTTCATCTGCTTGGTCGGACGCTTGTCGACCGGCACGATGACCTTCCAGGAATCCATCGTTTCCTTGAAGCTGTACTCTGGCGGCACATCCGGCGTGTTCTGGATGTAGCGAGCCATCAGGTTGATTTCTTCCTTGGTCAGGATGTCATCAAAGTTCACCATGCCGCCATCGGTACCGTAACCGATGATCTTTTCCAGACGCGATTGACCCAGGGCCAGCGTACCACCTTCAGTGGTCTTGCCGTCCTTGTCGGTCTTGCTCCAATGCGGCTCAAGGTTCTTGCCGGTGGCACCCTTGCGCAAGACACCGTGGCAACCAGCGCAACGCTCGAAGTAAATCTTCTTGGCGGTTTCCTTTTCAGCGGCCGTCATGGTGGGCGCCTGAGGTTTGTCTTGAGCCATTGCAGGAACTGCAAGGCCCGTCAGCATCACCACTGCAGCAATGCTCGAAAGGCGGGGAAATGTCATCGTTCTTACTCCAAAGGTACCTTGCAGCCAATCCGCCCGCAGGCGGCGGTCGAAACCCGGTGACGGCTACAACAAGTCGATCCGGGCAAGACCATTATGCGGGCGTTGTCTCTACCGTCAACTTGATCTATGTTAAACAGCCATTCCAAATGCCTCAAAGAGTTAAAAAATGTACGCACAATCCAACCATTGCTGATGAAGGCATGCACCCGCAAACCGCACGCCCCACTCGCGTAAGATTTGCGCCCGCGACTCGAAAGCCCCGAATTGAAACCACTATCTACACTGCGCTTTGACTCGCTGGGGTGCAGCAAGGGCGGCCGCAAGCTGTTCCAGAACATCCACTGCACCCTTGAGGCTGGGCGCTGGCTGCATGTGGTGGGGGTCAATGGTATTGGGAAAACCAGTCTTTTGCGCATGCTGTGCGGCCTGGCGCCCATTGAATCCGGCGCCATCTTGTGGAACGACGTGCCCATCCAGAAGCAACGGGCCGACTTTCAGCGTGATCTGTGTTACCTGGGGCACCTCAATGGCCTGCAAGAGTCCATGACCGTGCGCGAGAACCTGGCGTTCACCGCCGCATTGGGTGGTTTTACGACCGATGAGGGCTCCATTCGCAACATTCTTGCCAGGTTTGGAGTTCCCGGCCGGGGAGAACACCTCGTTCGTCATCTGTCTCAAGGTCAAAAAAGGCGCGTGGCCTTGTGCCGACTGGCGCTGAGTCAGGCGCCACTGTGGGTATTGGATGAGCCCTTCGTGGCCATGGATGACACCGGAATACAGATGCTGACGGAGCTGATTGCAGAACACCTTGCCAATGGTGGCCTCACGGTTCTGACCAGTCATCAGGCCGTCGAGATCGGCGCCATCCCAGTCCAAATCTTGGAGTTGCGCGCATGAAATTGACGCATGTCAAGCCCATCGGACTGGGAAGCGTCATGCTTGCGGTCCTGCGCCGCGAGATTTCGCTGGCAATGCGCCAGAAGGGTGAAGTGCTGACGCCATTGGTGTTTTTTGCCGTGGTCGCCAGCCTCTTCCCTCTGGGCGTCGGGCCGGAGTCGGCGCTTTTGTTGCGCATGGCTCCCGGTGTTTTGTGGGTGAGTGCCTTGCTTGCTGCCATGCTTTCTCTTCAGCGCCTTTTTGCCAGCGACTACGCCGACGGCTCCCTGGAGCAAATGGTGTTGTCGCCAGCTCCGCTGCAGTTGCTGGTGGCCGCGAAGGCCCTGTCCCACTTCTTGCTGTCGGGCGTCCCTCTGGTGCTGATGGCGCCGGTTCTCGGCCTGCAGTTCGGGCTGGATGCGTCATCCCTGGGAATTCTGATGCTGACACTGCTCCTGGGCACACCGACCTTGAGCCTGATAGGAAGCATTGGCGCCGCATTGACACTCGGTGTTCGGGGTGCCGGGGTTCTGCTGTCGCTCCTGATCCTGCCGCTGTACATTCCCGTCCTGATTTTTGGCGCGGGGGCTGTGGAAGCCTACACCTCGGATCTGGGTGTCCATGGGCACCTGTCCCTGCTGGCTGCGCTGTTGGTTCTTTCCCTGTTTTTTGCCCCCTTCGCCACAACGGCTGCACTGAAGATATCCCTGGAATGAAAACAAACAGCATTCACTGGTTCAAGTACGCTGCGCCCCAGAACTTCTACTTTCTGGCTGGCAAGATGTGGCCATGGTTCGCAGCACTGGCCGCCCTGCTGATGGTGGTGGGTTTGTGGATCTCCTTCTTTGTGGCGCCCGTGGATGCCCAGCAAGGGCAAGGCTACCGCATCATCTTTGTGCACGTGCCGTCATCGCAGATGTCGATGTTCATCTACCTCGTGATGGCCGCTTGGGCCGGTGTCGGTCTGGCGTTCAATACGCGCCTCTCGGGCATGATGGCCGCCGCCCTTGCCCCCACAGGGGCCTTGTTTGCGTTTCTTTCGCTGCTGACGGGGTCGCTCTGGGGCAAACCCATGTGGGGCACTTGGTGGGTATGGGACGCACGACTCACCTCGACGCTGATCCTGCTCTTCCTTTACCTGGGATTTCTGGCATTGCAATCGAGCATTGACGATCCCCGCCGAGCAGACAAAGCCTGCGCCGTGCTCGCCCTGGTAGGGGTTGTCAACGTCCCCATCATCTATTTTTCGGTGAACTGGTGGAATACCTTGCACCAGGGAGCATCGGTCTCGCTGACCCGGGCGCCCTCGATGGCGGCACCCATGCTGTGGGGCATGCTGATCATGGTGTTGGCGTTCTGGATGTACGCCATCGCGGCTGCGCTGGCTCGGGTGCGCAACATCATTCTTGAGCGGGAACGCCATACAGACTGGGTGAAAAATGCAGTGGAATAGTCTTTCCGAATTTCTTGCCATGGGCGGCTACGCACTCTATGTGTGGGGCAGCTTTGGTGCGACCGCCCTGGTCATGCTGTGCGAATCCTTGCTGATTCGCAGCCAGCGCAAACAGATCTTGCGAAACCTTCGCAACGGTGTTGACTCCCATCACGAATCATGAAACCACGTCACAAACGCGCTGCCGTCATTGCGGGCGGTCTGGCCGCCCTGTCGCTGGCGGCCTATCTGGTGCTGAACGCCTTTGAAAGCAACCTGGTGTTTTTCTTCAGTCCCAGCCAGGTGGCTGCGGGCGAGGCGCCCAAGAACCGCACCTTTCGGGTGGGCGGCATGGTCAAGGAAGGCTCCGTCGAGCGCAAGGACCTCACGGTGAAGTTCATCGTCACCGATACAGCCAAGGAGATGACGGTGACCTACACCGGCATCCTTCCCGATCTGTTCCGCGAAGGCAAAGGGGTGGTGGCCCAGGGCAAGCTCGGCGACAACGGACTGTTCACAGCCACGGAAGTGCTTGCCAAACACGACGAAAACTACATGCCCCCAGAGGCACAGCATGCCGTCGATCAGGCCCAGAAGACCATTGAAACGCTGAAATAACATGATTCCCGAACTAGGCCACTTCGCGCTGATCCTGTCGCTTTTTGTTGCGCTCGCGCTGGGGGTTTTGACCGTGATCGGTGGTCAGACCGGCCGCAGCGATTGGATCGCTCTGGCCCGCCCCGGCGCGCACGCGCTATGGCTGCTCACCGCCATCGCCTATGGCTGCCTGACCTATGCGTTCTACTCCAACGACTTCTCCGTCGTTTATGTGGTCCAGCACTCCAACTCCAGCCTGCCCGCCCTGTACCGCATCGCTGGGGTGTGGGGGGGGCATGAAGGCTCCTTGCTGCTGTGGCACTTCATGCTCACCTCGTGGATGTTGGCAGTGGCATTTTTCTCCCGGCAATTGCCCGACGCCATGGTGGCCAAGGTATTGGGGATTCTCGGCCTGGTCGGGGTGGGCTTTCTGCTCTTCATGCTGCTGACGTCCAACCCATTCCTGCGGCTGACCGATGTCCCTGCGGACGGGCGTGATCTGAACCCCTTGCTGCAAGACCCCGGTCTGGTGTTTCACCCGCCCATGCTCTACATGGGTTACGTGGGCCTGGCCGTGCCGTTCGCCTTTGCCATTGCCGCACTGCTGGGCGGGCGCCTGGACGCCGCATGGGCGCGTTGGTCGCGCCCCTGGGCCACGGTGGCCTGGATGTTTCTCACCCTGGGCATTGCATTGGGCTCCTGGTGGGCCTATTACGAGTTGGGATGGGGCGGCTGGTGGTTCTGGGATCCGGTGGAGAACGCATCCTTCCTTCCCTGGCTGGTGAGCGTGGCGCTGATCCACTCATTGGCGGTGACGGAAAAGCGCGGTCTGTTCCGCAACTGGACCATCGTGCTGGCCATCACAGCGTTCTCACTCAGTTTGCTGGGCACCTTCCTGGTGCGCTCCGGGGTGCTGACTTCGGTCCACGCTTTCGCCACAGACCCTCGGCGTGGCGTTTTCATTCTGGTGTTCCTGATCGCTGTCGTCGGCAGCTCCCTGACCCTTTTTGCCATGCGTGCCAGCAAGGTGCGCGCTGGTGGTTCGTTCAAGCTGGTCTCACGCGAAACCTTCCTGTTGCTCAACAACGTTCTGATGACCACCGCGGCCGCCACCGTGCTGCTGGGAACCTTGTATCCGCTGATCGTCGATGCGCTGAACCTGGGCAAGCTGTCGGTCGGCCCGCCCTACTTCAACGCCGTCTTTGTGCCAATCATGGTGCCTGTCCTGCTGTTCATGGTGGTGGGCACCTTTGCCCGCTGGAAAAGTGACGGCATCGCCGAGCTGTGCAAAAAGCTGGGCGCCACCGCCCTGATTTCCGTGGCATTGGGATGCACTTTGCCGATTCTGGCTGGCCATTGGTCGGCTGCAGTGGCCTTGGGCATGAGCCTGGCGCTGTGGATCGTGCTGTCTTCGGCACAGCACATCTACCGCCAGCTCCGAGACACGGCGCGCTGGCGCTCCACTCCCTGGTCGTTCTGGGGCATGCACATCGCCCACATCGGTGTGGCGGTCAGCACCCTCGGCGTTGTCATGGTCACCAACTACGAAACCGAAAAAGACGTACGCATGACTGTGGGAGACACTGTCTCCGTGGGTGGCTATACCCTGCGGCTGACCGGCATACGCCAGGCCCAAGGCCCCAACTACCGTGCAGACGTGGGTGATGTCGAGCTGATCCAAGATGGAAAGGTCTTGCGCCATCTGCACCCCGAAAAGCGCGCCTACTTCTCCAGCACCATGCCCATGACCGAAGCCGCCATCGACACCGGGCTGGCCCGTGATGTGTATGTTTCTCTCGGAGAGCAGTTGGAAGGTGGAGCGAACCCGGCGTGGGCTGTGCGCGTGTACTACAAGCCCTTCGTGAGCTGGATCTGGGGTGGTGCGTTGCTCATGGCCCTGGGTGGCACCCTGGCGGCACTGGACCGCCGCTATCGCAAGAAAAAGGCCGCGACAGCATCGGATGCGCTGGTTTCGGGTGCAACAGCATGAAAAAAGCACTGATTCCCCTGGGCGTATTTCTGGTTCTGGTGGTGTTTCTGGCCATCGGCCTGACCCGCGACCCCCGCGTGGTTCCCTCGCCCCTGATTGACAAGGCTGCGCCCGTTTTCGTCGCTCCCTTGCTCCACACGCCCGAAAAACAGTTCTCGGCCCAGGACATGCGCGGCAAGGTGTGGTTGCTGAACGTCTGGGCGTCCTGGTGCACTGCCTGCCTGCAGGAACACCCGGTGCTGATGGAATATGCCAAGAGCAAAAACATTCCGCTGATCGGCCTGAACTACAAGGACCAATCTGCCAACGGGCTGAAATGGCTGGCCCGCCATGGTGACCCCTATGACCTGTCGGTGGTGGATCCTGAAGGGCGCATTGGTATTGACTTTGGCGTCTATGGCGTGCCCGAGACCTTTTTGATCGACAAGGAAGGCAAGATTCGCTTCAAGCAGATCGGCCCCGTGACCGAGGAAGCCCTGCTCAAGACCATCCTGCCGCTGGCACAGGAACTGCAAAAATGAAATTCTGGCTTGCCCTGTTGCTGGCGTTGCAGTTCGCTCTGCCTGCCCACGCCAATGAAGCCCCTCCGCTGGCGCAAGACCCGGTGGTGGAAAAACGCATGGTCGCCATCTCGGCGGAGCTGCGATGCCTGGTCTGCCAGAACGAATCGCTGGCGGGCTCGCGGGCCGATCTGGCCATGGACCTCAAGCGCGAGATCCGCTCCCAGATCCAGGCCGGCAAAAGTGACGCCGAGATCATGGACTTCATGGTCAGCCGCTATGGCGATTTCGTACGCTACCGCCCGCCCGTCAATCCGGTGACCTGGCTGCTCTGGTTTGGCCCCTTTGTATTGCTGGCGGGTGCCGTGTATGGGCTCGTGCGCATCGTGCGCACCCACCAGCGTGACGCCAAGCCTCAACCGCTTGACGAAGCCCAACGCGCCAAGGCGCAGTCAATCCTGCAAGCTCCGGACCGCCTTCCATGACCCTTTTCATTGCCCTCGCAGCGGCCTTGACCGTGCTGATCATCGTTTGGATGGTCTGGCCCCTGCTGCGTCCAACGCCGCTCAACAACGTCTCCAGCCTGCGACTGAACGCCGCCATCTACCGCGAACAGCTCGATGCCCTGGAGCGCGACCTTGCCAATGGCACCATGACACCGGCCGACTATGAGGCCACCCGCGACGAGCTGCAGCTGCGCCTGCTGGACGACACCGCAGAACCCGATGCCCCTGCCGCACCGACCGCCACACCCTTCTGGAGCGCACGACGCACTTCGGCATTGCTGGCCTTGGTATTGCCCCTGGGCGCCGCAGGCATGTACCACTTTCTGGGCAACCCTGCGGCGCTGAGTCCTGCACTCGCGCAGGCCGCAGCGCAAGAACAGGTGATCCAGATGGTGGAGTCCCTGGCCGCCAAACTCCAGGCCAATCCAGACAACCCCAAGGGCTGGGCCATGCTGGCGCGGTCCTACAAGGTCATGGGCCGACTGGACGAGGCCGCGCAGGCCTACGCCAAGGCCAGTGAAGCCATTCAGAACCACCCCGACTTCCTGGTGGACTATGCCGAACTGCTGGCCCTGCGGGCAGGCAATCGCATGGAGGGCCAGCCGCAGGAACTGGTTCGACAGGCCCTGAGTGTGGACCCCGAACACCCCAGCGCACTCATGATGTCCGGCGTTGCCGCCTATCAACAGGGCGACTTCGATCGCGCCGCAGCAGACTGGGAAAAACTGCTGGGACTCTTGGAACCGGGCTCCGAAGACGCCAAGGTCACCCAAGAATACCTGGACGACGCACGCCTCCAAGCCTCCAAGGCCAAGAAGCCATAGCCGACCCTGGTCTGGGGATGTGCGCAGGCGGCTCAGCCTGCGCTCCCCCCTTGCTGCGAAGCCGTCAGACACCTACCACCCACGCAAAAAACAACCAACATGCAGATCCACCGTTCGACAGAACCTTCCCGACCCCAGGCACGTACCTTGGCCGTCCTGGTATCCCTGGCTTGTCTGCACATGGTGCCGGCACATGCCCAAAGCACGGCCCCACGCAACGCCCATGCGGCACTGCCCGAAGTGGTGGTCAGCGGCTCGCGGCAGGAGCAGGCGGCAGACGAGCTGCCGCTATCCTACGATGTGATCAACGCCAACACCCTGAGCAACCAGCAAAGCCGCAACCTGCGCGAAGCGCTGGAGAACCTGCCCAACACGTCGGTCAAGCGCTCGCCGGCCCGGTTTTCCGTCGGCGGTGCCACCGCCAGCGCCGGGCGCGATGGCAACGTAGGCATCAACATCCGCGGCCTGGGTGGCAACCGGGTGCTGCTGATGACCGATGGCGTGCGCATGCCGCGCAGCTACGCCTTCCGCACCACCACCTTTGACCGTGAATACCTCTCGCTCGAACTGCTCAAGCGCATCGAGGTGGTACGTGGCCCGGCGTCCGCCCTGTACGGTTCCGACGGCATGGCGGGGCTGGTCAACTTCATCACGCACGAACCGGCCGACTTCCTGGCCGTCGGCAAAGGCGAAACACCCAAAACGCTCGGTGGCCGCATTGCGGCGGGCTGGAGCGGTGACGACAACGGCCACACCCTGGCCGGTACCGTGGCAGGCCAAGCCAGCGACACCCTGCAGTGGATGCTGACGGCCACCACCCGCGGCGCCCACGCCATGGACAACATGGGCACCAACCACGAGCCCAATCTCAACCGCACCCGCCCCAACCCGCAGGACGACCGCGACAACGCCGTGCTCGGCAAGATCGTGCTGCGCCCCCATGCCACGCAGCGCCACGTGTTCACGCTGGAGCATGTGCAGAAGAAATCGGATGTGGACCTGCTCTCCAGTCGCAACCCCCTGCCCTTGCGCGGCACCCCGGCGCAGATTGCCGGTGCCATCGTCGATGAATACTCCTCGCGCTCCATGGAGCGCAACCGCCTGACCTGGGATGCCCGGTTTGGCCTGGGTACCGACTGGGCAGACCACGTGCGCACCGTCGTGGCGTACCAGGATGCGCAATCGCGCCAGGTCGGCACCAGCGTACGCAACACCCTGCCCCTGCGCGTGCGCGACAACTCCTATGGCGAGAGCACCTGGCAGGCCGGCGTGCAGGCCGACAAAATTTTGCGCAGCGGTGGCTGGGCGCACAAGATCACCTACGGGCTGGACCATGTGCGCAGCGACATCTCCAACCTCTACACCGGCCTGGCCCCCCTCCCACCGGAAGTGTTTCCGCTCAAGCGCTTCCCCGACACACGCGAAACCACCAGCGCGCTCTATGTGCAGGACGAATCGGTGCACGGCAACTGGAGCTTGACCCCTGGCCTGCGCTTCGACCATTTTTCGCTTGACGTGACCAGCCAGGCGGGCTTTTACCCACCCGCCAAGCAGCCAGGGCAGTCGCTCTCGGGCTCGGCGCTGTCGCCCAAGATCGGCGTGCTGTACCGCGCCACGGAACAGTGGAGCGTGTTCGGCCAGTACGCAGCGGGCTTTCGCGCCCCCGATGCAGGGCAGGTCAACGGTTACTACGAAAACGCGGCCGAACAGGTCATCATCATCCCCAACCCCGACCTCCGGCCCGAAAAGAGCCGCGGCGTGGAACTGGGCGTGCGCGGACGCCTGGACCGCCTGAGCCTGGACGCCGCCGTGTTTGGCAGCCACTATTCCAACCTGATCATGGACACGGTGCTGATCCGCGGCACGGGCACAGCGGCGGATCCGCGCATCTTCCAGACCATCAACACCGAGCGCGCACGCATCACTGGCTTTGAGCTCAAGGGCCAGTACGACTGGGGCCGCGTGGCGGGCGGACGCCTGGTCACGCCGTTCAGCTACGGCAAGGCACGCGGTGTGAACCGCGCCACCGGCAAACCCATCAACTCGGTGGACCCCGCCCAGCTGGCGCTGGGCGTGCAGTACGACACGGCGGCCTGGGGCCTGCGCCTGGACATGCGCCACCATGCGGCCAAGACGGCCAAGGACATCGACAGCGCCTCGTCCGTCAAGCCGCCCAACACGCAGTTCACCGTTCCCTCGGCCACCACGCTGGATGTATCCGCGCAGTGGCGCCTGCGCAAGGACCTGCGCCTGAACTTCGCCGTGCACAACCTGACCAACCGCAAGTACTGGCTCTGGCCCGACGTCTATGGCCTGGCGGCCTCGTCCACCACCAATGACGCCTACACCCAGCCAGGGCGCAGCGTCCATGTGTCGCTGGTCAAGGATTTCTGAGGCCACCTAAAATTTGATGGAAAATAGGCTTTGAGCCCATAAATACAGCGCAAGCAGCTATCAAAACAATAGCAATTTTGCGCTGTATCCTCGGGTTGCTGCAACTCCACGCTGCCCGACGGCCGCACCCAGATGTCCGTTGCCATTCAGGACGGCCGCATCGCCGAAAAGCGCCGGGGCATGACGCGCTTGCCCGAACTACTGGCCGCAGGTCTGACCGTGGCTTTCAGCCAGGACTGCGTGAAGGACCCCTGGTATGGACTGGGCAGTAGCGACAGCAGGAACTGGCACGAACCGGCACACATGGCCCTGCATGTGGGCCAGATGACCAGCCAGGTCGCCATGCGCCAATGCTTCAAAGCCGTCACCACCCAACCAGCGCAGCCGCTGGGACTCGAAGGCTACGGGCTGGCGGCGGCGGCCCGTGAGCCGCCCGGAACGGGCTCTGGCTGCCACACCTCGACCCGGTTGCGCCCGCGCTGCTTGGCCTGGTACATGGCCGCATCCGCACGGTGCAACACCCCTTCGGGGCTTTCGCCGGCAGCGCACAGGGTCACTCCGACACTCACTGTGAGCGCGATCGGCCCATGCTCGGTCATCGCGGGGTGCTGCCCCACCAGAGAACACAGGCGCTCGGCCACGGCCCTGGCACCCTCGCGGGTGGCAAGGGGCAAGGCGATTGCGAACTCCTCGCCACCAAGCCTGCCCATGAGATCCTCCCTGCGCAGGCAACTGGCGGCCAGGCCCACGAAGTGGCGCAGCACCTCATCCCCGCACTGGTGGCCCCAGGTGTCGTTGATCTTCTTGAAATGGTCCAGATCGATCACCAGCACGGGCAGTTCGGCCCTGCGGCGCCGCGCCTGGCTGATGGCCTTGTCCAGCAACGTCAGAAAGGCGCGCCGGTTGAAGACGCTGGTCAGCGGGTCCATCTCCGCCAGGCGCCGCAAGGCGCTGTGGGTGAACTCGTTGGCCAGCATCAGAATGCCAAACGCGATCAGCACCAGCGCCATGATCGCCTCCAGGATGACGAACTGCGACAGGGCCGGGACCATGTCGGCATCCTGCACGAGCGACATCTGCAGCTTGAACAGCAGGGTCCGCAACAGCACAAAAGCGCCATGTGCGCCCATGACGATCGCCGTCAGGTAGCGGGCTGGGTAGGCCTGCATGCCCCCATGCGCAAGGGTGGCGGCCGACAACCCGTAGAACACGCCAGGCCCAAGGCTCGCGGCCAGAAAGCGCATGCCCGGATGGGGCTGCACCAACGTGAAATACAGCGCCATGCCAACCAGTACCGCGATGAACACCGCCGCCCGTCCATGGCGGGGCGGCGGCCGACCCATGTAGGCATGGCAACCCATCAGGCAGAGGTAGCCCGTCAATGACACCGCGCATTGGGTCAGCACGACGGACAGGGCGGGCGGCAGTCGCGTCCATTGCAGGAAGCTGATGCTGAACAGCAGGCCGAACAGGTACGACAGCGTCCACAGCCGCAGGCCAGGGATCTGCCGGTTGAAGTACCACACTGCAAACAGCACTGCGGTGACCATGGCCATGAGGATGGCCGTGAGAGTCAGGAGGGTTGGACTGTGCACTGTGCAGAAACTCTACCGTGGCGTGGTGACCCATGCAGCGGGTTCAGAATATCCCATGCATCCAGCACCTCCACGAGGCGCGGGGGACCGGCTGACGCAGGTTGGATCCCCAGGCTCCCTCAGCCCGCCAGTGCGACGTACACGTTCTGCACGTCGTCGTTGGCATCGATGGCGGCGAGAAAGGACTCCACTTCCTCCAGTTGCTCTGCGCTCAGGCTCGCGGGATTGACGGGGTTCTTGGGCTTGTAGCCCAGCTTTGCCGTCAGTACGGTGAAACCCTGCGCGGGCAGCGCGCGGCTGACCAAATCGAGGTCGGTCGGGTCGGTGATGAACAGGGTGGCGCCCTCCTCGTCCGCTGGCTCGAAATCCTGCGCACCGGCCTCGATGGCAGCCACCTCGGGGTCTGCGCCTGCGGTGGCGGGCTCGGCCTCGATCAGGCCCACATGGTCAAAGTCCCAGGCCACCGAGCCCGAAGTACCCAGCTGGCCTTTGCGGAACAGCACGCGCATTTCAGGCGCTGTACGGTTCACGTTGTCCGTCAGGCACTCGACCATCACGGCCACACGGTGCGGCGCGAAGCCTTCGTAGATCACATGCTCGTAGTGCACCGCTTCGGTGCCCGTGCCCGAGCCCTTCTTGATGGCACGCTCCAGCGTGTCCTTGGGCATGGAGGCCTTGCGGGCCTGCTCCACCACGAGGCGCAGCCGCGAATTCGTGGACGGGTCCGCACCGCCGCGCGCGGCGACCAGGATTTCCTTGACCAGCTTGCCAAACAGCTTGCCCTTGGCGTCGGCCACCTGTGCCTTGCCTTTTGCCTTCCACTGCGCGCCCATCTTGCGTTTTCCTTGGTGTTGTGGCGCGCCAGTGTGGCGGGCCGTATCGGAGGATGGGCCACGCACATGCACGAGACCCAAGGGGTGTGGTTATACACCCGCCTGAGGCCCCGCAGAGCAGGCAATTGCGCGCAAAACCACGCTGATCGCACGGGTGCTGATCCAGGGCAGTCTGGGCATCAGAATGGGTGCCGCCGGCCATTATTGGCAGAACCAAGGAAAAGTGGCTTGAGCGCTCACCCATAAAGCGCCAACAGCTATTAATTTAATAGCAATCAAGCCCCATTGGTGCCCCGTGGGGCCGCCATGATTTCCCATTCCGCCAGTTGCTCGTTGGTGGCAATGAGCCTGCCCACCAGCAGCCGGATGAAAGCCTTGTCAAAGCGCGACTGCAATTCCTCGGACGCTTCGCGCAGTGCGGGGTTGCGGATCTTGAGCACCAGCACCTCGGTTTCGGCCACTGCCGTGGCGGTGCGGATGCGGTGCTCCGGGCGCAGGTAGGTCATCTCGCCCAGCGTCACGCCGGGGTCCAGGGTGCTCAGGTGCCAGCCCTGGCGGCTGACGCTCACCTGCCCTTCGATGAGCACACAGAACGAATCACCCGGCGTGTTCTCGCGCATCAACACCGTGCCGCGGTCCAGGCGGCGCCACTTGCCCAGGCGCATCAGTTCCCACAGCACGACGTCGTGGAAGTCGTCAAAGAAGGACAGCGCGCGCAAGCGGGCGAAGCGTTCGGACTCGGTGTCCTGCGAGCGTTGGCGCGGCAGGCTTTTGCTCAGCGCCATGAGTGACTGGCACCAGTCTTCCCACTGGAGGTAGCGCTGTTGCGGGTGCTTGGCCAGCGCGCGCAGCAGCCACTGGTCCAGCTCTGTGGGCAATGCGGGCCGCAGCAGGCTGGGCGGCACAGGCACATCGTTGCCGATGCGGAACATGGTGGCGTAGTCGGTGTCGCCATCGAAGGGGCGGCGGCCCGTCAGCAGCTCATACACCACCACCGCGAGCGAAAACATGTCGCTGTGGTGCGTGAGTGGCTCTTCACGCACCTGCTCGGGCGACATGTACGAGGGTGATCCGACCAAGCCGGCGATCTGCGTGGCCTCGCTGCGCACCGACAGGGCTGCGCCAAAATCCGCCAGCTTGACCTCCCCCTCCTCGGACAACAGGATGTTGGCGGGCTTGATGTCACGGTGCACCAGACCCTGGCGCTGGGCATGCTCCAGCGCCTGGCCACATTTGAAGGCGATGTCCAGCACCTGGGCCACGGGCAGCAGGCTGTCGGCCTTGGCAAAGTCCGACAAGGGGCGGCCCTGCACATATTCCAGCACCAGGTAGGGCGGAACGGCCTCTTCGTCGGCATCCAACAAGCGCACGATGTGCGGGTGACGCAGGCGTCCGGCCAGCATGGCCTCGTTGCGCAGCAGGCGGCGGTAGCGCTGGGCCTGCGCCGGATCGGCCAGCAGGTGGGCATGCATCTGCTTGATGGCCACCTGCTTGCCCCGAAAGCCGTCCAGCCCCAGGTACACCACGCCGCTGGCACCGCGACCGATTTCGCGTTCGATGCGGTATTTTCCAATGCTGGCGGGTGGTGGGGCTTCAGGCATGGTGCCGGCTCAATGTTCGGGGACGATGGCCTCGGCCCAATCGTACAGGGCACCCAGAATCTCCTCGGCGCGCTCGTCGGCGGTCTCGGAGAGTTGGTCGATCTCGGCAAAAAACTGGTCCACGGTCCGCATGCCGCCCTGCCCTTCCAGCAGCCGGGCTGCGCGGTGCGCTTCCCAGCGTTGCGCCTCCTCGGGCGTCAAGGTATCGGGAAACGAGCGCGCGCGGTAACGCCAGAGCAACTCGTCCAGCCGTGGATCGTCGAAACCCGTGCGTGCACGGGAAAGCTGCTCGCCCGACAGGGTGCGCAGCTCGTTGAGGCGACGGCGGTCGTTGTTGCCCACGAAGCCGCCGTACAAGTCCTGCTCCACATCGGGCGCGGGTTCGGGCGGGCGGGCAAACACCGCGGGCCAGATGGCACTCATGTCCGGCAGCGCGCGCGCCACCTCGGCGTGCGCTGCCGCCAGGGCCAGGTCGATGCCCCAGCGCTGCGCCAGCGCAGGCGTGAGCGTGTTTACATTGCCCACCACCATGGGTGATTTGTTCAGGTGCACGGTCTTGATGGGCAGGCGCGTGACGCCTTCGGGCAGGTCGGCCGTGCGCGTGAACATGCGCAAACGCAGTTGCTCCACATCCAGCAGGGCCAGTTCACGTGGGTCATGCGCAAGGTCCCAGGCGATGATCTCGTTCTTGTTCGTGGGATGGCTGGCCAGCGGCCACATCACGGCCAAACAGCCGCGTTCAGCGGGGAACATGCCCGACACGTGCAGAAAGGGCCGCGCCGTCTGCGCCGTGGCGGGCAGGCGCAGCTCGGCAGCCACGCGGTCCTTCTTGTGCAGGCCGAAGGCGAAATCGAACAGCCGGGGGTTGTGCTGGCGCAGCAACCGCGCCAGCGCGATGGTGGCTCGCACATCCGACAGCGCATCGTGCGCGGCCTCGTGTTGCAGGCCGTTGGCCTTCGTCAGGTGCTCCAGCTTGAAGCTTTGCGAGCCATCTTCTTTGGTCGGCCAGACAATGCCGTCGGGCCGCAGCGCATAGGCCAGGCGCACCACGTCGAGCAAGTCCCAGCGGCCACATTGGTTCTGCCACTCGCGCGCATAGGGGTCGATGAGGTTGCGCCAGAACATGAAGCGCGTGATTTCATCGTCGAACCGGATGGTGTTGTAGCCCACGCCAATGGTGCCGGGCTGCGCCATTTCGTCGGCGATTTTCTGCGCAAACTCACGCTCGGGCAGGCCCCGCTCCCAGGCCTGCTGGGGGGTGATGCCGGTGATCAGACAGGACGTGGGATCGGGCAGATAGTCGTTGGCCGGCTGGCAATACCACATGAGGGGTTCGCCGATTTCGTTGAGCTGCGCATCGGTGCGAACAGCCGCAAACTGCGCCGGTCGATCACGCCGGGTGTCTGCCCCGAAGGTCTCGTAGTCGTGCCAGAGAAAGGTGTGCGAATCCATGGAGCTCCAGAAGACAAGGCAACTGCGTGCACTGTAAACCCGGCGAAGCAGCGCACGGGCCCGGTCGAAAAACAAAAAGCCCCGCAAGCGGGGCTTTTTGAGGTGCGCGTTGCGCAGAAGATCAGTTGGCGCGGGTGCCGACCACTTCGATCTCAACGCGACGGTTCTTGGCGCGACCTTCCTTGGTCTTGTTGTCGGCCACGGGCTGCTTCTCGCCCTTGCCTTCGGTGTACACGCGGCTCTTGTCGATGCCCTTGGACACCAAGTAAGCCTTCACGGCTTCGGCGCGGCGGATCGACAGCTTCTGGTTGTAGGCGTCAGAGCCGACGGAGTCGGTGTGACCCACAGCAATGATCACTTCCAGGTTGATGGCCTTGACCTTGGAGGCCAGGTCGTCCAGCTTGGCCTTGCCTTCGGGCTTCAGAACAGCCTTGTCGAAGTCGAAGAAGGCGTCGGCAGCGTAGGTCACCTTGGAAGAGGTGGGAGCAGCGGGTGCAGGCGCGGGTGCAGCGGGAGCAGCCGCGGGAGCAGCAGGCGCAGCAGCCGGAGCGGGAGCAGGAGCAGCCAGAGCGCCGTCGCAGCCAGGGGCAGCGGTGGCAGGCGTCCAGTTGGCATCGCGCCAGCACAGTTCGTTGGTGCCGTTCTTCCAGACCAGCTCGTTGGAGCCGTTCTTCCAGTTGTCGATGGTTTGGGCGCCAGCGGCAGTTGCGAGCGCTGCGGAGGCGATGAGCATCGCCACTTTGTTCAGTTTCTTCATGGTTCTCCTCTTGGGGAAAAAGGCGCAGCAGCAGCGCTGCGTGATCGGACGCAATTGGCATCAATCACCAAAAACGTTCGATCGATTGTGCCATAGCCATGCTTTCCTTGCGGTGCAAGCCTCCCGGAAGACGTTACACCTCTTCGGAATAAGCTCAGGGTGTTGCTCATCAGCAACAAGCGCTTGCGCCTAAAATGGTTGCCCCTAGCCTTAGCCTCGACTGCCGCACCCATGACCCAGTTCGCCAAAGAGACCCTGCCCATCAGCCTGGAAGAGGAGATGCGCCGCAGTTACCTGGATTACGCCATGAGCGTGATCGTGGGCCGGGCGCTGCCCGATGCGCGCGATGGCCTCAAGCCCGTGCACCGGCGGGTGTTGTTTGCCATGCACGAGCTGGGCAACGACTGGAACCGGGCGTACAAGAAATCGGCCCGTATCGTCGGTGACGTGATCGGTAAGTACCACCCGCACGGCGACAGCGCGGTGTACGACACCATTGTGCGCATGGCACAGGATTTCTCGCTGCGCCACATGCTGGTGGACGGTCAAGGCAACTTCGGTTCGGTCGATGGCGACAGCGCCGCGGCCATGCGTTACACCGAAATCCGCCTGTCGAAAATTGCCCATGAAATGCTGGCCGACATCGACAAGGAAACCGTCGATTTCGGCCCCAACTACGACGGCAGCGAGAAGGAGCCCCTGGTGCTGCCCACGCGCCTGCCCAACCTGCTGGTCAATGGCAGCGCAGGCATTGCCGTGGGCATGGCCACCAACATTCCTCCGCACAACCTGAACGAGGTGGTGGACGCCTGCTTGCACCTGCTGCGCAACCCACAGGCCAGCATTGACGAGTTGATGGAAATCATCCCGGCGCCGGATTTCCCCACGGCTGGCATCATTTATGGTATCCAGGGCGTCAAGGAAGGCTACCGCACCGGCCGCGGCAAGGTGGTGATGCGCGCCAAGTGCCACTTCGAGGACATCGACCGGGGCCAGCGCCAGGCGATCATCGTGGACGAGCTGCCCTACCAGGTCAACAAGAAGACGCTGCAGGAGCGCATGGCCGAGCTGGTGCACGAAAAAAAGATCGAGGGCATCAGCCACATCCAGGATGAGTCCGACAAATCGGGCATGCGCCTGGTGATCGAGCTCAAGCGCGGCGAAGTGCCCGAGGTGGTGCTCAACAACCTGTACAAGCAGACGCAGTTGCAGGACACCTTCGGCATCAACATGGTGGCCCTGATCGACGGCCAGCCGCGCCTGTGCAACCTCAAGGACCTGGTCGAAGTCTTCCTGCAGCACCGCCGCGAAGTGGTCACCCGCCGCACCGTGTTCGAGCTGCGCAAGGCGCGCGATCGCGGCCATGTGCTTGAAGGCCTGGCCGTGGCCCTGGCCAACATTGACGACTTCATCGCCATCATCCGTAACGCGCCCACACCACCTGTGGCCAAGGCCGAGCTGATGGCCCGCCCGTGGGACAGCAAGCTGGTGCGCGAGATGCTGACGCGCACGCGTGCAGACGGCGGCGTGGTGAACGCCGACGACTACCGCCCCGAGGGCCTGGAGCGCACATTCGGCCTGCTGCAGGACGGCCTGTACCGCCTGTCGGAAACCCAGGCGCAAGAAATTCTGCAAATGCGTCTGCAGCGCCTCACCGGGCTGGAGCAGGACAAGATCGTCGCCGAGTACAAGGACATCATGGCGCACATCGAGGACTTGCTGGATATCCTGGCCAAGCCCGAGCGCGTCTCCACCATCATTGGCGACGAGCTGACCAGCCTGCAGCAGGAATTCGGCCAGACCAAGCTGGGCGCGCGCCGCAGCCAGATCGAGCACAGCGCACAAGACCTGTCCACCGAAGACCTGATTGCGCCCACCGACATGGTGGTCACGCTGAGCCACTCGGGCTACATCAAGAGCCAGCCGCTGAGCGAATACCGCGCGCAAAAGCGCGGCGGGCGCGGCAAGCAGGCCACGGCCACCAAGGAAGACGACTGGATCGACCAGCTCTTCATCGCCAACACGCACGACTACATCCTGTGCTTCTCCAACCGTGGGCGGCTGTACTGGCTCAAGGTCTGGGAAGTGCCTTCGGGCTCGCGCGGCTCGCGCGGGCGGCCCATCGTCAACATGTTCCCGCTGCAGGACGGCGAAAAGATCAACGTGGTGCTGCCGCTGACCGGGGACATGCGCAGCTTCCCGGCCGACCGCTACGTGTTCATGGCGACCAGCATGGGCACGGTCAAGAAGACGGCGCTGGACGAATTCAGCAACCCGCGCAAGGGCGGCATCATTGCCGTGAACCTGGACGATGGCGACTACCTCATCGGTGCCGCACTCACCGACGGCCAGCATGACGTGATGCTGTTTTCCGACGGCGGCAAGGCCGTGCGCTTTGACGAAAACGATGTGCGCCCCCTGGGCCGCCAGGCTCGCGGCGTGCGCGGCATGATGCTCGAAGAAGGCCAGAGCGTGATCGCCATGCTGGTGGCTGAGGACGAGACACAAAGCGTGCTCACCGCCACCATCAACGGCTACGGCAAGCGCACCAGCATCACCGAATACACGCGCCACGGCCGGGGCACCAAGGGCATGATCGCCATCCAGCAAAGCGAGCGCAACGGCAAGGTCGTGGCCGCCACGCTGGTGCATGCCGACGACGAGATCATGCTCATCACCGACAAGGGCGTGCTGGTGCGCACCCGTGTAAGCGAGATCCGCGAGCTGGGCCGTGCCACGCAGGGCGTGACGCTGATCGCGCTGGACGAGGGTGCACAACTCAGCGGCCTGCAGCGCATTGTCGAAAACGACGCCAACAACACCGACGCTCCGACGCCCGACGAGGACGCCTCAGCCGCCGAATCCTGATGCCAGGCGCCGCAAGGCGCTTTGCTATTATTTTTATAGCTGCTTGCGCTCTATTGATGGGCGCTGACACCGTTTTTTATTCAAACCATGCAACGCCCCTACAACTTCTCTGCCGGCCCGGCTGCCATTCCTGCCGAAGTTCTGGAACAAGCCGCCGCCGAAATGCTGGACTGGCACGGCAGCGGTATGGGCGTGATGGAGATGAGCCACCGAGGCAAGGAATTCATCTCCATCTGCGAACAGGCCGAGGCCGACCTGCGCGAGCTGCTGGCCATCCCGCCGCAGTTCCAGGTGTTGTTCATGCAAGGCGGTGGCCTGGCCGAAAACGCCATCGTGCCGCTGAACCTCTCGCGTGCCGGGACGGTCGATTTTGTGGTGACCGGTGGCTGGAGCCAGAAGTCGGCCAAGGAAGCGCGCAAGTACGCCGCAGAGGTGAACGTGGTGGCCACCAGCGAGGACAGCCAGTTCACCACCCTGCCCGCCCCGACGCAGTGGCAACTGAGCAAGGGTGCCAGCTACCTGCACCTGTGCAGCAACGAAACCATCCACGGCATCGAATTCCATGAACTGCCCGACCTGAAGGCCCTGGGCTCGGATGCGCCGCTGGTCATCGATTTCTCCTCCCACGTCGCCTCGCGCAGCGTGGACTGGTCGCGCGTGGGCCTGGCCTTTGGCGGCGCGCAAAAAAACCTGGGCCCTGCGGGCCTGACGCTGGTCGTGGTGCGCGAGGATTTGCTGGGCCACGCCCTGCCCATCTGCCCCAGCGCGTTCAACTACCAGACGGTGGCCGAGAACCGCTCCATGTACAACACGCCGCCCACCTGGGGCATCTACATCGCGGGCCTGACCTTCCAGTGGCTCAAGCGCCAGCGCGAAGGCAGTCTCAGCGGCATTGCCGCCATCGAGCAGCGCAACATCGCCAAGGCGCAGATGCTGTACGACACCATCGACCAATCCGCGTTTTACGTGAACAAGGTGGCTGCCCACTGCCGTTCGCGCATGAACGTACCCTTCTTCCTGCGTGACGAATCGCGCAACGATGCCTTCCTGGCCGGCGCCAAAGAGCGCGGCCTGCTGCAACTCAAGGGCCACAAGTCCGTGGGCGGCATGCGCGCCAGCATCTACAACGCCATGCCCATCGCAGGCGTGCAGGCGCTGGTGGACTACATGCGAGAATTCGAGCAGCGCCACGCCTGAGCCGCGCCCCACCCATGAACACCCCACAAGCCACCCCTGAACTGGCCAGCCTGCGCGTCCAGATCGACAACATCGACCAGCAACTGCTCACCCTGCTGAACCAGCGCGCCCTGGTGGCCGAGCGTGTCGGCGAGGTCAAGAAACGCGAAGGCACCCCCTTCTTCCGCCCCGACCGCGTGGCGCAGGTGATCGAAAAAATCACACGCGCCAACCCTGGGCCGCTCAAGAGCGCGCATGTCGCCGCCATCTGGCGCGAAATCATGTCGGCCTGCCTGGCGCTCGAATCACCCCAGCGCGTGGCCGTGCTGGGGCCTGCGGGCACCTTCTGCGAGCAGGCGGCGATCGAGTATTTCGGCGGGGCTGCCGACATCGTCTATTGCGCCAACTTCGACGAAGTGTTCCACGCCACGGCCTCGGGCAGCGTGCAGTTCGGTGTGGTGGGGGTCGAAAATTCGGTCGAGGGCGTAGTCACGCGCTCGCTCGATCTGTTCCTGCACTCACCCACGCATGTGGTGGGCGAAGTGAGCCTGCTGGTGCGCCACAACCTGCTGCGCCAGACCGATTCGCTCGACGGCATCGAGGCCGTGCTGGCCCACCCGCAGGCCCTGGCGCAGTGCCAGGCCTGGCTGACCAAGCACCTGCCGCACGCCGAGCGCCGACCCGTCTCCAGCAACGCCGAGGGTGCGCGGCTGGCCGCCACCAACCCAACCTGGGCGGCCCTGGCCAGCGAACGCGCGGCCACGCAGTTCGGCCTGCACATCGTTGCGCACGCCATCCAGGACGAGGCCTACAACCGAACGCGCTTTGCCATCATCTGCCTGCCCCACACGCTGGCCATGCCTGCGCCCACGGGCAAGGACTGCACGAGCCTGATCGTTTCGGTCCCCAACGAACCCGGCGCGGTGCACGACCTGCTGGTGCCGCTGAAGAAGCACGGCGTCTCGATGACGCGCTTCGAGTCGCGCCCTGCACGCACGGGCCAGTGGGAATACTATTTCTACATCGACATCGACGGACACCCCTCGCAGCCCCATGTGGCCGCTGCGCTGGAGGAGCTGCGCTCGCTGTGCGCGTACTACAAGATGCTGGGCGCCTATCCGGTCACGCCCTGAACGCGCGAAAGCCGCCATGCACCGCAACGCAACAAGGACATTGCATGTTTGAACAACTCGGGCTCATCGGATGCGGACTGATGGGTGGATCGTTTGCCCTGGCGCTCAAGCAGGCCGGGTTGGTGCAGCGCGTGGTGGGCTACAGCAAGTCCCCGTCCACGACCGACCGCGCACGCCAACTGGGCGTGATCGACGTGGAAGCCCCCTCGGCCCTGCTGGCCGTCGCCGGCGCCGATATCGTGCTGCTGGCGGTGCCAGTGTCGGCCACCGAGGCCACGCTCAAGGCCATCCGGCACCTCGTCACGCCCCAAATGCTCATCATGGACGTGGGCTCCACCAAGGCCGACGTGGTGCAGGCCGCCGAAAGCGCGCTGCGCGAAAAGGTGGGCTCCTTCGTGCCTGCACACCCCATCACGGGGCGTGAAGTCTCGGGCGTGGAACACGCCGAGGCCGACCTCTACAGCGGCCGCCAGGTCATCCTCACGCCCACCGAGCGTACCTACACCGCACAATTGCAGCGCGCACAAGAGGTTTGGACGCAACTGGGCAGCCGCGTCACCCGCATGTCGCCCGAGTCGCACGACGCCGCCTTTGCCGCCGTGAGCCACCTGCCGCACCTGCTGGCCTTCACGCTGATCAACAGCATCGCCGGGCAGGAGGATGCCGACACCTACCTGTCGCTCGCCGGCCCGGGCTTTCGCGACTTCACGCGCATTGCCGCGAGCGACCCCAAGGTGTGGCGCGACATCCTGCTGTCCAACCGCGAAGAACTGCTGCGGCAGTCCGACCTGTACAAGCAGACGCTCGAACGCATCGAGCACGCCATGCGCCAGGGTGACTCACAGTCCATTGAGGACATGCTCACCTTCGCCAGCGAAACCCGCAAGCACTGGCGCATGGGCGCCCAGCGCAGCAAGAAGTAACCCGGGGATTTCCTGCGGCGCGGCCCCAGACGGGCGGCGTCTTGAGCGAATCCCGCGCGGCGCATGCCCATGGGCCGATGCGCCGCGTGCACCGGCCCCTGGGCCATGGACGAACGACACCGATGTACCGCACCGCCTTCCTCGATCTGCCGCCCCTGCACGCTGTGGCGGGCGAAGTCCAGCTCCCTGGCTCCAAGAGCATTTCCAACCGTGTGCTGCTGTTGGCCGCACTGAGCGCGGGCCGCACCACGGTGCACGACCTGCTGGCCTCGGACGACACCCGCGTGATGCTGGACGCGCTGCGCCAACTGGGCTGCACCGTCGAAGAGGATGGCGCACAGGTACACATCACCGGCCTGGGCGGCCGGGCGCCACACTCGCCTGCCCAACTGTTCCTGGGCAACGCGGGCACGGCCATGCGCCCTCTGACGGCGGCACTGGCGCTGCTGGGTGGCGCGTTTGAACTCAGCGGCATTGCGCGCATGCACGAGCGCCCCATTGGCGACCTGGTCGATGCGCTGCGCCAACTCGGTTGCCAGATCGACTACCTGGGCAACGAGGGTTATCCGCCGCTGCGCATCGCCCATGCAGGCGGTGTACCGCCCCTGAAGCTCGACGCGCCCATCCGCGTGCGCGGCGACGTGTCCAGCCAGTTCCTCACTGCGCTGCTGATGGCGCTGCCGCTGGCCAGTGCGCAGCAGGACGTGGTGATCGAGGTGGTGGGCGAGCTCATCTCCAAGCCCTACATCCACATCACGCTGCGCCTGCTGGAGCGTTTTGGCATTGCCGTGGTGCACGACCAATGGCAGCGCTTCACCATTCCGGCCGGCAGCCGCTACCAATCTCCCGGCGACATCCATGTGGAGGCAGACGCTTCCTCTGCTAGCTATTTCATAGCTGCTGGCGCAATAGCAGCGGGCGCTAACGGCCAAAATGGCGTCAAAATTCTGGGTGTGGGGCTGGATTCCATCCAGGGCGACATCCGCTTTGTCGAGGCCGCGCAGGCCATGGGTGCGCAGGTCACCAGCGGCCCCAACTGGCTGGAAGTGTCGCGCGGCGCCTGGCCGCTGCGCGCCATCGAGCTGGACTGCAACCACATCCCCGACGCCGCCATGACCCTGGCCGTCATGGCCCTGTACGCCCAGGGCACCACGGTGCTGCGCAACATTG
This sequence comes from Simplicispira sedimenti, assembly GCF_022760965.1. Lineage (NCBI taxonomy): Bacteria > Pseudomonadati > Pseudomonadota > Betaproteobacteria > Burkholderiales > Comamonadaceae > Simplicispira > Simplicispira sedimenti. The sequence continues at coordinate 137,201 of NZ_JAKVIJ010000005.1, forward strand.
CCAGCTGGCGCGTCAAGGAAACCGACCGCATCGCCGCCATGGCCACCGAGCTGCGCAAGCTGGGCGCCAGCGTGGAAGAAGGGCCAGACTTCATTCGTGTGACGCCGCCCGCCAGCCCGACGCACTGGAAAGCCGCGTCCATCCACACCTATGACGACCACCGCGTCGCCATGTGCTTCTCGCTCGCCAGTTTCAACCCGGCAGGCCTGCCCGTGCGCATCGAAGACCCGCAGTGCGTGGCCAAGACCTTTCCGGACTACTTCGAGGCCCTGTTCTCGGTGGCGCAGGTGGCGCCAGAACACATCCCGGTGCTGTGCATCGACGGCCCCACCGCCTCGGGCAAGGGCACGGTGGCGGCGGAGGTGGCGCAGCGCCTGGGCTACGGTTTTCTCGATTCGGGTGCCATGTACCGCATCACGGCCCTGGCCGCCAAGCGCGCTGGGCTGGCGATCGACGCCGCCCACGAAGCCGCCATTGCCGCCCTGGCACGCCAGCTCCCAGTGCACTTTGAAGGCAGCCAGGTCTGGCTGGGCGGCGACGACGTGACCGAAGCCATCCGCACCGAAGAAGCGGGCATGAACGCCTCGCGCGTTTCGGCCCTGCCAGCGGTGCGCGAGGCCCTGGTTCATCTCCAGCACAGCTTTCGCCGCCTGCCCGGCCTGGTGGCCGACGGGCGCGACATGGGCACCGTCATCTTCCCCGGCGCGCCGCTCAAGGTGTTCCTCACCGCCAGCGTGGAATGTCGGGCGCAGCGGCGCCACAAGCAGTTGATTTCAAAGGGAATCGACACTACAATCGACAGTCTTCGTGCGGACCTGCAGGCGCGCGACGCCAGGGACATGTCCCGCAGCGTTGCCCCTTTGAAGCCCGCACAGGATGCTCTGGTGCTGGACAGCTCCCACCTCACGGTCGAACAGGCCGTGGATCAGGTGCTCGTCTGGTGGCAAGAGCGCCAGCCCTTCGTGCCCCGCACGCAGGGCTGAAAAGCAGCAGGGCCGCAAGGCCCTGCAAAAGGCCCACCCGGCCCCCATCGCGCAGCAGCGCACGGTCAGGTGGTTCACAACTTAACCCGCGGAAACACCCGCAAAACCACCGCAAGCAGCTATAAAAACGGTAGCAATGGTGCTGCCGGAATCCTGTTTGTGGCAAGGAAACACATGTCCGAATCTTTTGCCGCCCTTTTTGAAGAATCCCTCCAGCGTACCGAAATGCGCCCGGGCGAAGTCATCACCGCCGAAGTCGTGCGCGTGGAACACAACTTCGTCGTGGTCAACGCAGGCCTCAAGTCCGAAGCCTACGTGCCCATCGAGGAATTCAAGAACGATCAGGGCGAAGTGGAAGTCCAAGTCGGTGACTTCGTTTCGGTGGCCATCGGCTCCATCGAAAACGGTTACGGCGACACCATCCTGTCGCGTGACACCGCCAAGCGTCTGGCTTCCTGGATGAGCCTGGAAAAGGCCCTGGAATCCGGCGAGTTCGTCACCGGCACCACGTCCGGCAAGGTCAAGGGCGGCCTGACTGTCCTGGTCAACGGCATCCGCGCCTTCCTGCCCGGCTCGCTGATCGATACGCGTCCGATCAAGGATCTGACGCCGTACGAAAACAAGACCATGGAATTCAAGGTCATCAAGCTCGACCGCAAGCGCAACAACGTGGTGCTGAGCCGCCGCGCCGTGGTGGAAGCCTCCATGGGCGAAGAGCGCGCCAAGCTGATGGAAACCCTGAAGGAAGGCTCCATCGTTCAAGGTGTGGTCAAGAACATCACCGAATACGGTGCGTTCGTGGACCTGGGCGGCATCGACGGCCTGCTGCACATCACCGACATGGCATGGCGCCGCGTGCGTCACCCCTCCGAAGTGGTGACCGCTGGCCAGGAAATCACGGCCAAGATCCTCAAGTTCGACACCGAGAAGAACCGCGTGTCCCTGGGCCTCAAGCAGATGGGCGACGATCCCTGGATGGGCGTGGCTCGCCGCTACCCCCAGAGCACCCGCCTGTTCGGCAAGATCACGAACATTGCCGACTACGGCGCGTTCGTCGAACTCGAGCCCGGCATCGAAGGCCTGGTGCACGTCTCCGAAATGGACTGGACCAACAAGAACATCGCTCCCGCCAAGCTGGTTTCGCTGGGCGACGAAGTCGAAGTCATGGTCCTGGAAATCGACGAAGACAAGCGCCGCATCAGCCTGGGCATGAAGCAGTGCCGTGCCAACCCCTGGCAAGAGTTCGCGCAAAACACCAAGCGCGGCGACCGCGTCAAGGGCCCGATCAAGTCGATCACCGACTTCGGCGTGTTCGTGGGTCTGGCTGCCGGTATCGACGGCCTGGTGCACCTGTCCGACCTGTCCTGGAACGAGCCCGGCGAAGCCGCCGTGCGCAACTACAAGAAGGGCCAGGAAGTCGAAGCCATCGTGCTGGCTGTCGATGTGGACCGCGAGCGCATCTCCCTGGGCATCAAGCAGCTCGACGGCGACCCGTTCACCACCTTCGTGACCGTGAACGACAAGGGCCAGACGGTGACCGGCAAGGTCAAGACCGTGGACGCCCGTGGCGCTGAGATCGATCTGGGTGAAGACATCATCGGCTACCTGCGCGCCAGCGAAATCTCCCGCGACCGCGTGGAAGACGCCCGCAACGTGCTCAAGGAAGGCGACGAAGTCACGGCCGTGGTGGTCAACGTCGATCGCAAGACGCGCAACATCCAGCTGTCGATCAAGGCCAAGGACATGGCCGACCAGAACGAAGCCATGCAATCGCTGAGCCAGCAATCAGCCCGCGAAAGCGCTGGCACGACCAGCCTGGGCGCCCTGCTGCGCGCCAAGCTGGACAACTCGGACAAATAAGGCCCAAGGCGGCGCTGACGTTCAGCGTCGCCCCACGCCCCTTGTTCCATCAAGGGCCGGGCGGGTGCACAATGTGCCCTCCCGGCCTTTTTCACGCCTTTTTTCATCCCATGACCCGATCCGACCTCGTTGAAGCGCTTGCCGCACGGTTCAGCCACCTCACGCAGCGCGATGCGGAATACGCCGTCAAGACCCTGCTCGACGCCATTGGCCAGGCCCTGGTGCAAGGCCACCGCATCGAAGTCCGGGGCTTTGGCAGCTTTTCGGTCAGCCACCGCCCACCGCGCATCGGACGAAATCCGCGCAGCGGTGAATCCGTGGCCATTCCGGCCAAGCGTGTGCCCCACTTCAAGCCCGGCAAGGCCCTGCGCGAAGCCGTGGACCAGCGCACCGCCGAACTCGAAAGCCATCAGCACGAGCCGTCAGGCGCGCCCCGCTGAGGTTTTTGCGCCGCCAGCGGCCAAGCGCAGGGCGGCGGCCCGTAGAATTCCTCCACCACGGGGGAGATCCATGAAATACCTGCTGTGGCTGCTCAAGGCAGCCATTTTTTTCACCCTGTTTGCCTTTGCCCTCAACAACCAACAGGACGCCACCGTGCACTTCTTCTTTGGCACGCAGTGGCGCGCGCCCCTGGTGCTGGTGGTGCTCACCGCCTTTGCCGCCGGGCTGGTGACCGGTGTGCTGGGCATGGTGCCGCGCTGGTGGAAGCACCGCGCCGCAGCCCGCCAGGCGCAGGATCAACTGAGCCTGCGCGATCGCCAAGCGCCCCTGCCACCCCAAGCCGCCCCCACCAACGACAGCGCACCGCCCCATGGAATCTGATTACGTCTGGCTCCTGCTGGGCCTGCCCGTGGCCTTTGTGCTGGGCTGGGCCGCGTCGCGCATCGACCTGCGCCAGTTGCGCGCCGAAAACCGCAGCGTGCCCAAGGCCTACTTCAAGGGCCTGAACTTCCTGCTCAACGAGCAGCAGGATCAGGCCATCGACGCCTTCATCGAAGCCGTGCAGAACGACCCCGACACCTCGGAGCTGCACTTCGCCCTGGGCAACCTCTTCCGCCGCCGCGGCGAATACGACCGCGCCGTGCGCGTGCACGAGCACCTGCTGCAACGCGGCGACCTCAGCCCCAAGGATCGCGACCGCGCCCAGCACGCGCTGGCGCTGGACTTCCTCAAGGCGGGCCTGCTCGATCGCGCCGAAGCTGCGTTGGCACGCCTGGATGGCACGGATTTCGAGAACCCGGCCCGGCTCGCACTACTGGCCATCTACGAGCGCTCGCGCGACTGGCCGCAAGCCGCCGCCATTGCCCGCAAAATGCACGGCGTGCAGGGCGACTTCAGCGCCCGCCAGGCCCACTACCTGTGCGAGCAGGCCACCGAGCGCCTGGCCCAGCAGGATTGCTCCGGTGCGCTGGATCTGCTGGCCCAGGCCCAGGCCATTGCCCCACAGGCCGCCCGCCCGCGCGTGGAACAGGCCCGCCTGCACATGCAGCAAGGCCGGTGCGACGCCGCCTGCGCCACCCTGCGCACGCTGGCCAGCGAAGCCCCCATGGCCCTGCCCCTGGCGGCCGCGCTGTGGGCACAGGCCGCCCGTGGCTGCGGCAAGGTGGACCAGGCCCGCGCGCTGCTGGAGCAGCACTACGCCCAGGCCCCCTCGCTGGACGTGCTGGACGCCATCGTCAGCCTCAGCCAGGGCACAGACGCCGCACCCAACACCCAGGCCGGGCGCGACTGGTACCTGCGCCACCTGCAGACGGAACCTTCGCTCGTGGCCGCCGCCAAATGGCTGGCGGGCGAGCGACTGGAACACGAAGAACACCACCGCGCCGTGCAACGCGCGCTGGATCACGCCACCCTGCCCCTCACGCGCTACCGCTGCGCCGCCTGCGGCTTTGAGGCACGCCAGCACTTCTGGCAATGCCCCGGTTGCCAGTCCTGGGACAGCTACCCGGCCCGGCGTATCGAAGAACTCTGAACCATTCTCAGGACACCGCCATGCTGAAAAAACTCCTCGTTCTGCTGTCCCTGTGCTGCGCCGCACTGGCCTACGCGGCTGTGGATGTGAACCAGGCCAGCGAGGCCGAACTCGACGGCATCAAGGGCATTGGCCCGGCCATGTCGGCCCGCATCCTGCAAGAACGCGAGAAGGCCCCGTTCAAGGATTGGGCCGATCTGATCGAGCGTGTGCAGGGCGTGGGCGAAGGCAGCGCGGCCAGGCTTTCGGTCGAGGGCCTGCGCGTCAACGGCCGCAGCTTCAAGAAGGCCAAGGCCCCCAAGACCCCGCGCAAGCAGCGTGAGGCCCAGCAGCCCTCCGCAGCACCAAGCGCCCAGCCGCCCGCAGTACCGGCCAGCGCAGCCCAGTAGGCCCGCATCCATTGCTATATTTTTAATAGCTGCTAGCGCTTACTGGACGGGCGCTGCAGGCCATTTTCATTTGAATTTTTCTTGCTCGGCAGAACCGCTCAGATGCTGCCGAACCCACCCCCTCCGGGGGTCTGGATCTCGAACACATCGCCTGCGCCCATCTCCACCTGGGCGATGTGGCCCAGCTTCTCTACCCTGCCATCGGCACGCAGCACGCGGTTGATGCCCGGCTGGCCGCTGCGCCCCCCGGCCATGCCAAAGCCGCCCTCGCGGCGGCCGTTGGACAGGATGCTGGCCGTCATCGGCTCCAAAAAGCGGATGCGGCGCACGCCGCCATCGCCCCCGCGCCAGCGCCCTGCCCCGCCCGATGCCTGGCGCAGCGCGTAGCTCTCCAGCCGCACCGGAAAGCGCCACTCCAGCACCTCGGGGTCGGTCAGGCGCGAATTGGTCATGTGCGTCTGCACCACGCTGGTTCCGGCAAAGCCACCCACCAGCGCGCCCTGGGCGTCGAACACGCCCCCGGCGCCACTGCCGCCGGCAATGGTCTCGTAGTACTGGTAGCGCTCGTTGCCGAAGGTGAAGTTGTTCATGGTGGGCTGGCTGCCCGCCATCACGCCCAGGGCACCGAACAGCGCGTTGGTGACGGCGGTGGAGGTCTCCACATTGCCCGCCACCACGGCCGCCGGGTGGCGCGGGTTGAGCAGCGAGCCTTCGGGGATGTGCACACGCAGCGGCTGGAGGCAGCCTGCGTTGAGCGGGATGTCGTCGTCCACCAGGCAGCGGAACACGTACAGCACCGCCGCCATGCACACGGCACGCGGGGCGTTGAAGTTGTGGTCGTCCTGTTGCGCACTGGTGCCCGCAAAGTCGATGTCGGCGCTGCGGTCTTCGGGGTGCAGGCGCACGGCCACGCAGATGCGCGCGCCGTTGTCCATGGCCAGCTCAAAGTGGCCGTCGTGCACATGCGCCGCCAGGCGCGCAATGGCGCGGCGCACGGCCTCCTCGGCGTTGTCCTGCACATGGCGCATGTAGGCCTGCACGGTGGCCAGACCGAACTCCTGCACCATGCGGCGCAGTTCCTGGGCGCCTTTCTCGTTGGCAGCGATCTGGGCGCGCAGGTCGGCCAGGTTCTGTTGCGGGTTGCGGCTGGGGTGGGGGCCGGATTTCAGCAGGGCCAGCATCTCTGCATCGCGCAGCACACCGCCTTCGACCAGGCGGAAATTGTCGATGCGCACGCCCTCCTCTTCGATGTGCCTGGAGAACGGCGGCATGGAGCCCGGCGTGGTGCCTCCCACGTCGGCATGGTGGCCGCGGCTGCCCACATAGAAGTGCGGGGTGCGCGCGGTGCCTGCGCCTGCGCTGTCCTCGTCCAGATAGACCGGCGTGATCACCGTGATGTCGGGCAGGTGCGTGCCGCCCTGGTAGGGGTCGTTGAGCACGTACACATCGCCCGGCCGCATGCAGCCCGCGTTGCGCGCCATCACGGCCCGAATGCTCTCGCCCATGCTGCCCAGATGCACCGGCATGTGCGGCGCATTGGCGATGAGCTGGCCCTGTGCGTCGAACAGGGCGCAACTGAAGTCCAGCCGCTCCTTGATGTTGACCGAGTGCGCCGTGTTCTGCAGTTGCAGACCCATTTGCTCGGCAATGTTCATGAACAGGTGGTTGAACACGGCCAGCAGCACTGGGTCGGCATGGGTGCCTGCGGCCTGCCGGGCGGGGCGCGGGGTGCGGCGCTCCAGCAGCAGGTCGTTGAGCGCCGTGACGCGCGCCTGCCAGCCGGGCTCGACCACCGTGGTCGCTGTCTGCTCGGCCACGATGGCCGGGCCCTCCAGCCAATCGCCGGGGCGCAATTCCTCGCGCTGGTACAGGGCGGTGTCATGCCAGGCGGGCTGGCCGTCGGTGCCGGTGCTGAACATGCGCACCGTGGCGCGCTGTGGCGCCTGGCGCGGCGGGTGCAGCACCGCCGGGGGCTGCGCGGGGCGATCACCCGCCTGCACGGCCTCGACCGACACCGCCTCCACCACCAGGGCCCGGTGCTGCATCAAAAAGGCGAAACGCTGGCGGTAGGCTGCCTCGAAGGCTGCGCTGAGTGCCGCCACGGCGGCATGTCCGTCGTGCAGCAGGCCGGAGGGCGCATCGACGACCAGCGCGGTGTCCGAGCCTTCGTAGCGCACATGCACGCGGCGCAACACCTGCACCGCACCCTGCCCGCCATGTTGCTGCGCCAGTTCGTCCTGCGCGGCATCGGCCAGTATCTGCAAGGCCGCCTGCACGGCAGGCCAGGCCTGGGCGGACAGCGGCAACTCCACGGTCTGCTCGCGCAACAGGCTTTGGTCCGCCAGGCCCATGCCGTAGGCCGACAGGACGCCCGCCATGGGGTGCACCAGTACCTGCGACATGCCCAGTGCATCGGCCACCAGGCAGGCGTGCTGGCCGCCCGCGCCACCAAAACACTGCAAGGTGTAGCGCGTGACGTCGTAGCCCCGGGCAATGCTGATCTTCTGGATGGCGCCTGCCATCTGCTGCACGGCAATCTGGATGCAGCCGTGGGCCGTGTGTTCGGGCGATAGGCCGGTCTGCGCTGCCAGCGCCCCCATAAGCTGGCGCACGGCCTGGGCATCCAGCGCCTCGTCGGCCCCAGGGCCAAACACCTGCGGAAAGTACGCGGGCTGGAGCTTGCCCACCAGCAGGTTGGCATCGGTCACCGTGAGCGGGCCGCCGCGCCGGTAGCAGGCCGGGCCGGGCTGGGCGCCCGCGCTGTGCGGCCCCACGCGCAGGCGTGCACCGTCGAAGGTGAGCAACGAGCCGCCGCCAGCGGCCACGGTGTGGATGGCCAGCATGGGGGCGCGCATGCGCACCCCGGCCACCTGGGTCTCGAACGCGCGCTCGAACTGGCCTGCGTAGTGGCTCACGTCGGTACTGGTACCACCCATGTCAAAACCGATCACGCGGTCATGTCCGGCCTGCTCCGCCGTGCGCGCCATGCCCACGATACCGCCCGCTGGACCGGAGAGCACGGCGTCCTTGCCCTGGAAGCAGTGGGCATCGGTCAGGCCGCCCGAAGACTGCATGAACAGCAGGCGCACGCCCGGCATGTCGGCAGCGATCTGCTCCACATAGCGGCGCAGGATGGGCGAGAGATAGGCATCGACCACGGTGGTGTCGCCCCGGCTGACGAACTTCATCAGCGGGCTGGTGGCATGCGAGGTGCTCACCTGCGTGAAGCCCGCGGCACGCGCCAGGCGTGCCGCCGCCTGCTCGTGCTGGGCAAAGCGGTAGCCGTGCATGAAGACGATGGCCACGCTGCGCAGGCCCGCGTCGTAGGCGGCCCACAGACGTTCTTTCAGGTGCTCTTCATCGAGCGGCTCCACCACCTCACCGCGCGCGCCCAGGCGCTCCTGCGCCTCGATCACCCGTGCGTACAGCAGTTCGGGCAGCACGATGTGGCGGTCGAACAGCCGGGGGCGGTTCTGGTAGGCGATGCGCAGCGCGTCGCGAAAGCCCCGCGTGGTGACCAGCAGCGTGGGCTCGCCCTTGCGCTCCAGCAAGGCGTTGGTGGCCACGGTGGTGCCCATCTTCACGCACTCCACCAGCGCGGGGGTGATGGGCGCATCGGGCGCCAGGCCCAGCAGGTGGCGCATGCCCGCCACGGCCGCGTCGCGGTAGTGACCGGGGTTTTCGGACAGCAGCTTGTGCGTGACCAGGCTGCCATCGGGCCGCCGCCCCACGATGTCGGTGAAGGTGCCGCCCCGGTCGATCCAGAACTGCCAGCGTGCTGCGAGGGACTGAGTTTCCATGGGCATAGGTCGCTATGTTTTTTGTAGCTTATCGCGCTTACAGAATGGGCGCTGCAGGCCATTTTCATTCAGAACCGCCAAGCACCTCGCGTCGCCATGGACAATAGCGCCATGCTGAACGTTCTGTCCATCTGCATTGGCGCCAGCCTGGGGGCCTTGGCGCGCTGGCGTCTGGGGCTGTGGCTGTCCACGCCGGGCAGCCTGCTGCCCTGGGGCACGCTGGCGGCCAATCTGGTGGGCGGCTACCTCATTGGCGTGTGCGTGGCGGTATTCCAGGCCCTGCCACACCTGGACCCGGCCTGGCGTCTGGCACTGGTCACGGGCTTTCTGGGAGCGCTGACCACCTTCTCCAGCTTTTCGGCCGAGGTGGTAGCCATGCTGCAGCAGCAGCGCTACCTGCTGGCCTGCACCACGGTGGGCCTGCACCTGGCGGGTTCGCTGCTGATGACGGTGCTGGGACTGCACAGTGCTGCGTGGGCGCTGTCGGCGGCCGGCCGTTGATCCGCAAAGTACCCTGCTGCGCTCAAGCCCAGCGCAGTTGCAAAGGCAGGCGGGCAAAGCCAATGGCCGGGTAATGCGCAGGCTCTGGCGCCTGCGCGGTCGGTGCCAGCGAGGCCACCGCCGCCAGCAAGGCGCGCAGCGCCACACCCAATTCCATGCGCGAGAGCGCCGCACCAGGGCACACGTGGATGCCCGCGCCGTACAGCAGGTTGTCCTGCGGGTTGCGGCCCCAGCGGAATTCACCGGGCGCCTCGAACACGCGCGGGTCGCGGTTGGCCGATGTCCAGTGCAACGTGATGCGCCCCCCGGCCGGAATCTGGCGCCCCGCCACTTCCACCGGGCAGGTGGCCACACGCCGGTTGGTCACCAGCGGGCCATGCAGGCGGAGGATTTCGTCGATGGCTTCTGGCTGCCGGGCGGGCTCGGCGCGCAGGGTGGCCTGCAGGTCGGCATGCTCGGCCAGCCACTGGGCCAGGATGCCCACCGCGGCAGCAATGGTGCCGATCTCGCCCACCGTCCAGTTGCGCAGGATGCTGGCAATGGCATCGGCCCCCAGGGGCTGGCCCAGCACCGTGGCGTGCATGAGCGAGGCCGTCACATCCTGCTGCGGATCGGCGCCGCTGGCACGGCGCTCGTCCAGCATGCGCGCCACAATGCCCTCAAACTGCGCCGCCAGCGCATCGAGCGCGGGCCGGTCCTGCGCCAGCGTGGCCGCGTGGCTGCGGGCCGACCATTCGGTCAACTCGGCCTCCAGATCCATGGGCCAGCCCATGAACGCGCACTGGATGCGCACAGCAAACGGCAGCGCAAAGGCAGCCACCCAATCCACCTCCCGCCGCCCTTGCAGCGCCTGCAACAGTTCTGCCGTGATGCGCTCGCACACGGGGCGAAAAGCCTCCACCCGTTCCTGCGTGAAGTAGGGCTCGATCAACGCACGGTACGCCGTGTGCTCGGGCGGATCCATGCCGTTGGGCACCGCCACATGGCGCGACACCACGTTGCTGAAACGCTCATGGTCTTGCAGGATGCGCAGCACATCCGCATGGCCCAGCACGGACCAGTGCAGCATCTCGCTGTAGGCCGCACCGTGCTGGTCACGCAGGTGGTCGTAGGCAGCGATCTGGTCTTGCTGAACGGCGTCGCTGCGGGGGTTCCAATCAGGGGTGGGGGCTATGGTCATGGTGTGGGTGGGGTCTGCCGGAGGGTGCACACATTCGGTGACAAAGTATGACCCAATTCCCACTGCAGACGACACCGGTCCCTGCACTGGGATGAGGGACATGGCAGCGCACTCCCCCCTCCATTCATCGCTATGTTTTTAATAGCTAATAGCGCATGGTGGAAGGGCGCTGCAAGGCATTTTGTGCCTAGAATGCCATCACCATCAACCACCAGACCGCTGGGCTGTAGAACCTACCCGTTGGCAGCCCCATAGGAAACACGGAGTCCCACCATGGAAGCGAACACCCAACTCAATGAACGCCGTCTGGCCGATGCCTGGGAAGAACTGCACGCCCACGCCAACAACGGCAACCCCTTGCTGGCCGATTCCAACCGCATGGCCTTTGCCGATCCGGAGTTTCTGTTCCGGCGCGAAACACGCGGCATCCGCTTTCAGTTGGAGATGCTCAAGCCCGACATCGGCCAGAGTGCCCAGGGCATAGAGAACACCATCGTCGTCTATGGCAGCGCACGCTTTCAGTCCCCAGAGGACGCCGCAAGCGCCCTGACGGCCGCCCAGGCCAGCGGCGATGCCGAGCGCGTGCGCCTGGCCGAACGTGCCGCGCGCAACGCCCGCTACTACGAGCAGGCTCGCCAGTTCGCCCGCCTGGTGGCGCGCTACAGCAACGCACAGGAACCCGCCAACCGCATCCACATCTGCACCGGCGGCGGCCCCGGCATCATGGAAGCCGCCAACCGAGGCGCGCACGACGAAGGCGCACCCAACATCGGCCTGAACATCACCCTGCCACACGAGCAAAGCGGCAACCGCTTCATCACGCCCACGCTGAGCTACAAGTTCCACTACTTCGCGCTGCGCAAGATGCACTTCATGATGCGTGCCAAGGCACTGGTGGCGTTTCCGGGTGGTTTTGGCACCCTGGACGAATTGTTCGAGGTGCTCACCCTCGTGCAAACCCGCAAAACCAAGCCAGTCCCGGTCATCCTGTTCGGCACCGAGTTCTGGAAGCGGCTGATCGACTTCGACTTCCTGGTAGAGCAAGGCACCATCTCCTCCGCAGACTTGGGCCTGTTCCAGTACACCGACGATCCGCAGGAGGCCTGGGATCGGATTCGGGGGTTCTATCAGCTCTGAGTCAACGGATGGGCGTGGTCGGGATGATGATGATAGGGCCGATAGGAATGATAGGAATGATGGGACGGATCGGCCGTATCGGTACAACCGGTGTTGTGGGTGTTGTGGGTGTCGTCGGATCCACGGGGCCCGTGGGAGTACCGGGCTGACGCCCTCCTCCTGGATTGGTAGGCACCACTGGAACACCCGGGGTTGTAGGGTCCGTCGGTTGCCTGCCTCCACCAGGATCGGTGGGGATCAATGGATCGCGCGGCACGACAGGATTGGGCTGTTGTGGAGTGGTGGGCAATGGGCGGTTCTCCAGCAACACCGCGCCATAGGTGCCATCCGGCAATATTTGCTCCCCCACTTGCAGAGACGCTCTCGGCAACGGCAACGGCAGCAGCGCCCGCGTATGGATGTACACAGGCAACTGATGCGCAGACAAAACGCGTACTGCTTCACGCGGTTTGACCTCGACACAGCCAGCCTCGGTGCACACATCGATGGTGTTGTGCTCGCCAGAGATCTCCACTTCACCCTCGGCATTCAGGTACACCTTGAAGGCCGTACCACGAATCCCCACCACTGCAGTGGGAGTTGTTACCTGGTAATTTTGTGGGTTGCGCTGGCCAATCTTTCCTGTCACGGCACGCAGCGCACCCTGCAAAAAGCGAACAGCCAAACGATCTTCACCGCCTCCCGCCTGAGCGCTGTCGCTGTACGCACCAATGGATATTTGCGACTGAGGATACAGCGCCATGATCCCGCCATCGGTGTAGCGAATCTGCGCCTGCCCGGCCGGCCCACTGCGCAGCACATCCCCAACCTGAACCTCTGCACCCTTGACCACGTCCTGTGCACGGCCACCGCGATCGAGCTGTACCTGCCCTGCCACAAACTGCACCTGCCCAGCCGCTGCAGCCAGGGCGCGGTGACCTGCCAAACCCAGCACAGCCACCAGCACCAAAACGATGGGGGCTCTGGGCATCAATCGCTTTTCCGCGGTCATGTCGTGTCTCCGGGTAGGGTCCAGCGCAAGCGGTCAGAATTCTCGGCGCACGGTGATGGAAACTTGTCTGCGTTGGTAGGCGAAGATGGGCACGGTGGAGTCCACATCCGTCCACTCCACCAAAGGTGTGACGCGCCACCCGGTTGCGGGAATCCACGACAACCCCAGAGCGAGCCTCCATTGCACGTCCCTGCGCTGGAGTGTAAAAAACGGATCCACCGACCCAAAACGCCGCCGCTCGGCATCCACATTGGCAAACGCGGCCCAACGCGGGTGCAGCATCCACTGCCCACCCAAACGAGCCCCCATCAAACGGTGCCCAAGGTCATCCACACCGTCTCGGCGCGGTGATTCCTCGCCTGCATACACCCCCAGGTACAGGGTGCTGCCGCTGCGCAGCACCATCGCATGGCTCACGCCAGCCACGGTGCGGCGCACATCCCGCAGGCGCTGACCGGGGTAACGCATCTCCAACGACTGGACGAATGCGCCCCACTGGCGCAGACCATCCAGCCGGTGGATCCATTCCCCCTGGATCCCCGCCGTGCCGCGCACCTGCCGATCATCGCGTGCCTCGTGCACACCGCGCGCACTCACAATCCATTCGTGCCGGTTGGAGCGCCAGGCCACGCCCAGGTGGCCGTCGGCATCGCTGGGTTCGAAGGCCTTCGCCGCGCTGCCGTAGTGGCGTGCAGCGAGGTATCCCCCCCCCACCACAGACCATTGGGGTGTGAGGTGATAGCGTCCACGCAAGGTCAAGCCCAGCGCTACATAGCTTGCCGAGCGCTCCCAGGCGGCAGGATCAACGATCCAGGCGGGTACACCGAGAATCTGCGGTGCGCCCACGCTGCGATCCAACCCCGCGTTGACATTGGAATCATGCCCAAACCCCAGATCGAGGCTGCCATGCCACGAAGAACGTCCGCCATGGCCCGGTCGGTCGTACGAATACAGGTGCTGGTCGATGCTGCGCGCCGCATCCACCGCCATGCTGCGCTGGCGAACGGCTTCGGGCAAGGCTTGCAAGCCATGCCTGTCTCCCAGGATCTGCAACAAGCGCGCATGCGCATCCTGAGCCAGCAGGTTGTCGGGCTGAAGCAACAACACACGCTCCCAGGCAAGCAAGGCACGGGTGTAAAGCCCCGCAGCTTCGGCTGCGGATGCCAAGGCCTGGTCAAATGCGGTGTCTCCCGCACGCACCGCCTCCTGCGCATCCAGCAAAGAAAGAGCCTCCTGCGCTGCACCTTGTTGCTGCAGTGCATGGGCTTGGTCCAGCAACCCATCGGCCAGAGCTCCCCCGGCGGCCGCCAGTGCCACACTGCCCAGCGCTGCGGCACGCAACGCGCACCACAGATTTTTCTTCCACTTGGTTTGCCTCATGCGGACCCCTTTCGCAAGGACTTTGCCAATCTACTCCGATTGGGTCATTTCGCAAGCCCCCCATACCCTGCTGTTCAGCTGTTTTACGCACTGTGTGTCAACTCACGCAGGCGGCAGGGTTTCTGTGGATTCCTCCTTGGCCCTGTCCACCAGCGCCGCTGGCAAGGCCTTGGTCGGCTTGACGCCCAGTTCACGCAGCATCTCGGCCTGGCGGATCACGTTGCCGCGGTTCTGGCTCAGTTTCTTGTGGGCGTTGGTGTAGGCGTCCTGGGCCTGGGTGAGGTTCTTGCCCACGCGCTCCAGGTCTTCGACAAAGCCTACCAGGCGGTCGTAGAGCTCGGCGCCACGCTGGGCGATTTCCTGCGCATTGCGGCTCTGCGCCTCCTGGCGCCAGAGGTGGGCCACGGTGCGCACCACGAACAGCAGTGTGGATGGGCTCACCAGCAGCACGTTCTTGTTCCAGGCGTCGCTGTAGAGCTGGCTGTCGGACGTGACGGCGAGCATGAACGCGGGCTCGATGGGCACGAACATGAGCACGAAATCGAGCGATTGCAAGCCGTGCAGTTGCTGGTAGTTGCGCTCGGCCAGGCCTTTGATGTGCTGGCGCACCGATTCGAGGTGGCGGCGCTGCGCCGCTGCGCGTTGCAGGTCATCGTCGGCACTGGCGTATTCCTCGTAGGCCAGCAGCGAAACCTTGGCGTCCACCACCAGGTGCCGGTTCTCGGGCAGGTGGATCACCACGTCGGGCTGGGCGCGCGTGCCGTCGTCGCGCTGGTGGTTTTCCTGCACGTCGTATTCCACGCCCCGGCGCAGACCGGCGAGCTCCAGCACGCGCTCCAGGATCAGCTCGCCCCAGTTGCCTTGCGCCTTGGTGGAGCCTTTGAGCGCCTGCGTGAGGTTCTTGGCATCCTCGCTCAGCACCTGGTTGAGCCCCATGAGCTGGTGCACCTGCTGGCTCAGGGCCGAGCGCTGCTTGCCCTCGGCGTCGTAGAACTGCTCGACCTTGCCCTGGAACTCCTGCAGGCGCATGCGCAGCGGGTCGAGCAGCAGGCCCAGGCTCTGCTGGTTCTGCTCGGCAAAGCGCTTGCCTTTTTCTTCGAGGATGTCGTTGGCCAGGCTTTTGAACTGGTGCGTGAGCGCCTCGCGCGCCTCGTTCAGGAGCTGGAGCTTTTCCTGGGCGGCGCGGCGTTCGGCGTCGAGTTGCATGGCCTGGGCGGCGAGCTGGCTTTGCAGGTCGGCCACCTGCTGGCGCGCGGCCTGCGTGAGCGCTGCCTGCTCATGGCACTGGGCTTCGAGCCCCGGCACGCGGGCGGCCCGCTCGGCGAGCTGGGCGCGCTCATCGCGCGCGGCATCCAGCGCCTCGCGCCAGCTGTCGGCCTGGGTACGCAGTTGCTGCAGCTCGGCCAGCAACCCGGCGCGTTCGGCCTCCAGCCCGCGCACGCGCTCCTGCGCGGTGGCGATCTGGGTGTTGGCCGTGGCCTGGGCTTCCATCAAGGCCTGGGCTCGTGCTTGCGCGACGGCCTGCTCCTGCTGCGCCTGGGCCTCGCGCCGGGCGCGGGCCGCACCCCAGAACCCACCCAGGCCCAGGGCGGCCAGAACCAACAAGGCAGCGGCCAGTATGGCCAGGGTTTCAATGGTCACGGATTTGCTTCCAATTTGATAGCTGATGGCGCTTGCTATATGAGCGCCGGAGCCCATTTTCGCCTAAGAACTTGTCCGTAAATTATTTGGTGCCACGCAGCGCTCTTTTCGGGATGGAATGCAAGGCGCGGTGCGCAGCCAATAGCCCCGCTATGGGCCAGCGCCGCAACGCCGCAGACCGCCCGAAAAGAGCACTGCGTGGCACCAAATAATTTACGGACAAGTTCTAAGTAGATGGCGCGATGGTGCGCACTGCGGGAGTATTCACGGGAGTCAGCGGCCCGCGCCCGTCGAAGAAGGCGATCAGGTTGTCCGCCGCCAGATTGGCCATGGCCAGGCGCGTGCCGACCGTGGCGCTGGCGATGTGCGGCGTGAGCACCACGTTGGGCACCTCCAGCAGGCCCGGATGCACCTGGGGCTCGCCCTCGAACACATCCAGACCGGCTGCCGCGATACGCCGCTCGCGCAGCGCCTGGGCCAGCGCGGCGTCGTCCACGATACCGCCGCGCGCGATGTTGACCAGGGTGGCCGTGGGCTTCATCTGCGCCAGCTCCGCCGCGCCGATGGTGTGGTGCGAATCGGCCGTGTAGGGTAGCACCAGCACCACATGGTCGGCCGTGCGCAAAAGTTCTTCCTTCGAGACGTAGCGCGCCTTGCACTCGGCCTCCAGCGCAGGGGCCAGGCGCGAGCGGTTGTGGTAGACCACGTCCATGCCAAAGCCGTGGGCCCCACGCCGCGCAATGCCTTGCCCGATGCGCCCCATGCCGATGATGCCCAGGCGGGTGCCGTGCACCTCGGCACCCGCGAACATGTCGTAGCTCCATCGGTTCCAGCGGCCCGCGCGCAGGTAATGCTCGCTTTCCGTCACGCGCCGGGCCGTGGCCATGAGCAGCGCAAAGCCGAAGTCGGCCGTGGTTTCGGTCAGCACATCCGGCGTGTTGGTGCCCTGCACGCCGGCCGCCGTCATGGCGTCCAGATCGAAGTTGTTGTAGCCCACGGCCATGTTGGCCACGATGCGCAGCCGCGGGCAGGCGACCAGAAGGCTGCGGTCGATGCGCTCGCTGCCGGTGGTGAGGGCTCCGTCCTTGTCCGCCAGGCGTGCCGCCAATTCAGCCGGTGACCGGAGGACATCTTCCTGGTTGGACTCCACCTGGAAATGGAGCGAGAGGTGCTCGACCACTTCAGGAAAAACGGCACGGGCAATCAGGATGCGGGGCTTGGACATGGGCTGCCTTGTCTTCAGCGGAACCAGATGAAGGTGATGAGCACAAAGAGCGGCACCAGAATGGCCCCGGACCACAGCATGTAGCCAAAGAAGCTGGGCATGGGGACGCCACGGTCTTCTGCAATGGCCTTGACCATCAGATTGGGCGCATTGCCGATGTAGGTGTTGGCACCCATGAACACCGCGCCCGCAGAAATGGCCGCCAGCGTAGGGGCCAGCGTGGTCATCAGCACCGCAGGGTCGCCCCCGGCCGTGTTGAAGAACACCAGATAGGTCGGCGCGTTGTCCAGAAACGAGGACAGCGCCCCCGTGGCCCAGAAGTACATGGCTGGGTCGGGCGAGCCATCGGGCCGTGTCACGGCGCTCACGATGGCACCGAACGGCCCGTTGACGCCCGCCTTGAGCATGGCAATGACCGGAATGATGGTCAGGAAAATGCCTGCGAACAGCTTGGCCACTTCCTGCATCGGGCCCCAGCCAAACTGGTTGCTTTCATGCACCGCCTTGGGCGTGAGCCAGAGCGACAGGAACGTCACCGCCACCAGACCGAGGTCGCGCACGATGCCGGGCAGGCCCACTTCCGTGCCCGCTATGTTGAACACCACCGAAGATTTCCAGAAACCGCTCATCAGCACCAGCGCAACGACCACGCCCAGCAAGCCGAAGTTGTGCTTGCCCTCGAAGCCGATGCCCTGTGTATCGGGCGTGGGGTCACGCGGCAGCATTTCCTCGCGCTTGTGGTAGTACCACCAATCCATCGCATAAAAGATACCCAGCAACGCGCCCAACAGGAACAGGGTTTCCGGAAAGATATGCGAAAGCGTCCAGAAGAAGTCCACGCCCTTCAGGAACCCCAGGAACAGCGGAGGATCCCCCAGCGGCGTGAGGGAACCGCCCGCGTTGGACACGATGAAGATGAAGAACACCACCACATGCGCCTTGTGCTTGCGGTTGTCGTTGGCACGGATCAGGGGACGAATCAGCAGCATCGACGCCCCCGTCGTCCCCATGAAGCTGGCTAGCACTGCGCCAATGGCCAGCAGACCCGTGTTGAGCCCTGGGCTGCCATGCAGGTTGCCCTTGATGTAGATGCCGCCCGCCACAGTAAAAAGTGCCGTCAGCAGGATCACGAAGGGGATGTACTCCGCCAGGAGTGCATGCACCAAGCTTGCCCCCGCCAACCCGGGACCAAAGGCCACGGCAAAGGGAACCAGGAACAACAACGCCCATCCCGCAGCCACCTTGCCAAAATGGTGGTGCCAGAAGATGGGCGCCACCAGCGGCATGACGGCGATGGACAGCAGAATCCCGGCGAACGGAATGCCCCACCACAGAGGCAACGCACTGCCGTCAATATCCGCCGCCAGGGACAGTTCGGGAAGAATGCACAAAGCGGCCAGCAACAGCCCGCGAAAACGCAGCATGGGTTTGTCTCCCTCATTATTGAAATCTACAACGCGCCCAGCTCTGCAAGGACGCTCTGCCGATCGAGACAGCAACTATGCCATCCCGCAAAGGCCTTTGGCAGTGTAGGAGAGACTTCGTACGTTGAACTGACGGGAACTTGAACCCAGCAGCCGGCTCGTGCTCAGACCACCAGAGGCTCCAACACTTGGCGCAGCGCTTGAGGAACTGGGACTGGCCGCCTGGTGTTCCGGTCCACATACACATGGACAAAATGACCCGCTGCAGCAGCGTTTTGCTCTGTGGCAGCGAACAAGCCCACCTCATACCGCACACTGGAAGTACCCATGTGCGCCACCCGAATGCCTGCATGCACATCCTGAGGAAAGGCCAGCGGAGCAAAATAATTGCACTGGGTCTCGATCACCAGGCCAATGGTTGACCCGGCGTGGATGTCGAGAGCCCCGTGCTCGATCAGGTAGGCATTCACCGCCGTATCGAACCAGCTGTAATACACCACGTTGTTCACATGGCCATAGACGTCGTTGTCCATCCAACGGGTCGTGATGGTTCGGAAGACCGGAAATGCGCTGCGAGGTAAAGGCTTGGGACGTTGCGGTGCGTTCATGGGGCCGCATTCTGCGCGTGCAACGCGTGTAGCGCCAAGCCAGAACAGTCACCTCTGTGAAAGCGCTCAAACGGCAACAATTTGTAAGGCTTACCCACTATTTTGCTGCATCGCAACATTTTCACTTGATTTTCACAGATGCAGACCTACAATAAAGACCATGCTGCACTGCAACATGACTAGAGCGCATGGACAGAGCAGACAAATCCTGAAACCCGAGGCTTACCACCTCACAGCAATGGAGATATCTCATGTCCCTGACGAACGAACAAATTCTGGCCGCCCACAAAGCCAACATGGAAACCCTTTTTGGTCTGACGACCAAGGCCTTTGAAGGCGTGGAAAAGCTGGTGGAACTCAACCTCACCGCCTCCCGCGCAGCCCTGAACGAAGCCGCCAGCCACACCCAGGCCGTGCTGAGCGTCAAGGACGTTCAGGAACTGATGGCCCTGCAGGCCGGCCTGCTGCAGCCTCTGGCTGAAAAGACCGCCTCCTACAGCCGCCACCTGTACGACATCGCCTCGGGCACCGGCACCGAGTTCAGCAAGGTTGCCGAAGCCAAGGCCAGCGAAGCCCAGAAGAACTTCGCCAGCATGGTGGACGCCGCTGCCAAGAACGCCCCCGCTGGCTCCGAAACCGCCGTCGCCGTGATGAAGAGCGCAGTGTCCGCCGCCAACAATGCTTTTGAGTCGGTGCAGAAAGCCGTCAAGCAGGCTACCGACGCCGCAGAAGCCAACTTCAACGCCATGGCCACCACGGCAGCCGACGCCGCCAAGACCGCCACGCCCCGCAAGCGCTAAGTCTGTGGTTTTGGAGCACACACTCTAGCCAAACTTCAGGGAATACCCTGATAATAGCGACATCGGTTCTGCAAACACAGGACTCTCCAGTTGTCTCCTTGGATCCTCTCGAAACCCCCCGTTTCTTGGATCCTTTTAAAGCCCGGTTTCGACCGGGCTTTTTTTTCGCCCCGCTCAGCCCTAAAACCAGCCTGACTTCCACTCACCAACGCAATCAATTGCGAATTGTTCGTGTTTGCTTTATGATCAGCATATCCTGACATCCGCAGAAAGCCCCGATCCATGACCCGAAAATTCGCCCCCGCCTTGCTGGTTGGCGGTGTGCTTGCCATGACCCTGGGCGCCGCCTCGGCGCAAGAACAAGTCGTGAACCTCTACTCGGCGCGCCACTACTCGACCGACGAGGCCCTCTACAACGATTTCACCAAAGCCACGGGCATCCGCATCAACCGTGTGGACGCCGACGACGCAGGCATCCTCGCGCGCCTCAAGGCCGAAGGCTCGGCCTCGCCCGCCGATGTGATCCTGCTCGTGGATGCCGCGCGCCTGCACAAAGGGGAAGTGGACGGCCTGTTCAAACCCATCCAGTCCAAGGTGCTGAACGACGCCATTCCGGCCCACCTGCGCAGCCAGCCGGCAACAGACGGAGGCATTTCCTGGTATGGCCTCTCCACCCGAGCCCGCGTGATTGTTTACAACAAGACCAAGGTGCAGAAAGACGATGTGGACACCTACGAAGAGCTGGGTGACCCCAAGAACAAGGGCAAGCTGTGCATCCGCTCGGGCTCGCACCCGTACAACCTGAGCCTGTTTGGTGCCGTGACCGAGCACCTGGGCGACGCCAAGGCCGAAGAATGGCTCAAGGGCGTGGTGTCCAATCTGGCACGCGCCCCCAAGGGGGGTGACACCGACCAGATCAAGGCGGTGGCGGCTGGCGAATGCGATATCGCCGTGACCAACAGCTACTACCTGGCCCGTTTGCTGCGATCCACCAAGCCGGAAGACACTGCCGTGATCAGCAAGGTGGGTGTGGTGTTTCCCAACCAGCAATCCTGGGGCACGCACATGAACATCGCCGGCGGTGCCGTGGCACGCCATGCGAAGAACCAGGAGAACGCGGTCAAATTCCTGGAATACCTGGCCAGTGCCTCTGCCCAGAACTACTTTGCCAACGGCAACAACGAGTGGCCAGCCGCCAAGGGTGTGGCGGTGGACAACCCGGCGCTCAAGTCCATGACCGGCGGCGCACCGTTCAAGAGCGAGACCATCCCGATCAGCGCCGTGGGCGCCAACACGGTGAAGGTGCAGCAAATGCTGGACCGCGTCGGCTTCAAGTGAGTCCCAGTTTCCCCGTGAAAACCCGGCCTGGCCGGGTTTCATTTCTGGGGCATGCATAGGCGATAATTGACGTTTACGTTACGTCACTCATTGGAGCAGCACATGGACATCAAAGGCAAGGTATTCATCGTCACGGGCGGGGCTTCCGGTCTGGGTGAAGGCACGGCACGCATGCTGGCAGCACAGGGCGGCAAGGTGGTCATCGCCGACATGCAGGCCGACAAGGGCGAGGCCGTGGCCAAGGAAATTGGTGGCGCCTTCGTGCGCTGCGATGTCAGCAGCGAAGCCGACGGCCAGGCCGTGGTGGCCCAGGCGGTCTCGATGGGCAAGCTCATGGGCCTGGTCAACTGCGCAGGCATTGCCCCGGCCGAGAAGACCGTGGGCAAAAACGGCGCCCACGCACTGGCATTGTTCAGCAAGACCATCACCGTCAACCTCATCGGCAGCTTCAACATGATCCGCCTGGCCGCCGAGGCCATGTGCAAGAACGAGCCGGAGGCCACCGGTGAGCGCGGAGTGCTGATTTCCACCGCCAGCGTCGCTGCCTACGACGGCCAGATCGGCCAGGCCGCCTACAGCGCCTCCAAGGGTGGCGTGGTGGGCATGACCCTGCCCATCGCCCGCGACCTGGCACGCAACGGCATCCGCAACATGACCATTGCACCGGGCATCTTTGGCACGCCCATGCTCTTTGGCATGCCCAAGGAAGTGCAGGACGCCCTGGCCGCTGGGGTGCCCTTCCCCAGCCGCCTGGGTACGCCGCAGGACTACGCCAAGCTGGTTCAGCACATCTTTGAAAACGACATGCTCAACGGCGAAGTGATCCGTCTGGACGGCGCCATCCGCCTGGCGCCGCGCTGAGCACACCCCTGCCCAAGGGCCGCGCAAGCCACTCGGGGCTGGCGCGGCCAGCGCTCTCCATCAACAAACCCTTGAGCACGCGGGCGCCTCGGGCGCGAGCGATGTCCGCGTCTCCGGCGTCTGTTTGAATCATCAAGTCCGCTCAGCGGACCCAGTCCGGGAAATAGCCCAAGCCGTCCTGCACCACACTGTCGTGTGCCGGAATCACCACCAGGCCCGGCTCCGCCTGCATCAGCGCGCGCACCTTGGCCAGGCTGGCCTGCGTCTGCTGCGCATCGCCGTCCACCAGCTTGCCTGCCACCCAGAATTTGGGCGCGCCCAGCCGCAATGCAGCCACAGTCCAGGCCACATCACCGATGAAGAAATACTGCCTCCCGGAATCCACGGTGACGAAAAGCCCCAATGAGCCCGGCGTATGCCCCGGCATGGGGACCAGCACCACCGTGCCGTCCTGATAAACGTCCAGACTTTCCGCGTAGCCCTTGTACGGCGTCTGCTGAAACACCAAGGGCTCCCACTGGATGGAGGCCGCTCCAATTTGAGACGCCCAGGTGCCCCCAGGCCCCGTGCTGGGTTTGCGAACCAATTCCAGTTCAGCGGCAGCAACCCCCACCCGCGCCTGCGGGAAGTCCAGCACCCCGCCAGCATGGTCCCAGTGGCTGTGGCTCAGAATCACGCGCTGCGGAAGCGCCATGCCCGCCTTGTCCAATTGCGCACGCGCACTGACCACCGGCTTGTCGTACTTGAAGAACAAGCGCCACCACATCGGCATACCCTGCTGGTACTGATCGTCGATCTGGTTGCCCATGCCGGTGTCGAACAGCAGGTAGTCATCATGGTGCTTGATCAGGAAGGCCGAGAAATTCGAGTCCACCTGTTGGGTGACGCTGCCGCCCGGCACCAGCAACGCCTGGGCCACGGCCACCTGGGATGTTTTGATGATCGCAAAGCCCACCTTTGGAAGACTGTCGGACTGCGGCGGCGCCGTCTGGGCGTGCAACAAAGCCACCGGAAGGGTCGCTAGAAAGAAAGCAAAGAAGCAGGTGCGAAGAAGCAGCATGGTGGGTCCTGTAGAGCAAGGGAGCCGAGCGTAAAGCTTGGTCTATGCTCCAATGTCAAGCACCCATTGCACGGCCTTGTCTGCCCCCACCACCATGAACATCAGTCAGCTCGCCAAAGCGGTCGGGGTCTCCACCGATACCGTGCGTTACTACGAGAAGCAAGGCCTCATCAGCGCACCTCAGCGCCAGGCCAATGGCTATCGCCGCTACACCGACACCCATGTCGATCTGGTGCGCTTTGTGCGGGGCGCACAGGCGCTGGGGTTCTCCCTGGCAGAGATACGGGCCATCTTGCCGCAAGTGGTGCAAGGCACGTTGGGCCGCAGCGAGATCGAGCAGCAGCTCAAGGCCAAGATGGCGCAGATCGATGCGCACATGGCGCAGCTCAAGACCTTGAAGAAGGAGTTGGCGGCCACCTTCAGCGCGCTGCGCTGCGCGCCCCACCAGCCAGTGGCCGCAGCCCATGCAACGGCACCGGACAGTGGCAGCGGCGCGGGTGTCGCAGTGGCGCGGCGTGCATTTGCCAAGCGCCAGCCACAGTCCACTTGATGTGCAGGCCTGGCATGCCGACACAGCGAGCCACGCGCATAAAAATGCCGCGCAGTCCTTGCGGAACCATCGCGGCGCACTATTGAATTGATAGCAATTCAGCGCTACCCGGATGTCACTTGCTCACCTATCCGGGGCTTTTGGGTACAAAGCCTCCACCTGATGCGGCACGGTCGGCAGCGCAGCGCCAGCCTGCGGCTCCGACGCTGCCGTACCCCACTCCTCCCAGTCATCCCCAAACAACTCCGCCGGGTGCTGCGTACGGTCTGAGCCGTTGCCGCAGCGCATGTCGTTGGCGGGGCAATACAGATCGCAGCCCCAGCAGATGCGCTCGGGGTGTGCCGGGGCCTTGGGGAACTTCTTGGCGGCCATGGCTGCGTCTGTATTGCCGTGGATGTGGGCAAGGGGCTATTTGCGCGCTGGCGGCACGTCGGTGCAGCTGCCGTGTGCCACTTCCGCCGCCATGCCGATGCTCTCACCCAGCGTGGGGTGGGGATGGATGGTCTTGCCGATGTCCACGGCGTCGGCGCCCATTTCGATGGCCAGGGCGATCTCACCGATCATGTCGCCCGCGTGGGTACCGACCATGCCACCGCCCAGAATCTTGCCGTGGCCATGGGCCTCGGGCGAATCATCGAACAGCAGCTTGGTGAAGCCTTCGTCACGCCCGTTGGCAATGGCGCGGCCCGAGGCTGCCCAGGGGAACAGGCCTTTCTTGACCTTGATGCCTTGGGCCTTGGCCTGATCCTCGGTCAGGCCCACCCAGGCGACTTCGGGATCGGTGTAGGCCACGCTGGGGATCACGCGGGCGTTGAAGGCGGCGCTGGCCAGTTCCTTGTTGCCCTGCAATTCGCCGGCGATCACTTCTGCCGCCACATGCGCCTCGTGCACCGCCTTGTGCGCCAGCATGGGCTGGCCCACGATGTCGCCAATGGCGAAGATGTGCGGCACGTTGGTGCGCATCTGGATGTCCACGTTGATGAAGCCGCGGTCCGTCACCGCCACACCGGCCTTGTCGGCAGCGATCTTCTTGCCGTTGGGCGTGCGGCCCACGGCCTGCAGCACGAGGTCGTAGGTACCTTCGCTCTTGGTACCGTCCAGGCCCTCGAACTGCACCTGGATGCCTTCGGACGTGGCCTGGGCGCCCACGGTCTTGGTCTTGAGCCGGATGTTGTCGAAGCGGTGCTTGTTCATCTTCTCCCAGACCTTGACGAGGTCGCGGTCCGCACCCTGCATCAGGCCGTCCATCATCTCGACCACGTCCAGGCGTGCGCCCAGCGTGCTGTACACCGTGCCCATTTCCAGGCCGATGATGCCGCCGCCGACAATGAGCATCTTTTGCGGCACGCCCTGCAGGGCCAGTGCGCCGGTGGAGTCCACCACGCGCGGGTCGTCGGGCATGAAGGGCAGGCGCACGGCCTGGCTGCCGGCGGCGATGATGGCCTTCTTGAACGCCACCACCTTTTTGCTGCCGGTCTTGTCCTGGCCGGTGCCGGTGGTTTCTTCCACCTCGAGGTGGTTGGCGCCGACGAAGGCACCGTAGCCACGCACGATGGTGACCTTGCGCATCTTGGCCATCTGGGCCAGGCCGCCGGTGAGCTTGGCGATGACCTTTTCCTTGTGGCCACGCAAGGTGTCCACATTGACCTGAGGCGCGCCAAAATCGACACCCGCTGCCGAGAGGTGCGCCACTTCATCCATCACCGCCGCCACATGCAGCAGAGCCTTGCTGGGAATGCAGCCCACGTTCAGGCACACGCCACCGAGCTGGGCATAGCGCTCCACCAGCACCACCTTCAGACCCAGGTCGGCGGCGCGGAACGCGGCGCTGTAGCCGCCGGGGCCGCCGCCCAGCACCAGCACGTCGCAGTCCAGATCGGTCGAGCCGGTGTAGCTGGATGCTTCGATATTGATAGCTGCTTGCGCAGATTCTACGGGCGCTGCAGCCTCATTTGGCTTGGATACTGGCGCCGCAGGCGCAGACGCGGCTCCCTCACCGGCCACTTCCAGCGACAGCAGCACGCTGCCCTCGGCAACCTTGTCGCCGAGCTGGACCTTGAGCTCCTTGACCACGCCCGCGTGGCTGGAGGGAATTTCCATGGAGGCCTTGTCGGACTCCACGGTGACCAGGCTTTGCTCGGCGCGGATGGTGTCACCCACCTTCACGAGCACCTCGATCACGCCCACTTCGTCGAAGTCGCCGATGTCGGGGACCTTGATATCAATCACTGCCATGTCCAGGCTCCTTTCACAGCAGGATGCGGCGGTAGTCCGCCAGCAGTTGGCCCAGGTAGGCATTGAAGCGCGCAGCGGAGGCGCCATCGATCACGCGGTGGTCGTACGACAGCGACAGCGGCAGCGTCAGGCGCGGCACGAACTGCTTGCCATCCCACACGGGCTTCATCTGGCCTTTGGACAGTCCCAGGATGGCCACTTCCGGCGCGTTGATGATGGGCGTGAAATGCGTGCCGCCAATGCCGCCCAGCGAGCTGATGGAGAAGCAGCCGCCCTGCATGTCGGCCGCGCCCAGCTTGCCGTCGCGGGCCTTCTTGGCCAGCTCGGCCATCTCGGCGCTGATCTGCAGGATGCCCTTCTGGTCGGCGTCGCGCAGCACAGGCACCACCAGGCCGTTGGGCGTGTCGGCGGCAAAGCCGATGTGGAAGTACTGCTTGTACACCAGGGTGTCGCCATCGAGGCTGGTGTTGAACTCCGGGAACTTCTTGAGCGCCGCAACCACCGCCTTGATGACGAAGGCCAGCATGGTGACCTTGACGCCGCTCTTTTCGTTCTCCTTGTTGGTGGAGACGCGGAAGGCTTCCAGCTCGGTGATGTCGGCCTCGTCGTTGTTGGTGACGTGCGGAATCATCACCCAGTTGCGTGCCAGGTTGGCGCCGCTGATCTTCTTGATGCGCGAGAGGTCCTTGCGCTCCACCGGGCCAAACTTGGTGAAGTCCACCTTGGGCCAGGGCAGCAGGTCCAGGCCCACACCCGTGCCACCACCGGCCGGGGCCTTGGCGGCCTGGGCCTTGGTCTGCACACTGCCTGCCATCACCCGCTGGGTGAAGGCCTGCACGTCCTCGTGCGAAATGCGGCCCTTGGGGCCGGTACCCTGGACTTCGGCCAGCGGCACGCCCAGCTCGCGCGCAAACTTGCGCACCGAGGGGCTGGCGTGCGGCAGGCCGCCGGTCGGAGTACCAGGCTGGTGCGCAGGCGCAGCCACCGCCGGTGCGGCCGCAGCGGGTGCCGGGGGCATTGCGGCGGCAGGGGCAGCCACCACAACCGCGGGCGCTTCTGTTTTGATAGCTGCTGGCGCTTGTTCTGCGGGCGCTGCAGCCGTTTTTTGCTCAGATGCCTGGGCGGCTGCGCCTGCGGCGTCGAGCACCAGCACCACCGAGCCCTGCTTGACCTTGTCGCCCACCTGCACGCGCAGTTCCTTCACCACGCCGGCGTGGCTCGATGGGATCTCCATCGACGCCTTGTCCGACTCGACCGTGATGAGCGATTGCTCGGCCTTGACCGTGTCGCCCGCCTTGACGAGCAACTCGATCACGCCCACTTCGTCGAAATCCCCGATGTCCGGGACCAGGATGTCCATCAGTGCCATGTTTGTCTCCGGTTCTGTTACGCGTACAGCGGGTTGGTCTTGTCGGCCTTGATGCCGTACTTGGCAATGGCCTCGGCCACCTTGGCGGCGGGCACCGTGCCCTGCTCGCTCAGGGCCTTGAGCGCGGCCACGACGATGTAGTGGCGGTTGATCTCGAAGTGCTCACGCAGCTTGCTGCGGAAGTCGCTGCGGCCAAAGCCGTCGGTGCCCAGCACCTTGTAGCCGCGCCCTGCGGGGATGAACGGGCGGATCTGCTCGGCGTAGCTCTTCATGTAGTCGGTGGAGGCCACCACCGGGCCCGCATGGCCGCCGAGCTGGCGTGCCACGAAAGACTGGCGTGGCGCTTCCAGCGGGTGCAGCAGGTTCCAGCGCTCGCAGTCCTGGCCTTCACGGGCCAGTTCGTTGAAGCTGGGGCAGCTCCAGACATCGGCCTGCACGCCCCAATCGGCGGCCAGCAGGGTCTGGGCTTCCAGCGATTCGCGCAGGATGGAGCCCGAGCCCAGCAGTTGCACGCGCTTGTCTCCTTCGGCACCGGGCTTGCACAGGTACATGCCCTGAATGATTTGCGCTTCGGTGCCCGCCGTCAGGCCCGGCATGGCGTAGTTTTCGTTCAGCAGGGTGATGTAGTAGAAGACGTTTTCCTGCTTTTCCACCATGCGCTTGAGACCGTGGTGCAGGATCACCGCCACCTCGTGCGCGAAGGTGGGGTCGTAGCTCACGCAGTTGGGAATGGTACCGGCCAGGATGTGGCTGTGGCCGTCCTCGTGCTGCAGACCCTCGCCGTTGAGCGTGGTGCGGCCCGAGGTGCCGCCCAGCAGGAAGCCACGCGCCTGCATGTCGCCGGCGGCCCAGGCCAGGTCGCCGATGCGCTGGAAGCCGAACATCGAGTAGTACACGTAGAACGGCACCATGATGCGGTTGCTGGTGCTGTAGCTGGTGGCCGCAGCAATCCAGCTGGCCATGCCGCCGGCCTCGTTGATGCCCTCTTGCAGGATCTGCCCAGCCTTGTCCTCGCGGTAGTACATGACCTGGTCTTTGTCCACCGGCGTGTAGAGCTGGCCCTTGGGGTTGTAGATGCCGATCTGGCGGAACAGGCCTTCCATGCCGAAGGTACGGGCTTCGTCCACCAGGATGGGCACCACGCGCGGGCCCAGGGCCTGGTCGCGCAGCAGCTGCGTCACAAAGCGCACATAGGCCTGCGTGGTGCTGATCTCGCGCCCTTCGGCCGTGGGCTCCAGGATGGCCTTGAAAGTTTCCAGTGCGGGCACGGTGAACTGCTCGTCGGCCTTGGCGCGGCGCTTGGGCAGGTAGCCGCCCAGTGCCTTGCGGCGCTCGTGCAGGTAGCGCATCTCGGGCGTGTCTTCGGCCGGCTTGTAGTAGGGCAGCTTTGGCAGCTCGCTGTCGGGAATGGGGATGCTGAAGCGGTCGCGGATGTACTTGATGTCTTCGTCGCTGAGCTTCTTGGTCTGGTGCACGGTGTTCTTGCCCTCACCGGCCTTGCCCATGCCATAGCCCTTGACGGTCTTGACCAGCAGCACGGTGGGCTGGCCGGTCTTGTTGTTGTGCGCGGCGTGGAAGGCGGCGTAAACCTTCTCCGGCTGGTGGCCACCACGGCGCAGTTCGAAGATCTCTTCGTCCGTCATGTGCTCCACGAGCTTGAGGGTCTCGGGGTAGCGGCCAAAGAAGTTCTTGCGCACGAAGGCACCGTCGTTGGCCTTCATGGCCTGGTAGTCGCCGTCCAGCGTTTCCATCATGAGCTGCTTGAGCTTGCCACTCTTGTCGCGTGCCAGCAGCTCGTCCCAGCCCTTGCCCCAGATCAGCTTGATGACGTTCCAGCCCGAGCCACGGAATTCGCCTTCCAGCTCCTGGATGATCTTGCCGTTGCCGCGCACCGGTCCGTCCAGGCGCTGCAGGTTGCA
Organism: Simplicispira sedimenti; assembly: GCF_022760965.1. Classification (NCBI taxonomy): domain Bacteria; kingdom Pseudomonadati; phylum Pseudomonadota; class Betaproteobacteria; order Burkholderiales; family Comamonadaceae; genus Simplicispira; species Simplicispira sedimenti. The sequence continues at coordinate 166,424 of NZ_JAKVIJ010000005.1, forward strand.
GTTCACCACAAAGACCAGGTTGTCCAGCCCCTCGCGCGCGGCCAGGCCGATGGCGCCCAGCGACTCGGGTTCGTCCATCTCGCCGTCACCCATGAAGGCCCAGACCTTGCGGTTCTCGGTGTTGGCAATGCCACGGGCGTGCAGGTACTTAAGGAAGCGTGCCTGGTAAATGGCCATCAGCGGCCCCAGACCCATGGACACGGTGGGGAACTGCCAGAAATCAGGCATCAGCTTGGGGTGCGGGTAGCTCGATAGCCCCTTGCCGTCCACTTCCTGGCGGAAGCTGTCGAGCTGCTCCTCGGTCAGGCGCCCTTCCAGGAAGGCGCGGGCGTAGATGCCGGGTGCGCTGTGGCCCTGGATGTAGAGGCAGTCGCCGCCATGGTTCTCGCTCTCGGCATGCCAGAAGTGGTTGAAGCCCGCGCCCAGCATGCTGGCCAGAGAGGCAAAGGAGCCAATGTGGCCGCCCAGGTCGCCGCCGTCCGCAGGGTTCAGGCGGTTGGCGCGCACCACCATGGCCATGGCGTTCCAGCGCATGTAGGCACGCAGGCGCTTTTCGATGGCGATGTTGCCGGGGCAGCGCGCCTCTTGCTCGGGCTCGATGGTGTTCACATAGCCCGTGTTGGCCGAAAACGGCAGGTCGATGCTGTTCTGGCGCGCATGTTCCAGCAACTGCTCCAGCAGGTAGTGGGCGCGTTCGGGACCCTCTTTCTCGATGACGGCGGCCAAGGCCTCCATCCATTCGCGGGTTTCCTGTTGGTCGGCGTCGTTGGCGGCGGGGGCCCCTGTGGCAGTGTCTTGCTGGGCGGACATGCGCGTCTCCTTGGGTTGTGGTGGTGGCAATTTAGTGGGTTCACTCCATTTTTGCACAGTTTTTCAATTTTTCAAATAGCGCCAATCGTTTTTGTATTGTGAAATTCAGAGAAATTCATGCCTCGGCTTCCAAGGAGGCAAACACCCCCTCCCCTACACTTGAGGACATGGCACAAACCACGCCGCAGCCCCTTTCTTCCAATGCCCCCGCGACCCTCGTTCAACGCTGGCGCGCCTGGTGGCGCAGCCTGTCGCCGGTTCGGCAAGACCGCTTTGCCGCCCTGGCCCCCCTGGCGGCCGTTCTTTTGTTCATGGCGGCCATCGTGGCGGCGTTCTGGTACCTGCGCGTGGAAGAAGGCGAGCGCGAGCAGGAGGCGCTGCGCCGCGATCTGGAATACGCCCAGCAGCGTGTGCGCCTGCGCCTGCTGGAGCGCCAGGAACAACTCATGCGCATCGCGCGCGACCTGGCCAACCAGGACATGGAGCGCACGCAGTTCGACCAGCGCGCGGAAACCTTGGTCAGCCAGTACCCCGAGCTCCAGTCCGTCACCTGGATCGACGATCGTGGCCAGGTCCGCGCCACCCATTCCGCACCCACCATTGCAGGCAGCCAGGTACGTGTGGCGGGCGAGGCATTGCAGGCCGGCAGCCTGACCGCCGACACCTACGCCCTCACGCGGGACCTGCAACAGCCGGTGTACGTGCAGCCCGAATCCAGCGCCAACGCCCCGGCCCCCTTGCTGCAGTTGCATGTGCCCATGAACGTGCAGGGCAAGTTTGCGGGCGTGGTGCTGGGCGAATACTCCATCGACAGCCTGCTGCGCTACGCGACCCCCACCGAAGTGCTGGCGCGCTACGCCGTCACGCTGATCGACCAGAACCGCCAGGTGCTCGCGGGCACGCCCTTGCAGCCGCGCGGCCGCGCCGCGCAGTGGATGCCCTGGAGCGCCAAGGCCAACGAGTACGAAGTGCCCGTGTCCCCCGTGGGCAATGGCCTGGTGCTGCGCGCGCAGGCCTACCGCACCTCCCTGGGCGTGGTGGGCAGCGGCCTGTTCTGGCTGGTGGGCACGCTCAGCGCCATGACGGCCTGGATGCTGATTGCCACCTGGCGCCACACACGCCGGCGCATGCAGGCCCAAAACGCGCTGGTGATGGAAACCAACTTCCGCCGTGCCATGGAAAACTCCGTGCTCACCGGCATGCGCGCCCTGGACCTGCAAGGCCGCATCACCTACGTCAACGCTGCGTTCTGCCAGATGACGGGCTGGAGCGAAGCCGAGCTGGTGGGCCAGCTGCCACCGTTCCCGTACTGGCCCGAATCGGAGTACGACAACCTGCACGCCCGCCTGAAGGAAGAACTCAGCGGCAAGACCGTTCCCGGCGGCTTCCAGGTGCGGGTGCGGCGCAAGAACGGCACCTTGTTCGACGCCCGGCTGTACGTGTCGCCCCTGATCGACGCCCACGGCCAACAGACGGGCTGGATGACATCGATGACCGACATCACCGAGCCCAACCGCATCCGTGAGCAGCTCAGTGCCTCGCACGAGCGCTTCACCATCGTGCTCGAATCGCTGGATGCCTCGGTCTCGGTGGCACCGCTGGGCAGCGAGGAGTTGCTGTTCGCCAACAAGCTGTACCGCCAGTGGTTCGGCTCGCACACCGGGGGCCATCTGCAACTGGTTGCCCAGGCCGGCGTGCTGCCCACGGCCCCATCGAGCGCGGAAGACGAGGACGGCCTCATGGGCCTGCCCACCACATCGCTGACGAGCGCCACCTCCGAGAACGCCGAGATCTATCTGCCCGAGCTGGGCAAATGGCTGGAGGTGCGCTCGCGCTACCTGAGCTGGGTGGACGGGCGCCTGGCGCAGATGGTGATCGCCACGGACATCACGCCGCGCCGCCTGGCCGAGGAGCAGGCCGCGCGCCAGACCGAGCGCGCGCAGTCGGTCAGCCGCCTGATCACCATGGGCGAGATGGCCTCCAGCGTGGCGCACGAGCTGAACCAGCCGCTCACGGCCATCAGCAACTACTGCAGCGGCATCATCTCGCGCATCCGCTCGGGCAACATCACCGAGGAAGCCCTGCTCACCGCGATGGAGAAAACCGCGCACCAGGCCCAGCGCGCGGGGCAGATCATCCAGCGTATCCGCGACTTCGTGAAAAAAAGCGCACCCAACCGCCAGCTGGCCGATGTGCCCACCATGGTGAGCGAAGCCGCGGAGCTGGCCGAAATCGAGCTGCGCCGCCACAACGTGCGCCTGACGCACTACGTGGCCGCGCGCCTGCCGCAGGTGATGGCGGACTCCATCCTGATCGAGCAGGTGCTCATCAACCTGATGAAGAACGGCGCCGAATCCATCGCCCAGGCCCAGCGCCCGCTGTCCAACCGCAGTGTGGAGCTGCGCGTGGTGCCGCGCCAGGTGGAAGGCCAGGACGGCGTGGAGTTTTCCGTACAGGACACCGGCAAGGGCCTGCCCCAAGAGGTGCAGGACCGGCTGTTCGAGGCCTTCTTCTCGACCAAGACCGAAGGCATGGGCATGGGTTTGAACCTGTGCCGCAGCATCGTCGAGTCCCACCAGGGCCGGATGCAGGCAGAGAACCTCTACAATGGGCCGGAGGTCACGGGCTGCCGGTTTTCCTTCTGGCTGCCCCTCGCTGCGCCTGCCAACGACACGGCAGACACCGTGGCAAACGCACACCCCCCAAGGACAAACGCATGAGCTTGATTCCCAAAAAAGGAACTGTGTATGTCGTCGATGACGACGAGGCCGTTCGCGATTCGCTGCAATGGCTGCTGGAAGGCAAAGATTACCGGGTGCGCTGTTTTGATTCGGCCGAGTCCTTTCTCTCGCGCTACGACCCGCGCGAAGTCGCCTGCCTGATCGTGGACATCCGCATGGCAGGCATGACGGGCCTGGATCTGCAGGATCGGCTGATCGAACGCAAATCCCCCCTGCCCATCGTCTTCATCACCGGCCACGGCGACGTGCCCATGGCGGTCGATACGATGAAGAAAGGCGCGCTGGACTTTATTCAAAAGCCCTTCAACGAAGACGCGCTGGTCAACCTGGTGGAGCGCATGCTCGACGTGGCGCGCCAGTCCTTCGCGGGCTACCAACAGGCCGCCAGCCGCGAAGCGCTGCTGGCCAAGCTGACCAGCCGCGAAGCGCAGGTGCTGGAGCGCATCGTCGCCGGGCGCCTGAACAAGCAGATCGCCGACGACCTGGGCATCAGCATCAAGACCGTGGAAGCGCACCGCGCCAACATCATGGAAAAGCTGGGCGCCAACACCGTGGCCGACCTGCTCAAGATCGCCCTGGGCCAAGCCGCAGCCAAGGCCTGATTTGCTATTGTTTTAATAGCTACTTGCGCTTGATTCATAAGCGCCAGCAGCCATTTTTATTGATAATTTCACCATGACCGCCCAACTGATCGACGGCAACGCCCTCTCCCGCCAACTGCGCTCCGACGTGGCCGAGCGCGCCCTCGCCCTCAAGGCCAAAGGCGTGACCCCCGGCCTGGCCGTGGTGCTGGTGGGGGACAACCCGGCCAGCCAGGTCTATGTGCGCAACAAGGTCAAGGCCTGCCATGACGCCGGGCTGCATTCGGTGCTGGAGCAGTACCCCGCCGACCTGAGCGAAGCCGAGCTGCTGGCGCGCGTGGAGGCCCTGAACAACGACCCGGCCATCCACGGCATCCTGGTGCAGTTGCCGCTGCCCGCGCACATCGACGCGCAAAAGGTCATCGAGGCCATCTCGCCCGCCAAGGACGTGGACGGCTTCCACATCGCCAGCGCCGGCGCGCTGATGACCGGCATGCCCGGCTTCTGGCCCTGCACGCCCTACGGCTGCATGAAGATGCTCGAATCCATTGGCTACGAGCTCAAGGGCAAGCACGCCGTGGTCATCGGCCGCAGCAACATCGTAGGCAAGCCCATGGCGCTGATGCTGCTGGCCCAGGACGCCACGGTCACTGTCTGCCATTCGCGCACCAAGGACCTCAAGGCGCAAACGCTGCAGGCCGACGTGATCGTCGCCGCCGTGGGCAAGCGCAACGTGCTGACGGCCGACATGGTCAAGCCCGGCGCCGTGGTGCTGGACGTGGGCATGAACCGCAACGACGAAGGCAAGCTCTGCGGCGACGTGGACTTCGACGGCGTGAAAGCGGTGGCCAGCCACATCACCCCCGTACCCGGCGGCGTCGGCCCCATGACCATCACCATGCTGCTGGTCAATACCCTGGAAGCCGCCGAACGCGCGGCGGCCTGATCGCCACGATTCACAAATTCCATGGCCCTGCGCCTTGAAGCGGACGCAGTCGGCCGTACCATCAGGGCCATGAGCAATCCTCTTCTCGACTTTTCTGGCCTGCCCCTGTTCGACCGCATCCGGCCCGAGCATGTGGCACCTGCCATCGACACCCTGCTGGCCAAGGCCAATGCCGCGCTGGAAACGGTGACGGCCAGCGACTTCCCCGCGCGCTGGGACGCCATTGCCAAGGTATTGGACGTGGCCACCGAGGAGCTGGGCCGCGCCTGGGGCGCCGTCAGCCACCTCAACAGCGTGATGGACACGCCCGAGCTGCGCGCCGCCTACAACGAGGCCCTGCCGCGCATCACCGAGTTCTGGACCCGCCTGGGTGCCGACGAGCGCCTGTATGCCAAGTACAAGGCCATCGATCCGAACAGCGTGAACGCCGAACAGGCCCAGGCGCTCAAAAACGCCATCCGCAACTTCGTGCTCTCGGGCGCCGAGCTGACCGGCGCCGCCAAGCAGCGCTACGCCCAGATCCAGGAGCGCATGGCCGAGCTGCAGCAAAAGTTCAGCGAAAACACGCTGGACGCGACCGACGCCTATGCCTACTACGCCACCGAACCCGAGCTGGATGGCATCCCCGACGACGTGCGCCATGCCGCCCATGCAGCCGCCCAGGCCGAAGGCAAGGACGGCTTCAAGCTCACGCTCAAGATGCCCTGCTATCTGCCGGTGATGCAGTTCGCCCAAAGCAGCGCACTGCGCGAGCGCCTGTACCGCGCCTACACCACGCGCGCCTCCGACCAGGCCGAGGGCGATGCCACGCGCTTTGACAATGGCGCACTGATCCAGGAAATCCTGGCACTGCGCCAGGAAGAAGCGCAGCTGCTGGGCTACGTGAACTTTGGCGAAGTGTCCGTGGTGCCCAAGATGGCCGATTCGCCCACCCAGGTGGTCGGCTTTTTGCGCGACCTGGCCCGCCGCGCCCGCCCCCATGCCGAGAAGGACGTGGCCGACCTGCGCGCCTTTGCTGCAGAGCACCTGGGCCTCTCCAACCCGCAGGCCTGGGACTGGCCCTACATCTCCGAAAAGCTCAAGGAAGCGCGCTACGCCTTCAGCGAACAGGAGGTCAAGCAGTACTTCACGGCGCCGCGCGTGCTCGCCGGGCTGTTCCACATCATCGAGACCCTGTTCGACGTGACGATCCGCCGCGACCAGGCGCCCGTGTGGCACCCGGCCGTGGCGTTCTACCGCATCGAACGCGGCGGCCAGCTGGTGGGCCAGTTTTACCTGGACCAGCCCGCCCGCCCCGGCAAACGCGGCGGTGCCTGGATGGACGACGTGCGCACACGCTGGCTGCGCCCCGACAACGGCCAATTGCAAACCCCGGTGGCCCACCTGGTGTGCAATTTTGCCGACGGCGTGGATGGCAAGCCTGCGCTGCTCACGCACGACGACGTCATCACCCTGTTCCACGAGTTTGGCCACGGCCTGCACCACCTGCTCACGCAGGTCAGCGAGCGCGATGTCTCGGGCATCGGCGGCGTGGAGTGGGACGCGGTCGAGCTGCCCAGCCAGTTCATGGAGAACTTCTGCTGGGAATGGAGCGCACTGCAGCGCATGACGGCGCATGTGGACACGGGCGCACCGCTGCCCCGTGCGCTGTTCGACAAGATGCTGGCGGCCAAGAACTTCCAAAGCGGCATGCAGACGCTGCGCCAGATCGAATTTGCGCTGTTCGACATGCTGCTGCACACCGAGCACGACCCGGCACAGGACTTCCTGCCCCTGCTCGACCTGGTGCGCTCGGAGGTTGCCGTGCTGCAGCCGCCCGCCTTCAGCCGCACGGCGCACACCTTCAGCCACATCTTTGCCGGGGGGTACGCTGCCGGGTACTACAGCTACAAATGGGCCGAGGTGCTCTCTGCCGACGCCTATGCCGCGTTCGAGGAAACCGCCCAACCCGACGGCAGCCACCACCCCGACACGGGCCGCCGCTACCGCGAAGCCATCCTCGAAGCTGGAGGCAGCCGCCCGGCCATGGAATCCTTCAAGGCCTTCCGTGGTCGCGAACCGAGCTTGGATGCGCTGCTGCGCCACCAGGGCATGGCATGATAAAAAGTGAGCTGGCTGCGCTTGTCATCATTGGTTTTCAGGCACTTTTATGCCTTGAACACCCGTGAATCAAGCGCAAGCAGCTATCCATATTGAAGCAAACCCACCGGAGGCCCCATGTCCGTTGCCCGCCTTGCCGCCCTCGCCGCCTGCGCCACCGGCGCATTGCTAGCCACCGCCACACAGGCCCAGCAGGTACACCGCATCGTGGGCCCTGACGGCAAGGTCACCTTTTCGGACCGTGCGCCCGAAGACAAGAAGGCCCAGAGCACCGTGCTCTCCACCGCGTCCGGCGGCGGCGCCAGCAACCCAGCCCTGCCCACGGAACTGCGCCAGATAGCCAGCCGCTTTCCGGTGACGCTGTACACCGGTGAGAGCTGCAGCCCCTGCCAGCAAGCCCGCCAACTGCTGGTGCAGCGCGGCGTGCCCTTCACGGAGCGCAGCGTCAACACCAACGACGACCTGGACGCTCTGCGCCGCCTCAGCGGGGAATCCGCCCTGCCCTTTGGCACCATCGGGCGCCAGCAGCTCAAGGGCTTCTCCGACGCCGAATGGACGCAGTACCTCGACGCCGCCGGCTACCCCGCACAGTCGCGTCTGCCCCGCGGTTACACGCAGCCCGCCGCCACGCCCCTGGCACCCACCAAGGCCCCGGCAGCATCGGCGCCCGATGCGCCGCAGGAAGCTGCGTCGGCACCCACCGGTCGCCTGCGGCGCCAGGCACCGCCACCTCCGCCCCCAGGTGGGCCGACGCCCTCCAATCCGGCGGGCATCCGCTTCTGACGACGCCGTTCAAAAGTTCAGGGTCTTGACGCCCTGGGCCGTGCCCAAAAGGCAGACCTGCGCCTTCTGGTGCGCAAAAATACCGACCGTCACCACACCGGGCCACTGGTTGATCTGCGACTCCAGCGCCAGCGGGTCGGTGATCTGCAAACCCGTCACATCCAGAATGTGCTGACCGTTGTCCGTCACCAGGGGCTGGCCGTCCTTCAGGCGCAGCGTGGCCTGGCCGCCCAGCGCCGCAAAGCGCCGCGCCACATGGGCCGTGGCCATGGGGATCACCTCCACGGGCAGCGGAAAGCGGCCCAGCGTATCCACCAGCTTGGACTCGTCGGCAATGCAGACAAACTGGCGTGCCAGCGCGGCCACGATCTTCTCGCGCGTGAGCGCCGCACCACCGCCCTTGACCATATGGCCCTGGCCGTCGATCTCGTCGGCGCCGTCGATGTACACGCCCAGTTGCTCCACCTCGTTGGCATCCAGCACAGCAATGCCGATGGCGCGCAGGCGCTCGGTGCTGGCCACCGAACTGGACACCGCGCCGCGCACCTGGTCCTTGACCGTGGCGAGCGCATCGATGAACTTGTTGACCGTAGAGCCCGTGCCCACACCCACGATGTCGCCGGGCACGATGTAGCGCAGCGCAGCCTGGCCCACCAGGGCCTTGAGTTCGTCTTGGGTGAGGGGGGTAGATGTCGTCATGGGAGAAAATGAGGGGCTGAACCTTGAATTATCCCCATGTCGCTGATCCCCTACGCCCTTACTCGCCCATTCCTGTTCGGCCTGGACCCCGAAGCCGCCCACGACCTGACCATGGACATGCTCGCGCGTGGCCAGGGCACGCCGCTGCAATGGGCCTGGTGCAATGAAACGGTACACGACCCCATCGAGCTGGCAGGCCTGCGCTTTCCCAACCGCGTGGGCCTGGCCGCCGGGCTGGACAAGAACGCGCGCTGCATCGACGCGCTGGGTGCCATGGGCTTTGGCTTTGTCGAGGTCGGCACCGTCACGCCCAAAGGGCAACCCGGCAACCCCAAGCCGCGCATGTTCCGCCTGCCCGAGGCACGCGCACTCATCAACCGCCTGGGCTTCAACAACGACGGGCTGGACGCCTTTCTGCACAACGTGCAGCAGGCCCAGTTCCGCCGCCAGCAAAAGCACCCCATGCTGCTGGGCCTGAACATCGGCAAGAACGCCGCCACACCCATCGAGGACGCCACGCGCGATTACCTCACCTGCCTGGACGGCGTGTACCCGCATGCCGACTACGTCACCGTCAACATCAGCTCCCCCAACACCAAGAACCTGCGCGCGCTGCAAAGCGACGCAGCGCTCGACGGCCTGCTGGAAGCGATTGCCGAGCGCCGCGAGCAACTGGCACAGCAGCACGCCCGCGCCGACGGCACGCAGCGGCGCGTGCCCCTGTTCGTGAAAATCGCTCCCGACCTGGACGAAGACCAGGTCGCCGTGATCGCCGCCACCCTGATGCGCCACGGCATGGACGGCGTGGTGGCCACCAACACCACCATCGGCCGCAGCGCCGTGCAGGGCATGCGCCACGCCGAGGAAACCGGCGGCCTGAGCGGCGCCCCGGTGCTGGAGCCGAGCAACAAGGTGATCCGCCTGCTGCGCGCCACGCTGGGCAACGGCTTCCCCATCATCGGCGTGGGCGGCATCCTGAGCGCAGAAGACGCACTGAGCAAAATCCGCGCGGGCGCGGACGTGGTGCAGATCTACACCGGTCTGATCTACGAAGGCCCAGCGCTTGTGCAGCGTGTGGCGCGGGCGCTCAAGGCGGCGCGCTGAATCAGCGCCCGCTGCGCAACTGCATCAACAGCGGCAGAACCACACCCGCCCAGCGCACCAGGCGGCGCGGGCCGGCCACGGCGGCGCCGGCGGCCACCAAGGCCAGGGCCAGGGGGTGGTCCTTGGCAAAGGCCAGCGCGCGCTGGGCCAGGGGTTCGGCGGCATTCATCGCGGCTTGCTGGCGGGCCAGTTCGCGTTCTTGCTGCCGCTCATGGCGGCGCGCGCGCAGGCGCTGGCGCTGGGCAGCCATGCGTTCGCGCAGTTGGCCCTTGCGCTCGGCAATGCTTTGGGGCGTGAGTGGGAGGCTGGGCTCGGTCACAACTGCTCCTTGATCTCGCGCCAGTCGCGCACCAATTCCTCACGCGTCAGCGCAAAGGCATTGCTGGCGGCGTTGGCCACACGCACCAGGGCCGCCAGCGCCACCCCCCAGGCCAGCAGCCAGCCCACGGCCAGCAGCCAGGCCACCAGGGTGCGGTGCGGGCTGTCCCAGAACTGCACCAGTAGCGCCACGGACAACAGCGTCAGCGCCACCACCATGAGTCCACCCACGGCCAGCGTGAGCAGCAGCAACTGGCGCAGGCGGGCCTTTTGCTCATGCCATTCCAGCCGGGCCAGTTCGGCGCGGTCCTCGATGGCGACGGCACCTTCCAGCGCGGCGGCACGCCAGCGCAGGACGAAGGCCTCCAGACCCAGCAGCGAGATCCAGTTCATGCGTTCAGCGGCGTGCCAGGAGGAAACCCACCAGCGCGCCCACCGCCAGCGCGGCACCGGCCACGCGCCAGGGTTCGTCGTGCGCATAGCGGTCGGCGGCACGGGCGGCGTCCTTGGCCTGGTTGGCGGCTTCCTGGGCGGCGCGGATGGCGGCATCGCGCACGTTGTGCATGCCCTCGTCCAGGCGGTCACGCAGTGCCTTGATCTCGGGCACGCTGTCCAGGTTCTTGTTGGCCATGAGCGTGCGCATTTCGGAAACAAGCTTTTCCAGTTCGGTCTGGGTGCTGTGCAGGGAATCGGTGGTCTGAGTCGTCATACATGCCTTTCGGTGGAACGTTGGAAACTATGCATGCCACACAACACAGGGCTGTGCGCCAGAGTGGCTCATCTTAACGATCCCCACAGCACCCAGCGTAAAAAACTGTGGCCCACGCAAGGACATCAGGCCACAATTTGCGCCACGTGCTCACCCAGGGTCAGTGCGCTGGTGAGCCCCGGCGACTCGATGCCAAACAGGTTGACCAGGCCCGGCACGCCATGCGCGGCAGGCCCCTGGACCACGAAGTCGGTGATGGCGGCCCCTTGCGCATCGAACACCTTGGGCCGTATGCCCGCGTAACCAGGCTCCAGCGCCCCGTCGCGCAGACCGGGCCAGTACTTGCGCACCTCGGCGTAGAAGACCTGGCCGCGTGCCGGGTCCACGGCCAGGTCGTCGGGGGTCTCCACCCACTGCACGTCGGGCCCAAAGCGTGCCTGGCCGCCCAGATCCAGCGTCAGGTGCACGCCCAGACCAGCGGCCTCGGGCACGGGGTAGATCAGACGCGAGAACGGCGCACGGCCTGCCAGCGTGAAATAGTTGCCCTTGGCGTAGCGCGGCTGCGGCACATGCACAGCGTCCAGCCCCTGGGTGCGCAGCGCCAGTGCGGGCGCCGCCAGCCCGGCGGCGTTGACCACCGTGGTGGCCTGCAGGTGTGCACCATCATTCGCTATTATATTGATAGCACCTTGCGCACATTCCATATACGCTACCGTCGAATTGACGGCCAAGATTCCGCCGGCTTGCTCTACATCGGCCAGCAGGCTCAGCATCAGCGCATGGCTGTCCACAATGCCGGTATCGGGCGAGTGCAATGCAGCCACGCATTCGAGGGCGGGCTCCAGGGCACGCGCTGCGTCGCGCTCCAGCCATTGCAGTGCCACGCCATTGCCCAGGGCATGCGCCTGTACGGCGCGCAGGGATTCGCGCTGCGCATCGGCGGTGGCCACCACCAGCTTGCCGCAGCGCTGGTGGGGAATGGCGCGCTCGGCGCAATAGGCGTACAGCAGCTCGCGCCCCTGCACGCACAGCCGCGCCTTGAGCGAACCCTGCGGGTAGTACAGCCCGGCGTGGATGACCTCGCTGTTGCGCGCGCTGGTGCCTGTGCCAAAGGTGGGGGCGGCCTCCAGCACCAGCACCTCGCGACCGCGCAAGGCCAGTGCACGGGCCACGGCCAGGCCCACCACGCCGGCGCCCACCACCACGCAATCGACTTGCTCTGCCATGGTGGGTCAGCCCTCAAAGCCTTCCAGCACGTTCACCGCGTTGGTGCCCAGCTCGGCCGCGGCATAGCCGCCCTCCAGCACGAACACGGTGGGCAGGCCCAGCCGCGCCAGGCGCTGCCCCAGGCGCAGAAAATCCGCCGAGGCCAGGGCAAAGCGCGAGATCGGGTCGCCCTCGAAGGTATCGAGCCCGAGCGAGACCACCAGCGCTTCTGCGCCATAGGCGGAAATGCGCGCACAGGCCTGCTCCAGCGCGCCGAACCATGCCTGCACGCTGCTGCCTGCCGCCAGCGGCAGGTTGAGGTTGCAGCCCGCCCCGGCACCCACACCCGTTTCATCGGCATGGCCCAGGTAGAACGGGTATTCGGTGCGCGAGTCGCCGTGGATGCTGACGAACAGCACGTCGGCGCGGTCGTAGAAGATGCTTTGGGTGCCGTTGCCGTGGTGGTAGTCCACGTCCAGCACGGCCACGCGCGCCGCGCCCTGGTCGCACAGCCACTGCGCGGCCACGGCGGCGTTGTTGAGCAGGCAGTAGCCGCCCATGAAGTCCGGCCCCGCATGGTGGCCCGGCGGGCGCGTGCAGCAGAAGGCCGCGCGTGCACCGGCCGCCACGCGCGCCGCCGCGCTGGCAGCGGCATCGGCACCGGCCTTGGCGGCCTGCCAACTGCCTGCGGCCAGCGGCGTGCCGTTGTCCATGGAATACAGGCCCAGCTTGGCGACGAAGTTGTCCGGCTCGATGTCGCTGCGCAGCGTGCGCACGGGCCAGACCGAGGGAAAGGGTTGCACCTGGGCATTGGCCGGGTCCAGCGCCAACCATTGCGCCCACGCCGTTTGCAGAAACTGCAGGTAGCGCGGCGCATGGATGCGCGCGAGTACGGCGCTGCAGTCCTGGTCGGGCGCCAGCAGCGCGTGGCCGCGCTCGGTCAGGCGAGCCTCCACGTAGTCGGCGCGCGCGGGCTTCTCGAAGCAGGGCACGCGCTCGCCCCGGAAGAACTCATGCGCCGGGGCGTGCAGGTGGTGCAGCGGGTTGTGGAAGGTGATCATGCGCCGAGTGTAAAAGCCGGCGCCAACCACTTACGCGATTTCAGCCCAAGGCTGGGGCCGAGCGCCGTCTGCAAACAGCGGGTGCGCCTGCGCCTCCTCCAGCGTGAGCACCGGGGTCACGCAGGCATCCGCCTGCGCGAAGCGCTCGCTCCACACGGCCAGCGGCTGCGAGGCCACAAGCTGCGCCACCTCGGCGCGCAGGGCTGCGCAGTCGGGCGAGCCCGGCAACTGGCCGCGCTGCCAGTGGCGCTGCACCCAGTCGGGGCGCTCAAAGACTTCGCACGCCACCTTCCAGAACTTGAACTCCAGCGCCCCCACGGCCAGGTGGCGGCCATCCTGCGTGGCGTAGATGTTGTAGCAAGGCAGCACGCCGTTGAGCAGGTCCTCGCCCGCGCCGGGGCGGCGCCCCAGCAGCGGTGCCAGCATGGCGCCCGTGGCCTGGGGCATGACCAGTTGGGCGTGCAGGCCATGGACCATGCTCACGTCCAGGTGCCGACCCTGCCCCGTCTTCTGTGCCTCGAACACCGCGGCCAGCACGGCGATGCAGGCCATGGCGCTGCCGCCCGCCAGATCACCCCACTGCACGTTGGACAGGGCCAGTTCGCCCGTGGGCGCGCGCATCTGGTCCAGCACGCCCGACAGCGCCATGAAGTTGAGGTCGTGCCCCGCCTTCTGCGCCCAGGGGCCGTGCTGGCCGTAGCCGGTGATGGACACCATCACCAGGCGCGGGTTCAGCGCGTGCAACGTGGCCGCATCCAGCCCCAGGCCCTGCAGCACACCGGGGCGGAAGCTGTCGAGCAGCACATCGGCCTCCTGCACCCAGGCGCGCAGGCGGTCCAGGTCGGCGCTGCTGCGGAAGTCGATGGTGCGGCATTCCTTGCCGTGGTTGAGCGCCTCGAACAGCGCTGCCAGCGGTCGCGCCGGGTCGCCCTCGGGCGGCTCCACCTTGACGATGGTGGCGCCCAGGTCGGCCAGCAGGCGCGTGGCGAAGGGACCGGGCAGGTTGCGCGTGAGGTCGAGCACGCGCAAGCCGGACAGCAACGGTGGCAATGCGGTATCGCCCATCAGAGTCCCAATTGCTTGGAAATGATCTCGTTCATGATCTCGTGCGTGCCGCCGCCAATGGAGAGGATGCGGTTGTCGCGGTACAGGCGCTCGACCAGCGACTCGCGCATGTAGCCCATGCCGCCAAAGATCTGCACCGCCTCATCCGTGACCATGGTGGACACCGAGGTGGCGAAGTTCTTGGCCATGGAGACCTCGGCAATCGCCGACTCGCCCGCCTGCATGCGCGCGGCGCAGCGGTAGGTGTATTCGCGCGCCACGTTCACCTGCGTGGCCATCTCGGCCAGCTTGTGGCGGATGACCTGGTGCTTGGACAGCGGCTTGCCGAAGGTGGTGCGCTCCTTCACGTAGGCCAGGCATTGCTCCAGCGCGAGCTGCGCCGTCATGGTCGCCATGATGGCCAGGCTCAGGCGCTCGGCCTGGAAGTTGGCCATGATGGTGAAGAAGCCCGAGTTCTCCGGCCCCAGCAGGTTTTCCGCCGGCACGCGACAGTCCTGGAAGAACAGCTCGGCCGTATCGGACGCCCACCAGCCCATCTTCTTGAGCGTGCGCCCCACGGTGAAGCCCGGCGTGCCCTTCTCGATCAGCAGCAGCGACACGCCTCCAAAACCCGCCTCGCCCGTGCGCACGGCCACGGTGTAGTAGTCGGCGCGCGCGCCCGAGGTGATGAAGGTCTTGGAGCCGTTGACCACATAGTGGTCGCCATCGCGCACCGCGCGGGTCTTGAGGTTGGCCACGTCCGAGCCGCCACTGGGCTCGGTGATGGCCAGGGCGATGATCTTCTCGCCCGCGAGCACCTGCGGTACCACGCGTGCCTTGAGCGCATCCGAACCCGTGCGCCAGACCGGCGGCAGGCCGATGTCCAGCGAGCCCAGGCTGGCGACGAAGCCACCCGAGCCGCTGCGCATCAGTTCCTCGCTGGCGGCCACCTTCAGGAACACGTCCTGCTCGCCCGAGCCGCCGAACTCGGTGGGGTGGCCTATGCCCAGCAGGCCCAGGCTGCCGGCGTGCTGGTACACCTCGCGCGGGAAACCGCCCGCCTCTTCCCATGCGTCGATGTGCGGCTTGACGGCCTCGTTGACGAAGCGGCGCATGGTGTCGCGCACCATGCCATGCGTTTCGTTGAAGTAATCCACATACACGCTGGCGAGGGCGGGATCACGCATCCTGGAACCTCCGGTTTTCCTGCGCCATCTGGACCAGAATGGCCGCGGGCTCGAAGCGTGCGCCATGCTGCCGCGCCAGTTCACGCGAGCGCGCTACGAAGCGCTGGACGCCCATGGCGTTGATGAACTGCAGCGCGCCACCCTGGTGCGGCGCGAAGCCCCAGCCGAAGATGGAGCCGATGTTGGCGTCGGCCACCGAGCGCACCACGTTTTCCTCGAAGCAGCGCGCGGCCTCGTTGGCCTGGATGAACATCAGCCGGTCCACCAGCTCCTGCTGCGTGGGCTGGTCGGCGCGCGGTGGGTAGAGCGTGGTCAGCTCCGGCCACAGGCTCTTTTCCTTGCCCTGGTAGTCGTAAAAGCCCTTGCCGGCCTTCTTGCCGACGCGGCCCATCTCGGCGCACAGCTTGCGCAGCACGGCCTCTCCGGGGTGCGTGGGGTAGGTCTTGCCTTCGGCCTCCAGGTCGCGGCGTGTCTGGTCGCTCACGTGCAGCGACAGGCTCAGCGACACCTCGTCCTGCAGGGCCAGCGGCGGCATGGGCATGCCGGCCTTGACACCCGCCACCTCGATCGAGCGCGGGTGCACGCCCTCGGCCAGCATGGCGATGCCCTCCATCACGTAGGTGGCGAACACGCGAGAGGTGTAGAAGCCCCGGCTGTCGTTGACCACGATGGGCGTCTTGCCGATCTGCAGCACGTAGTCGAAACCGCGTGCCAGCGTGGCGTCCGACGTCTTCTCGCCCACGATGATCTCGACCAGCGGCATCTTGTCCACGGGCGAGAAGAAATGCAGGCCGATGAAGTGCGCTGGGCGGCGGCTCACCTGGGCCAGGCCCGTGATGGGCAGCGTGGAGGTGTTGGAGGCAAACACCGCGTCCTCGCCGATCACGGCCTCGGCCAGTTGGGTGCAGTTGGCCTTGATGGCACGGTCCTCGAACACGGCCTCGACCACCAGGTCGCAGCCCTGCAGGTCTTCGTAGCGCGTGGTCGGCTGGATGCGCGCCAGCAGCGCATCGCGTTTCTCCTGCGTGGTTTTGCCGCGTGACAAGGCCTTGTCCAGCAGGCCTTGCGAGTAGGCCTTGCCCTTGTCGGCGTTCTCATGCGTGGTGTCGAGCAGCACCACGTCGATACCAGCCTTGGCCGACACATAGGCAATGCCCGCACCCATCATGCCGGCGCCCAGGATGCCGACCTTTTTCACCTTGCCCTGCGGCTGGCTGGCGGGGCGCGACTGGCCCTTCTTGATGGCATTGAGCTGGTACCACAGGGTGCCGATCATGTTCTTGCTGACCTGTGAGACGATGCAGGCCGCGAAGTAGCGCGACTCGACCTGCAGCGCGTTGTCGATGTCGAGCAGGCAGCCTTCGAACAGGCAGCTCATGATGTGCGTGATGGCCGGGTAGTTGCCATGGGCCTTGGCGTTGGCCATGGAGGGCGCGATGGCCAGCATCTGCACCACGGACGGACTCTTGCTGTCGCCGCCGGGGATGCGGAAGCCTTTGGCGTCCCAGGGCTGCACGGGCTTGGGGTTGGCCAGGCACCAGTCACGCGCCTTTTGCAGCAGCTCCTCACGCGTAGCGGCCAGTTCGTTGACGATGCCCAGGCCCTTGGCCTTGGCGGGGCTCAGCTCCGTACCCTGGGTGATGAGTTCAAAGCTCTTCTGGATGCCGATGAGGCGCGGCAGGCGCTGCGTTCCGCCGGCGCCGGGCAGCAGGCCCAGCTTGACCTCGGGCAGGCCGATCTTGGCCTTGGGGTCGTCGATGGCAAAGCGGGCGTGGCAGGCCAGCGCCAGTTCCAGGCCGCCGCCCAGCGTGGTGCCGTTGAGGGCAGCCACCACGGGCTTGCCGCATTTTTCCATGCGGCGCAACAGGGCCTTGAGCTCCTCGCCCAACTGGAAGGCCTGCTCCACCGTGGTGATCTGGCTCAGCTGGTCGATGTCGGCGCCCGCGATGAAGCTGGACTTGCCCGAGGTGAGCACCAGACCTTTGAGGCCCTCTTCCTGCTCCAGGCGCTCCAGCAGCGTGGCAAAGCGGCCCAGCAGCTCGGGCGTGAGCACGTTCATGGCGCGGCCGGGCTGGTCGAAAGTGACCAGACCGACGCCGCTGGCGTCCACTTCGAAAGTGACGGAATCTTGCTGTGTCATGGGTTCGCCTCGTTCAAACGCGTTCGATGATGGTGGCGATGCCCATGCCGGCACCGACGCACAGGGTGGCCAGCGCCGTGGATTGGCCGGTACGCTCCAGCTCGTCCAGCGCCGTGCCCAGGATGATGGCGCCCGTGGCGCCCAGCGGGTGGCCCATGGCGATGGCCCCGCCGTTGACGTTCACGCGGTCCAGCTGCACACCCAGGTCGCGCGCCGTCTTCATGGGCACGGTGGCAAAGGCTTCGTTCACTTCCCACAGATCGATGTCCGACACCGCCATGCCCGCCTTGGCCAGGGCCTTGCGCACGGCGGGCGTGGGGCCAGTCAGCATGATGGTGGGTTCGGAGCCGATGACGGCGCACATGCGCACCTTGGCGCGGGGCTTGAGGCCCGCCTTCTCGCCCGCCGCCTTGCTGCCCAGCAGCATCAGCGCCGCGCCATCGACGATGCCCGAGGAGTTGCCCGCGTGGTGGTGGTGTTGGATCTTTTCGATGGTGGTGTACTTGTCCAGCGCGGTGGAATCAAAGCCCATGCTGCCCATCATCTCGAACGAGGGGTTGAGCTTGGCCAGCGACTCGACCGAGGTGCCGGGACGCACGGTCTCGTCACGGTCCAGCATCACCATGCCATTGATGTCCGTGACCGGAACAATGGAGCGCGCAAAGCGCCCTTCGGCCTGGGCCTGCGCGGCGCGGCGGTGCGACTCGGCGGCAAAGGCATCAAGATCTGCGCGGCCAAAGCCTTCCAGCGTGGCGATCAGATCCGCGCTGATGCCCTGCGGAATGAAGGCCGTGCCGCTGTTGACGCGCGGGTCCATGACCCAGGCGCCGCCGTCGCTGCCCATGGCCCAGCGGCTCATGGACTCCACGCCGCCCGCGACCACCATGTCTTCCATGCCGGACATGATCTTGGCCGTGGCCAGGTTGATCGACTCCAGGCCCGAGGCACAGAAGCGCGACTGCGTCACGCCCGCCACGGTTTGCGCCCAGCCGGCATCCAGCACGGCGGTGCGGGCAATGTCGGCGCCCTGCTCGCCCACGGGCGTGACGCAGCCCAGCACCAGGTCATCGACCAGCGCCGTGTCGAGCCGGTTGCGCGCCTGCAGCGCCTGCAGCAGCGTGCGCAGCAGCCACACGGGTGTGGCCTGGTGCAGGCGGCCGTCCTTCTTGCCCTTGCCGCGCGGGGTGCGCACGGCGTCGTAGATATAGGCTTCGGTCATGGAAGCTCCTTGGTGAATGAATGGATGAAAAGGATTGGCGTCACAGGAAGCGCGAGGCCAGCTCCTTCATGATTTCGTTGGTTCCGCCGTAGATGCGCTGCACGCGGGCGTCGGCATACAGGCGGGCGATGACGTATTCCTTCATGTAGCCGTAGCCGCCGAAGAGCTGCAGGCATTCGTCGATCAGCTTGCACTGGTTGTCGGAGATCCAGTACTTGATGAGCGCCGCACGCTCCACGCCCAGTTCGCCCTTGAGGTGCGCCACCATGGCCGCATCGACCAGCGCGCGCGAGGCCATCAGCAGCGCCTGGCATTCGGCCAGCTTGAAGCGCGTGTTCTGGAACGCAAAGATGGGCTTGCCAAAGGCCTGGCGCTCCTTGGTGTAGGCCAGGGTTTCCTGCATGGCCAGCTCCATGGCGGCAATACCGGCCAGGGCCACGATCAGGCGCTCCTGCGGCAACTCCTGCATCAGTTGGATGAAACCCATGCCCTCCTGCCCGCCCAGCAGGTTGGTGGCGGGCACCACCACGTCGTCGAAGAACAGCTCCGAGGTGTCCTGCGCATCCATGCCCAGCTTGTCGAGGTTGCGCCCCCGGCGGAAGCCCCGCACCTCATCGGTCTCGACGACCATCAGCGACATGCCCTGCGCGCCCTGGTCCTTGTTGGTCTTGCAGACCACGATGACGAGGTTGGCCAGTTGGCCGTTGGTGATGAAGGTCTTGCTGCCGTTGATGCGGTAGCTCTCACCTTCCTTGATGGCCGTGGTGCGCACGCCCTGCAGATCGGAGCCCGTGCCGGGCTCGGTCATGGCGATGGCGCCAATCAGCTCGCCCGTGGCCAGGCGCGGCAGCCAGCGCTTTTTCTGCTCTTCGGTGCCATGGTGCAGGATGTAAGGCGCCACGATGCCCGAGTGCAGCGAACCGCCAAAGCCCGAAATGCCCGCCGTACCCTGCGCCAGGATCAGCGCGGCCTCGTGGCCGAAGTCGCCACCTGCGCCACCGTATTCCTCGGGCATGGAAGCACACAAGAAGCCATTGGCCCCGGCCTCTTCCCAGGCACTGCGGTCCATCATGCCGGCCTGGCGCCAGGCTTCATCCTTGGGAGCCCATTGCTCCTTGAAAAAACGGCTGGCCGTGTCGAACAGCATCTGGTGTTCGTCGGTCATCCAGGCGGCGGCGAAGTTGTGAATGGCCACAGAAAAGCTCCTTGCAAATAATCGGTTCCAAAACGCTTGCCTGCAGGCAGATCAGGGATCTACGGTAATCAGCATTACCCATCTGATTACCAAGGGAAAACCATGATCTTTGGCCTGATTCGGCAGGTGTGCGATCCGTTTTTGTGAGTCAATGAACGGGTAACGCAACAGTTCGCATGGTGACCAATACGGAACCATTGCGCAAGGTGACGCAACTGCGTTTCACTGCCAACATCACCATTTGGTAATATTAATTACCATGTCGGAAAGCCATCCTCCCGAAGCCAGCCCAGGCACCGCAGAGTTCTCCCCCAAGGCACCCCTGACTGCCATGCGCAGCGACACGCTCGCCCGCGTGGAAAAAGCGGTGCTGGACCTGTTTTCCAGCCGCGACTTCCACGAAGTGAGCCTGCACGACGTGGCCCGCAGCGCCAACGTATCGCTGCAGACCATCTACAAATACTTCGGGAGCAAGGAAGCGCTGGTGTACAGCATGCTCGACATCATGCTGGGACGCCTGGCCGAGCGCATGATCGACCACCTGCAGGGCATCGACGACGCGCGCGAGCGCCTGCGCAAAACCTGCTGGGTCACGCTGGACTACATGGACAAACACCCGGCCGTCATGTTGCTGATGTTCACCGCCGTGCCCGTGTCGCGGCACAAGAACATCGGCATTTACGAGAGCCCGGAACTGATGAGCGCCTTTCTGGGTGTATTCAAGGACGGCCAGGCACGCGGCGTGCTGAACGACCGGGTGTCCAGCAAGGTGTTGCTGGACGTGTTCATGGGCATCGTCGGCCGCGTGGTGCTGATGCACATCGTGCGTGGCGAAAAACGCCCATTGACCGCACAGTTCGATGAGCTGTTTCACATCCTGTGGCGGGCGATGTCAGCCGACTGAATCCTCCTTGGCCACTCCTGCCGGCCCCCACAGTGAACGCCGGGGCGTTTGCCAACACCCGCTAAAAGTAGAATCTCGCCCTCATGCCCGCTCCAGACGCCAGCCCTCAGTATTCCCCCAGTACCAGTTCTGCGGCCCCTGACGAGCCATTGCGCGCGCGGCTGGGGCGCCTGTCGGTGTATTTCGGTCTGCACCACCGATGGGCCTGGACGGCTGCCGTGCTTGCCACATTGGCCGTGGGCATTACCGAACCCCTCATTCCCGCGCTCCTCAAACCTTTGCTGGACCAAGGCTTTACCCAGGGCACGCTGCAGCTCTGGATGGTTCCAGCGGCCATCATGGGCATTTTTCTGGTGCGCGGGCTGTCCCAGTTTGTCGGGCAATACGCCCTGGCCCGCA
Source organism: Simplicispira sedimenti (assembly GCF_022760965.1). NCBI lineage: Bacteria > Pseudomonadati > Pseudomonadota > Betaproteobacteria > Burkholderiales > Comamonadaceae > Simplicispira > Simplicispira sedimenti. The sequence goes on from NZ_JAKVIJ010000005.1 coordinate 187,570, forward strand.
TTGCCAACGAAGGCATGCTGGCACTGCGTCGGCAGCTTTTTGACCGTTTGCTGGCGGCCGAACTGGGACTGTTCACGCGCCAGTCCGCCAGCAGCCTGTCCAACACCGTGGTCTATGAAGTGCAGACCGGTGCGTCCCTCATCGTCCAGGCGCTGCTGAGCATTTCGCGCGATGGCTTCACCCTGGTCGCGTTGCTGGTGTATCTGCTGTACCTGAACTGGCAGCTCACGCTCATCGTCGCGGTGGTCGTGCCCGGCGTGGCGTGGATCATGAAGACCCTCTCGCGGCGCCTGTACCACCTGACCAAGAGCGGCCAACAGGCCACCGACGAACTGGCCTATGTGGTCGAGGAAAACGTGCTCGCCCACCGCATGGTGCGCCTGCATGGGGCGCAGCCCGCACAGGCCAAGCGATTCGATGCGCTCAGCCGCAGGCTGCGTGGTTTGGCGATCAAATCCACCATCGCCTCCTCGGCCATGACGCCGCTGACCCAACTGCTGGCCGCTGCAGCCCTGTCCACCGTGATTTGCGTGGCCTTGTGGCAAAGCCGCGGTGTTGGCGCTGCCGCCCAGGACGTGACCGTGGGCGGCTTTGTGGCCTTCATCACGGCCATGCTGATGCTCATTGCCCCTATCCGCCGCCTGGCAGACGTTGCCAGCCCCCTGACACGCGGCGTGGCAGCGCTGGAGCGCGGCCTGAACCTGCTGGGCCACGCCCCTGCCGAGACTGGCGGCAGCCACGCCCCCGGCCACGCGCGCGGTGCCATCACGCTGCGCGGGGTGCGCGTGGCCTTTGCAGCCGACCAGGCGCCCGCGCTGAGTGGTGTCGATCTGCAGGTGCAGCCCGGTGAGGTGGTGGCCCTGGTCGGCCCCTCTGGCGCAGGCAAGACCACGCTGGTGAACCTGCTGCCACGTTTTGTGCAGCACAGCGCAGGCGAGGTGCTACTGGACGACCACCGCGTGCAGGACTGGGACCTGACGGCGCTGCGCGCGCAGTTCGCCCTGGTGAGCCAGGACGTGGTGATGTTCAACGACAGCATTGCCGCCAACGTGGCGCTGGGTCAGGATGTGGATCTGCAACGCGTGCACGAATGCCTGGCAGCCGCCAACCTCTCGGCCTATGTGGAAGGTCTGCCCCAAGGGGTGAACACCTTGGTCGGTCACAACGCCACACAGCTCTCGGGCGGCCAGCGCCAGCGCCTGGCCATCGCGCGTGCACTGTACAAGAATGCCCCGATTCTGATCCTGGACGAAGCCACTTCGGCTCTGGACACCGAATCCGAACGCCTGGTACAGGACGCCCTGCAACGGCTCATGCAGGGCCGCACCACGCTGGTGATTGCGCACCGGCTGTCCACCATCGAACATGCCGACCGCGTGGTGGTGATGGAGCGCGGCCGGATTGTGGAACAAGGCACGCACGCAGAGCTGCTGGCCCAGGGCGGCCTGTATGCCCGCCTGCAGGCGCGCCCGCAGGACGAATGAGCCGCAGCCGCTGAAAAGCGATCTACCAGCGCCCCCGGTTGGGCTGACGCTGGCGGATGGCTGCGGCGATGAGGTCGGCCATGTCCTTGCGGTTGGCGCGCAGGGCAAAGTCGGCCGCGCTGAGCCCCAACTTGTTCTTGAGCGCCGGGTCGGCCCCCTCCTTGAGCAGCAGCTCTGCCGATTCACGCGTGCCGTAGTGCACCGCCATCATCAGCGGCGTGGTTCCGTTGGGGGATTCCGCATCGATGTAGGCATGGTGCTCCAGCAACAGGGCGATGACCTCGGGTTGCTGCGGTGTGGTGCCCGTGGCCGCGTAGTGCAGCGGCGTCCAGCCGGCTTTGTTCACGTCGGCCTCGCGTTCGATCAGACTGCGCACGGCCTGCACCAGGCCGCGCAGGGCAGCGATCATCAAGGGGCTCTCGTCCTGCGTGTTGCGGGCATCCACCTGCAGGCCACGGGCCTGCAACAGGGCATCGAACACCTTGAACGAACCGTTCTGCAGGGCGAGCGTCAGACCGACCTGCCCCTTGGGATCGCGCGTGTTGGGATCGAAGCCACGTTGCAGCAGCGCATTGATGGTGCCAGGGTCATCGCGCACCACGGCAACAAAGAAGTCTTCGTAGGAACCGGCCCGCACCGGCAGGCAGGCCGCACAGGCCAGGGCCAGCAGGCTGCGGCGCGCCAAGGTCAACGCGCTCATGGCTGCACCACGCCCTTGAACAGGCACTCGAAGTTGCGGCCCGTGGCCTCGGCCACGGTCTCCACGGCCATGCCGCGCACGGCGGCAATCTGGCGTGCCACTTCGGGCACGTAGGCGGGGCTGTTGGTCTTGCCTCGGTAGGGCACGGGCGCCAGGTAGGGGCTGTCGGTTTCGATGAGCATGCGATCCATGGGAACAAAGGCGGCCACATCGCGCAGGTCTTGCGCGTTGCGGAAGGTGATGATGCCCGAGAACGAAATGTAGTAGCCCAGGTCGAGTGCTGCGCGCGCCACGGAGGCGGTTTCGGTGAAGCAATGGAACACGCCGCCCGCGCTGGCAGCGCTACCATCCTCGCCCTCTTCGCGCAGGATGCGCAGCGTGTCGTCCGAGGCACTGCGCGTATGGATCACCAGGGGCTTGCCACAGGCGCGCGCGGCACGGATGTGGGTGCGAAAACGCTCGCGCTGCCACTCCAGGTCGGCCACGCTGCGCCCTCCCTTGCGGTCTTCCATGCCGTAGTAGTCCAGCCCGGTTTCGCCGATGGCGACCACGCGCGGCAGGGCCGCGCGGTCCAGCAGGTCTTGCACCGTGGGTTCGGTCACCCCCTCGTTGTCGGGGTGCACGCCCACCGAGCACCAGAAGTTGTCATACCCCGTGGCCAGCGCATGCACCTCGGCAAATTCTTCCATCGTGGTGCAGATGCACAGGGCCCGATCGACCTGCGCCGCCTGCATGGCGGCGCGGATGGCAGGCAACTGCTCGGCCAGTTGCGGAAAGGTGAGGTGGCAATGCGAATCGGTGAACATGACTGGCTCACAAAGCCGACCCGCGCGGACACGGATCGGCAGACAATCAATGCAACGCTCAAATGGTCTGCGTCGGGCGGTCCGAACCCAGCGCTGCGCCGAGGATCTGCTCGATCTTCACCTTGAGCTGGCGCGATTTTTCGTCCTTGGGAAACTGGATGCCCACGCCCTGCGTGCGGTTGCCCCCGGCACGCGCGGGCGTGACCCAGGCCACACGGCCCGCCACCGGGTAGCGCTGTGGGTCGTCCGGCAGCGTCAGCAGCACATACACGTCATCGCCCAAGCGGTATTCGCGCGTGGTGGGCACAAAGATGCCGCCCTCTTCAAAGAACGGAATGTAGGCTGCATGCAAGGCGCCCTTTTCCTTGATGGCCAGCTGCATGACGCTGGGACGGGGCGCTGTGGAGGGGGTGCTCATGGTCTAGCGGACGGTGACGTTGAGGGCGAGTGTAGGGTGTTTCGTGCCTGGGCGACAAGCGCCTCCAGCATCAGGCCTGTGTTGTAGGGATGCTCGGCTGTGCGCGCAGCCTGCAACAGCGCGCGCGACCACCGGGTCAGCGCTGCCAGCGGCGGCGCGGGCGGCAGGTCGGCGGCGGCAAAGTAGCGCGGCGCAGCACCCACTTGCACAGCCATGAGGTCATGGCAAAGCTTTTGCAGCGCGGTGATGGCCTGCGCCGGGCTGGCCTGCGCCAGCACGGTGGGCACACCGCGCAGCAAGCCCTTGGGAAAGTCGGCCCAGGCCTGCGGCTCCAGGCTGCTGTGGGCCAGTTGCAGTGCATCGTAGGGGCGCCCGCCTGCAGCGCGCAACCAGGCCTGCGCGGCAGGGCCGGACACGCCCTGCGCGGCCAGCCAGGCTTGCATCTGCGCATCATCGGGCCAGGCCATGGCATGGCCCAGGCAGCGGCTGCGAATGGTGGGAAGCAACTGGTGCGCCGCCTCGCTGGCCAGCACAAAACGCACGTCACCGGGCGGCTCCTCCAACGTCTTGAGCAAGGCGTTGGCGGTCACGTGGTTCATCTGTTCGGCCGGGTACACCAGCACAGCCTTGCCCCGGCCGCGTGCACTGGTGCGCTGGGCAAACTCCACGGCGTCGCGCATGGCCTCCACGCGGATCTCGGCGCTGGGCTTGCGCTTCTTGTCGTCGATCTCGGCCTGCGCCTTTTCGGGCAAGGGCCAGCCTTGGGCCAGCATCTCGGTTTCGGGCATGAGCACGCACAGGTCGGCGTGGGTGTGCACGTCGATGGCGTGGCAGCTGGCGCACTGGCCGCAGGCGCTGCCATCCGTTGCCGGGGATTCGCACAGCCACGCGCGCACCAGCTCCAGAGCCAAGGGCAACTGCCCCAGGCCCGAGGGCCCGTGCAGCAGCCAGGCATGGCCACGCTGGGCCAGCAAGTGCGCGCGCTGGGCGGCAATCCAGGGCGGTGGTGCAGCGGTGCTGCCCGAACCCTGGCTCACGCCCCGCCCTCCTGCCCCGGCATGGCGGCCTGTGCCAGCCAACCACGCTGCGCCAGCACCTGCAGCAATTGGGCCCACACCGCATCGCGGGGCTGTGCCGCATCCAGGCGGGCAAAGCGCTGCGGTGCCGTCTGGGCGCGCCGGGCATAGCCCTGGGCCACACGCGTGAAAAAGGCCTCGTCCTGCGACTCGAACCGGTCGGGCGTGCGGGCCGTGACCAAGCGCTGCGCCGCCGTGGCCGGGGGCAGATCAAACCAGAAGGTCAGGTCAGGTTCACGCATCAAATCGGGCTGCAGGGCAAGCCCCGTCTGCGCCATGCGCTCCAATATCGATAGCAAATCCCAATCGAAGCCTCGCCCACCGCCCTGGTAGGCAAAGGTGGCATCGGTGTAGCGGTCGCACAGCACCACCTCGCCCCGGGCCAGCGCAGGCTCGATGACCTGGCGCAGGTGGTCGCGCCGGCCGGCAAACACCAGCAGCGCCTCGGTGAGCGCATCCATGGGTTCGCCCAGCAGCAGCGTGCGCAGCTTTTCGGCCAGCGGGGTGCCGCCCGGTTCACGTGTGACGGTGACGCTGCGCCCGGCGCTGCGCAAGGCGGCCGCCAGTGCCTCGATGTGCGAGGACTTGCCCGCGCCATCTATGCCCTCGAAGGTGATGAACAAACCTGGGGTCATTTCTTTTGCAGTTGGTAGCGCTGGACGGCGCGGTTGTGTTCTTCGAGCGTGGCGCTGAAATGGCTGCTGCCATCGCCACGCGCCACGAAGTACAAGGCCCGCGTCGCCTGGGGCTGCACCGCTGCCATGAGCGAGGCCTTGCCCGGCATGGCGATGGGCGTGGGTGGCAGGCCCGTACGGGTGTAGGTGTTCCAGGGCGTGTCGGTCTGCAGGTCACGCTTGCGCAGGTTGCCGTCGAACTTCTCGCCCAGGCCGTAGATCACGGTCGGGTCGGTCTGCAGCAGCATGCCGGTGCGCAGGCGGTTGGCAAACACCCCGGCGATCTGCGGCCGGTCGGCCGCCTGGCCGGTTTCCTTTTCGACAATGCTGGCCAGGACCAGTGCCTCATCGGCGCTCTTGAGCGGCGTGTCGGCACTGCGCTGCGCCCAGGCGGCTTCCAGGTGGCGATCCATGGCGTGCAATGCGCGGCGCAGCACGGCCAGATCGCTGGAACCCTTGGCATAGGCGTAGGTATCGGGGAAGAAGCGCCCCTCGGCGGGCACGCCGGGGCGGCCGAGCTGCTGCATGATCTCAGCGTCCGACAGACTGGCGGTGTCGTGGCGCAGCTCCTCGCGGGCCAGCGCGGCGCGCATCTGGCGGAAGGTCCAGCCCTCCACCAAGGTCAGACTGCGCAGCGACTCCTCGCCGCGCACCAGCTTGTCGAGCAGTGCGATGGGCGTGGTGCCGGGCGGAATCTCGTAGTTGCCCGCGCGGATCTCGCGCACCTTGCCCGACAGGCGGAACCAGGCAAACAGCAGACGCGCATCGACACGCACCCCTGCGCGCTCGATGTCACGCGCAATGGTGCGCGGCGGCGTGCCGGGCTCGATGGCCAGCTCCAGCGGCTCGCTGCCCATGGGCAGCGGCGCATGCAGCCAAGCCCATGCCGCAGCCCCCAGCGCGGTGGCCACTATCAATGCCAGAACGAGAAGTCGGCGCACAACCCTGATGCCAGTAGAGTGAAGAACCGGGCATCATAATGGAGGGATGACTGCGATGCTCCAGGGCGTAGCCCCACTCGACCACCTGGGCGTCATTCGCGCCGAAGGCGAAGACGCCGCCAAATTCCTTCACGGCCAGCTCACCCACGACTTTGCCCTCCTCGACCTGGCGCACGCGCGCCTGTGCGCCTTTCTGTCGGCCAAGGGCCGCATGCAGGCAAGCTTCATCGGCTTCAAGCGCAGCCCCACCGAGGTGTGGCTGGTCTGCCAGCGCGACCTGCTGGCCGCCACCCTCAAGCGCCTGAGCATGTTCGTGCTGCGCGCCAAGGTGCGCCTGAGCGACGCCAGTGCCGAGCTGCGCATTGCTGGGCTGGCCGGAGATGCTATCAATTCAATAGCTGGTAGCGCACAACCTATGTGGCTCAAGGCCGATTTTGGCTCTGCAAGCGTGGTGCACCTGCCTCCGGCAGCGGGCCAGCCGCGCGCACTGTGGGTGGCCCCGGCCGCCGAGCCCCTGCCCGCTGGCACCCTTCTCGACCCCGCACTGTGGGCCTGGGGCGAGGTGCACAGCGGCGTGGCCACGCTGAGCGCACCGCTGGTGGATGCCTTTGTGCCGCAGATGCTCAACTACGAGTCGGTCGATGGCGTGAGTTTCAAGAAAGGCTGCTATCCCGGCCAGGAGGTCGTGGCGCGCAGCCAGTTCCGCGGTGCCATCAAACGCCGTGCCTACATCGCCCATGCCGATGCGCCGCTGAACGTGGGCGCCGAGGTGTTCAGCCCCCAGGACGCCGAGCAGGCCTGCGGTACTGTGGTGCAGACAGCGGCTGCGCCAGGCGGCGGGTGGGACGCCATCGTTTCGCTCCAGATCGTCGCAGCCGAAGCGGGTGACCTGCATGCAGGCGCCCCCGATGGCCCCGCTCTGACCCTGGGCACCCTGCCCTATCCCTTGCGCGACGACCTCTGATGCAACCGCCTGCCTCCGCGCCGGGCGCCAGCCCCTGGCGCATGTCCGTGGCGCCCATGATGGACTGGACGGACCGCCACTGCCGCTACCTTCATCGCCTGCTCACGCGCCACACCTTGCTGTACACCGAGATGGTCAATGTGGGTGGCATCCTGTTTGGTGGTACCGAGCGGCACCTGCGCTACAACGCCGAAGAACACCCCGTGGCGCTGCAGCTGGGCGGCAACGAGCCCAGCAAGCTGGCCCAGGCCGCACGCCTGGGCGAACAGTGGGGTTACGACGAGATCAACCTCAACTGCGGCTGCCCCAGTGATCGGGTGCAGCGCGGTGCCTTTGGCGCCAGCCTGATGAAGTCGCCCACGTTGGTGGCCGACTGCGTGAAGGCCATGGTGGACGTGGTGGAGGTACCCGTGACAGTCAAGCACCGCATCGGGCTCGACAAGGATGAGAGCTACGCTTTCGTGCGCGACTTCATCGGCACCGTGCAGGACGCCGGTTGCAAGGTGTTCATCGTGCATGCGCGCAATGCCTGGCTGCAGGGCCTCTCTCCCAAGGAAAACCGCGACATCCCGCCGCTGCGCTACGAAGTGGCGCACCGGCTCAAGCAAGACTTCCCGCACCTGACGATTGCCATCAACGGCGGCATCTGCACCGATGAGGTCGTGCAGGCGCAGTTGCAGCATGTCGATGGTGTGATGGTGGGCCGAGAGGCCTACCACAACCCCTGGTGGCTGGCGCGCTGGGACAGTCTGTACTTTGGCGCACCCGAACGCCAGCTGAACGTGGAAGCCGTGGAAGACGCCATGGTGGACTACATGGAGCGCGAAGCCGCGCAGTACGGCACGCCCTGGTACGCCATCGCACGCCACATGCTGGGCCTGCGCCACGGATTGAGCGGCGCCCGGCGCTGGCGCCAGGTGTGGAGCGACCACCGCCTCAAGGACCTGCCTGCGCGCGAAGTGGCAGCGCAGGCCCGCGCTGCCGGCACCGCTCGCGCCTGAGCTCTTGGTCCGCACACGTGCGGCAGGGCGATCAAGAATCCAGGTGGCGCTGCAGCCAGCCCTCCAGCGGCTCGGGGCGACCAAACAGGTAGCCCTGCAGGCAATCGCATCGGCTGGCGGTCAGAAAGTCGGCCTGTGCACGCGTCTCCACCCCTTCCGCCACCACGCGCAGGCCGAGGTGGCTGGCCATGGAGAGTATCGACTGCACGATGGCTGTGTCGTTGGGATCGTCCGGGGTGTCCTGCACAAAGCTGCGGTCGATCTTGAGCTCGAACAGGGGCAATCGCTTGAGGTAGGCCAGGCTGGAGTAGCCGGTACCGAAGTCGTCGATGGAAAAGCGCACGCCCATGCGCACCAGTTCGGTCATGCGGGAAATGGTGTGCTCCAGGTCCTCGATCAACAGACTTTCCGTCACTTCCAGGATCAGATGGTCGGCCGGAGCGCCGGTGAGTTCGAGCACGGCGCGCACGCGCTCCACGAAGTCGTCCTGGCGGAACTGGCGCTGACTCACATTCACCGACAGCGATACCAGGCGCTGCGCCGACTGCAGTCGCGCCAGCGCCTCGCAGGCCTGCTGCAGCATCCAGTCCCCCATGCGCAGGATCAGGCCTGAGGATTCGGCCATCGGAATGAAGCGCGACGGTGGCACGCTGCCACGTACCGGGTGGCTCCAGCGCATCAGCAATTCACCCCCGACCACCCTGCCATCGGGCGCGACCTGCGGCTGCAGATAGGCCGTCAATTCGCCGGCGCCCATGGCCTTCTTCAAGTCCTGCTCCAGCGCCAGGCGCTCCTGCACATTGGCCTGCATGGCTTCTTCGTAGAAGCAGATCCGGTTGCGCCCAAGGTCTTTGGCGCGGTACATGGCGGTGTCCGCCTCACGCAGCAGGTCTTCCACGCCTTCGGCGTGCTTGGGAAACAGGGTGATGCCGATGCTGGCGGTGCTGCTGTAGTGGTGCGCCTCGATGTTGTAGGGGGGCTCCAGTGCGGTTCGGACCTGCTCTCCAACCAGCAAGGCTGCGCGTCCTGCGCTCTCCATGTCGGGCGCCACATCGTTGAGCAGCAGCACAAACTCATCTCCGCCCAGGCGCGCCAAGGTATCGCCTGGGCGCAGCAGCCCCTCCAGCCGCAGTGCCACCTGCAACAGCAGCGCATCACCCAGCCGGTGGCCCCGCGCATCGTTGATCTGCTTGAAGTTGTCCAGGTCGATGAACAGCAGCGCGCCCACTTCGTGGGAATTGCGCGCCCAGGCCAGGGCGTTGTCCAGCCGATCGAGCAGCATGCGCCGGTTGGCCAGACCCGTCAACGGATCGAAATATGCCAATTGGTGGGTACGTGCCTCGGACTGCTTGCGCTCGGTGATGTCGCGCGAGAGTGCCACTAGGCGTTGGGCATGGGGCGCCCCCTCATCCCCCTTGCGCGCCAGGGACAGTTCAAACCAGCGCGTCTGCCCTCCCAGGTTCAGCGCAAACTGGTGCCCGGTGGAATGGCCAGTACGCTGTGCCGCCTCCAAGGCGGCTCGGCAACCGGCGGCTGCTTCCGGCCCGACCACGTCCTGCAGCAGGCGGCCTTCGAAGAGTTCTGCCGGGGCCGCCAGCAGGTCGGCGCCGCCAGGACGATAGCTCTGGATGCGCCCGTCCGGGTCCAGTTCAAACAACAGGTCGGGGATGGCGTTGAGTGTGCTCTGCAACTCGTCACGGGTACTGCGCAGGTTCTCCGTCATGCGCGTGGCCAGCGCCAGCGCACGTTCGCGGGCCGTGGACAACACCCAGGCCATACCGCCCACCAGCAGGCTCAGCGCTCCACCCAACAAGGCAACCAAGCCCGGGCCCGTGTCGCGCCAGCGCTGGTCAAATCCGGGCAAGGCGCGCATGACCAGAGTCCATTGCCGCCCCCCCGGCTCAAGCCAACGAACCTCTTCAAGCGCACCACTGGGCACATCCACGGGCGGTGTCAGCCGCAGGGCCGCATCGACCGCAGGACCGTCATAGATGGCCAGGTCAATGTCCTTGTCCAATTGTTGGCGCATTCCCTGCAACAGATCCTGCATCCGAAAAGGCGCTGCAACCCAGCCCACCAGGCGATCGCGCCGCTGCGGCACCGTCTCCGGCAAGGTGCCGCCCTGGTACAGCGGCAGGTACAGCACCATGCCCAGGGGTTGCGATGTGCCTTCAAACTGGCGCAGGGGCACCGCGGCCGTCAGCGCGAGTTCACCCGTATCGCGCGCACGCTCCAGCGCCTGGACTTCGGCGGCCATCGTGCCCACATCAACACCCAAGACCAACTGGTTGAGGCGATCCGCCGGCTCGATGTGGGTGATCAGGGAATACTCTGCGCGCTCACCCTCGGGCCAGATGCGGTACTGCAGGTTGCCCTGGGCGCGCACCTGTCGCACATGGTCCAGGGCTTGCTCGGCCTTCAGCCGCTTGACATACGCAATGCCTTGCAGCCCCGGCACGGTGTCTTGCAGATTAGCGCCGCCACATAGGCCTGAAACTCGCGCAGATCAATCTGTTCCGAGCCGTCGTGGTAGCCCTTGACGCCGCGCAACACCATCTTGTAGGTGTCCATGCGGCTCTTGAAACTGAAGGCTATCCGATCCACCGCCATGGCAAAGGCCTGCTGCTTGCGGTGCTGGTGCGCCAATCGTTCGGTGTGCCAGTACAGCGCCGTCAAGCACAGGAAAAACAGCATCAAACCCAATGACACCCAGGCAGGCCGACGCCAACCGCTGACGGTGGGTGTGGTTTGGAGCGGCAAATGCGCGGTTTCGTGCATGAAGGCGAAGTCCCCTGCGTCAGGGCTGGTAGGGGTCCAAGGCGGCAAGGCCTATTAGTCGTGACCAGAACATTATGCTGAACTGTCACGATACCTTATGGCACTGTCGCCTGAGTGACCAGAAGTTGGTGATTTCACTGCATGCACCCGTAAGCAAATGCTGCTATATTGCACTGCAACATTTTCGGAATCGCCCCATGCTCTACAAGATCTACGAAACCCAGCGCTCCTTCATGGAGCCCTTTGCCGATTTCGCGCTGGCGGCTTCCAAGTTCTACAGCAACCCGCTGTCACCACTGCAGAAAACGCCCCTGGCCCAGCGCATCGCTGCGGCTTACGACCTGATTTACCGCCTCGGCAAAGACTACGAAAAGCCCACGTTTGACATCAAGACCGTTCCGGTCGATGGGGTGGAGGTCGCCATCCACGAGCGCGTGGAGGTCAACAAGCCCTTCTGCGAACTGCGCCGTTTCAAGCGCTTCTCCGACGACCCCAAAACCTTGGAAAAGCTCAAGGGCCAGCCCGTGGTGCTGATCGTGGCGCCGCTGTCCGGCCACTACGCCACCTTGCTGCGCGAGACGGTGCGCTCCATGCTCAGCGACCACAAGGTGTACATCACCGATTGGCTCAATGCGCGCACAGTGCCGCTGACCGAGGGGGATTTCCATCTGGACGACTACGTGAACTACGTCCAGGAGTTCATTCGCCACCTGCAAAAGACCTACGGCAACTGCCACGTGGTCAGCGTGTGCCAGCCCACGGTGCCCGTGCTGGCGGCGGTTTCGCTCATGGCCAGCCGGGGGGAAATGACACCCCTGTCGCTCACCATGATGGGCGGGCCCATCGACGCTCGCAAGTCGCCCACCGCAGTCAACAACCTGGCCAGCGAACGCAGCTTCGAATGGTTTGAGAACAACGTCATCTACCGCGTGCCCGAAAACTTCCCCGGTGCGGGCCGCCGCGTGTACCCCGGCTTCCTGCAGCACGCTGGCTTTGTGGCCATGAACCCCGACCGTCACGCCGTCAACCACTATGACTACTTCAAAAACCTGATCAAAGGTGACGGCAGCAGCACAGAGGCCCACCGCAAGTTCTACGACGAGTACAACGCCGTGCTCGACATGGACGCACATTACTACCTGGAAACCATCCGGACCGTGTTCCAGGAATTCCGCCTGGTGTACGGCACCTGGGATGTGCGCTCGCCTGAAGGCAAGCTCGAACGCGTGCGCCCACAAGACATCACCCAGGGTGCACTCCTCACCATCGAGGGCGAGCTGGACGATATCTCCGGCGCCGGCCAGACCCGCGCCGCGCACGACCTGTGCACGGGACTGCCTTCCAAGGAGCAGCGCCATATCGAAGTCAAGGGCGCAGGCCACTACGGCATCTTCAGCGGCCGGCGCTGGCGCGAGTCCGTCTATCCCCAGGTTCGGGATTTCATCCGTGAACACCAGGCTCGCCATTCCAGCGCCCCTGTGGCAGCGATCGCCCCCGCCGCTCCCGCCAGCCCCGCCAAGGCCCAACCACCAAAACCGGCGAAACCTCCAGTCAAAGCCAAGCCTGCCGCACCTGCGACCACCCGGTCGGCACGCAGTGGCACGTCCAAAGCGAGCAAGCCCGCCCCCGTTGCAATCCAAGCCAAAGCACCAGAGAACGCACCGGCGGCCAAAGAGGTGCTTGCCGCACCCGCCACACGCTGGGCTGGCGCGGAGGCACCTGCAGCCTTGGCGCAAGCCGCGACCGTAGCGGAGAAGGCGCCTGCCAAGAAGGCCCCCCGCAGCACCAAGGCTGCCTGACCGCCTTGCTTGACGCTACGTCATCTACCGCGCTCTCCCAGCGCTTGCTGGATGCGCTTCCGCAGACGCAGTGCCAGCGCTGCGGCTACGAAGACTGCGCCGCATATGCCCAGGCCATGGCGGTGGGAGAAGCGGACATCAACCGCTGCCCGCCTGGCGGAGCCCAGGGTGTGGTGAGGCTTGCCGCGCTGACCGGACGGCCCGTGCGGGCTCTGGATGCCGAATGCGGCACCGAAGAACCGCGCAGCGTGGTGGTCATCGACGAAGACTGGTGCATCGGCTGCACACTGTGCATCAAGGCCTGCCCGGTCGACGCCATCGTGGGAGCCAACAAACTGATGCACACCGTGCTGGCCGAGGACTGCACGGGCTGCGGCCTGTGCATTCCCGCCTGCCCGGTGGACTGCATCATTCCCGTCAACGCCAGTGGCAGCGCCACGGGTTGGGACGCCTGGTCAGCGGAGCAGGCGCAACACGCTCGACAGCGCTATGCGCAGCACCAGCAGCGGCTTGCACCCCAAGCCCGGGCCGAAACCAGCGCCATCTCCACAACGCCCCAAAAACCGGTTCAACACACCGCAACGACGGATACCAGTGTCGATCCCCAGGCCGCTCGCCAGGCTGCCATTGCTCAGGCCCTGGCACGCGCCCGAGCCATGCGCAAGCCCACACCGCGATAGAGCGGCTTACCTGCTAGCCAACGTCTTGTAAACGCCGCAACCGACGTACAAATCATCCAGCTGGCACACAAAGGACATCTTGGTCTGCACCTTGCCGGTGCTTGGATTTTGGATGTCGTATTCCACCCAGCCAGGCTCTCGCTCGGCCTGGGCGACGATGTCGTTCACCAAACGATCTCCGGCAATGCCTGGGATGTCCTGCACCCGCGTGCCCACCTTGGCTGTATTGCCGCCAAAGGCCAGGTAGGTGCCTGCGCGGTCCAGGGCAAAAACGTACATGTCGCGGTCGTGGTAAGGCTGCGCCGGGTCGGTGATGGTGCGCAAGAATTGCTCGCGCCCTGTCCGCCGGTGCAGGTGCGCTGCCTGCGTGACCAACGCCACCGCTTCGTCTGCCGTACCCTGCTGCAACCGGAAGGAAGCCACGGCCTGGGCCAGCGTGCTGGCACGGCCCTGCAGGTTTTCTGTCTGGGCAACGGCGTATTCCACCATTTGCGCGTTCTGCTGGGTGATCTGGTCCAGCTGGCCTACCGCCGTGCTGATCTCCTGCAAGCCTGTGCTCTGTTCGGCCGCAGAGGTCGCAATCTCCGACATGGTGTGCGCCAGCGTACGAATGGCATCGGTCATCTGGCTGATGCCCTGCCCCGCTGAGCCGATCAGTCCGGCGCTGGTTTCCACCTGTTGGACCGTGGTACCAATGAGGGCGCGGATTTCACGCGCCGCTTCGGCCGAGCGCCCGGCGAGCGTACGCACTTCAGAGGCCACCACGGCAAAGCCTCGGCCCTGTTCGCCCGCACGTGCGGCCTCCACAGCGGCATTGAGCGCCAGGATGTTGGTCTGAAAGGCGATGCCATCGATCACGCCGATGATCTCGTTCATGCGCCGCGCACCCTGCTGAATGCCCTGTACCGACTGCACCGCCCGCTGCATGGCCTGTGCACCCTCGGCGGCGTCGCGGCTGACCCGGCTGGCACGCTCGTCGGCAGATCGTACGCTTTGCTGGTTGTTCTGAACCGTGCTGGACAATTCCTCCACACTGGCAGCCGTTTGCTCCAGATTGGCGGCCTGCTGCTCAGTGCGCTCTGCCAGAGCCCTGCTGTCGCGCCCCAGACTCTGACCTGCCTGGCTCACCAAAGCAGCGTTGCTGCGGATGTCGGCGACCATGGAGGACAAGGTCTGCACCATACGGTCAAGCATGCGCATCAGCTCGGCCACCTCGTCCTGACCTTGGGTGTTGACGCGCACCGACAGGTCACCTTGGGCCGACCGTTCCATGGCATGGGCCAACTGCCGCAACCCCACGCTCAGGTTGGCATGCAAGGCCAGCAACAGATACAGCACCACCACTGCACCCACGCCCAATACAGCCCAAAACCAGGCAGTATCGGCACCCGTGCTGGCCAATAGCGCAAGCGTCAGCAGCAGGCCCACCACCACCGCACCGAGCAGGGTGAGCTTTCCTGCAAAGTGCATGCGCTGCATGAGCCAGAGCCCTGGCTGCAACAGCACTGGGGATTGCCGGGGGTCCATGGTCGTCCTTTCCGTTACGAAAAAAAGCGTTGCCGCGGCGGCCCGTGCACATGCGTCGCGTGGGCGGTGGCTCACCCGCGTCGGGACAACGTGCATCTATTTTGATAGCGCTCGCGTTCACTTTACTTACAACAACCTACAAAAGCCATCCTGCACCGCAACAACGGGCAAAGAAAGCCTTCGCCGATAATCACGCCCCATGAATCCCCTGCTTTCCCGATTGCAGCCCTACCCCTTCGAACGGCTGCGGCAGTTGTTTGCCGACATCACCCCCTCCCCCGCACACCGCCCCATCAGCCTGGGCATCGGCGAACCCCGCCATGCCACGCCAGCGTTCATCCAGCAGGCGCTGATTGAAGGCCTGGGTGGCCTTTCGGCCTATCCAGCCACCGCTGGCGAACCGCGCCTGCGCCAGGCCTTTGCCGATTGGATGCAGCGCCGCTACGGCCTGCAGGTGGATGCCGCCACGCAGGTCTTGCCCGTCAACGGCTCGCGTGAGGCCTTGTTTGCCTTTGTGCAAACGGTGATCGACCCCAGCGCGGGCGAGCCCCTGGTGGTGCTGCCCAATCCCTTCTATCAAATCTACGAAGGCGCCACGCTGCTGGCGGGTGCCACGCCGTACTACGCCCCGAGCGACCCGGCACGCAACTTTGCGGTGGACTGGGACAGCGTGCCCGAGGCGGTGTGGCAGCGCACACAATTGCTGTTTGTCTGCTCCCCAGGCAATCCCACGGGTGCGGTGATGCCGCTGGCCGAGTGGGAAAAACTGTTCGCCCTGGCAGACCGGCACGGCTTTGTGATTGGCTCCGACGAGTGCTACAGCGAAATCTATTTCCGCGACGTGCCCCCCCTGGGTGGCCTGGAGGCTGCGGCGCGCCTGGGCCGCAAGGACTTCCGCAACCTGCTGGCCTTCACCAGCCTGTCCAAGCGCAGCAACGTGCCGGGGCTGCGCAGCGGCTTCGTCGCGGGCGATGCTCAGCTCGTCAAGGCGTTCCTGCTCTACCGCACCTACCATGGCAGTGCCATGGGGCCGGCCGTGCAGGCCGCCAGCGTGGCTGCCTGGAACGACGAACAGCACGTGGTGGAAAACCGTGCTCTCTACCGTGCCAAATTCGCCCAGGTCACCCCCCTGCTCACACCGGTGATGGACGTGCAACTGCCCGATGCCGGGTTTTACCTGTGGGCCGGTGTGCCGCCCGCGCTGGGCATGAGCGACACCGACTTCGCACGCGCCCTGCTGGCTCAATACAATGTCACGGTGCTGCCCGGCAGCTACCTCGCGCGTGATGCGCAGGGCGGCAACCCCGGTGCAGGCCGCGTACGCATGGCGCTGGTGGCCGAAACCGCCGAGTGCGTGGAAGCCGCGCAGCGCATCGTCCAATTCATCCAATCGCAACCCATTCAGCATCCATGACCCAGAATCTCCAGAGCACCATCGAATCCGCATGGGACAACCGCGCCAGTCTCTCTGCCAGCACCGCCCCCGCCGAGGTGCGCGATGCCGTGGAACATGTGATTGCCGAGCTCGACAGCGGCCGCCTGCGCGTGGCCACGCGCGAGGCCGTGGGCCAATGGACCGTGCACCAGTGGATCAAGAAGGCGGTGCTGCTGTCCTTCCGCCTGCGCGACAACGAAATCATGTGCGCGGGTGACCTGCATTTCTACGACAAGGTGCCCCCCAAGTACACCAACCTGAGCGCCGAGGAAATGGCCGCCACGGGCGTGCGCGTGGTGCCGCCCGCCATGGTGCGTCGCGGCAGCTACGTGGCCAAGGGCGCGATCCTGATGCCCTCGTTCGTCAACATCGGCGGCTACGTCGATGAAGGCACCATGGTGGACACCTGGGCCGCCGTCGGCTCCTGCGCGCAGGTGGGCAAGAACGTGCACCTGTCGGGCGGCGTGGGCCTGGGCGGCGTGCTCGAACCCCTGCAGGCCAACCCGACCATCATCGAGGACAACTGCTTCATTGGCGCACGCTCGGAAATTGTCGAAGGCGTGATCGTCGAGGAAAACAGCGTCATCAGCATGGGCGTGTTCATCGGCCAGAGCACCCCGATCTACGACCGCGCCAGCGGCGAAATCACCTACGGCCGCGTCCCTGCGGGCTCGGTGGTGGTTGCCGGCAGCCTGCCCAAGGACGGCGGACGCTACAGCCTGAGCGCTGCCATCATCGTCAAGCGCGTGGATGCCCAGACCCGCGCCAAGACCAGCCTCAACGACCTGCTGCGCGACTGATACACGCCCGATCACGCCGGAACCACGCACCACGAAGGGACAACCGCATGAGCACGATGGAACGCATCCTGCGCCTGATGGCCGAAAAAAACGCCTCGGACGTGTACCTGTCGGCCAATGCGCCGGCGCTGATCAAGATCAACGGCGAGTGCGTGCAGATCAACAACCAGATCCTGCCGCCCGAGGCCCCCAAGAACCTGCTCGCCGAAGTGGTTCCCCCGCACCGTATCGAGGAGCTGGAGGAAACCGGCGAGCTCAACATGGGTGTGCCGCTCACCGGCGTCGGTCGCTTTCGCGTCAGCGCCATGCGCCAGCGTGGCAGCTACGCGGTGGTCATTCGTTTCATCAGCCAGCACATTCCGGAGTTGAGTGAACTGAGCCTGCCAGCCGTGCTCGGCGATCTGATCATGGAAAAGCGCGGCCTGATCCTGGTGGTGGGGTCCACTGGCTCAGGCAAGAGCACCTCGCTGGCCTCGATGATCGACAAGCGCAACGGGCTGCTCACCGGCCACATCCTGACCATCGAAGACCCGGTCGAATACCAGTTCCGCAACCGCAAGTCCATCGTCAACCAGCGCGAGATCGGCAGCGACACCCAGTCGCTGCAGATCGCCCTGAAGAACGCGCTGCGCCAGGCACCGGACGTGATTCTGATCGGCGAAATCCGCGACCGCGAGACCATGTCTGCCGCCATCGCCTACGCGCAGTCGGGCCACCTCTGCTTGGCCACGCTGCATGCCAACAACAGCTACCAGGCGCTCAACCGCGTGCTGAGCTTCTATCCCGTCGAAGTGCGTCCCACGCTGCTGGGCGATCTGGCTGCAGCGCTCAAGGCCATCATCTCGCAGCGCCTGGTGCGCACCACCGAAGGCCTGCGCTTGCCCGCCGTGGAGGTCATGCTCAACACCAAGCTGGTGGCCGATCTGATCGAAAAAGGCGACTTCTCCGGTGTGCGCGAGGCCATGGAAAAATCCATGGCCGAAGGCTCGCAAACCTTCGAGGAAGACCTGGCGCGCCTCATCCTGGAAAACCGCATCGACCGCAAGGAGGGCCTGGCCTTTGCCGATTCGCCCACCAACCTGATGTGGCGCCTGCAAAACGACTTCTCGCTCGCCGCCAAGGCCGCCCAGGCCAGCAAGGACGCGCGAGATGCCCAACAACAGGACGACGCACCGTCGTTCACCGAAATCGTGCTCGACATCAAGCCCGAGTCCTGAAGCTTTTCATGTCCCCCACCCTGCAACTGGCGCAAGCGCTCATTGCCCGCCCTTCCGTCACCCCCAGCGACGCCGACTGCCTGGATCTCATCGCCCAGCGCCTGCAGGCCTTGGGTTTCATCAACGAGCGCATGGACAGCGGCCCTGAATCCTTCCGCGTCAGCAATTTATGGTCAAAAAGGCCATCAGGGCACACCAATGCTGCGCAAGGCGCTATCAAAACAGTAGTTTTTGCCGGCCATACCGATGTGGTCCCCACCGGCCCGCTGGCCCAATGGGGCAGTGACCCCTTTGTCCCCACGCTGCGCGACGGCAAGCTGTACGGCCGGGGCGCCAGTGACATGAAGACCTCCATCGCCGCCTTTGTGGTCGCGGTCGAGGAGTTTCTGGCCCACACCCCCGCGCCCCTGCTGGACATCGCCTTTTTGCTGACCAGCGACGAGGAAGGCCCTTCGGTCGATGGCACCAAGGTGGTGGTCGAGCGCCTGGCCGCACGCGGCGAGCGGCTGGACTACTGCATCGTGGGCGAGCCCACCTCGGTCAAGCGCACCGGCGACATGATCAAGAACGGGCGCCGCGGCACCCTCAGCGGCAAGCTCACCGTGCGTGGCATTCAAGGCCACATTGCCTACCCGCACCTGGCGCGCAACCCCATCCACCAGGCGGTGCCCGCACTGACCGAACTGGCCGCCATGCGCTGGGACGAAGGCAACGCCTTCTTCCCGCCCACCAGTTGGCAGATGAGCAACATCCACGGCGGCACGGGTGCCAGCAACATCATTCCGGGGGAAGTCACGATCGACTTCAACTTCCGCTTCTGCACCGAATCCACAGCCGAGAGCCTCAAGCAACGCGTGCACGCCGTACTCGACCGACACGAACTCGAATACGAGCTGCAATGGACGCTGGGCGGCCAGCCCTTTCTCACGCCCCCGGGCGAACTGGTGCAGGCCGTGCAGGAGGCCATCGCCCAGGAGACCGGCCTGGGCACCGAACTCTCCACCACCGGCGGCACCAGTGACGGGCGCTTCATCGCCACGCTGTGCCCGCAGGTGATCGAACTGGGGCCGCCCAACGCCAGCATCCACAAGATCGACGAGCACATTGCGCTGGCAGACATCGAGCCACTCAAGAACATCTACCGCCGCACCCTCGAACTCCTGGAGGCACAGGCCCGCGCCGGTGCTGCCGCATGAGCACACCCTCGCACCCTGCTTCCTCCTTGCCGCCACTGACCGGCCCCACCGTGGGCGCCCTGGTTCACGCCGGCGAACAACTGCTGCTGGCATCGGGCGTCGGCTTTGGCCACGGCACCACCAACGCCCGCGACGAGGCCGCCTGGCTCGTGCTCTGGCGCTTGGGGCTGCCACTGGACAGCCCCCTGGACGACGGGCCGGAATCCATAGCCAATCAGCCTGTAGCGCCCGCCCAGCAAGCGCTGACAGCTACACTTTTTGAAGAACGCATCCGCACACGCAAGCCCGCCGCCTACCTCACGCGCGAAGCCTGGCTGCAAGGCGTGTCCTTTTATGTGGACGAACGCGCCATCGTGCCGCGCAGCTTCATTGCCGAGCTGATCGTGGACGGCGGTTTTGACGATTTTCTGGGCGAGCACACCCAGCAGGTGCTGGACCTGTGTACCGGCAACGGCAGCCTGGCCGTGCTGGCCGCCATGGCCTGGCCCGAGATCCACATCGACGCTGCCGACATCAGCGAGGACGCGCTGGCCGTGGCCCGCATCAACGTCGATCGCCACGGCCTGCAAGACCGCATCCGCCTGATGCACAGCGACGGCCTGGCCGCCTGCCCTGGCCCCTACGACCTGATCCTGTGCAACCCCCCCTACGTCAACGCGCAAAGCATGGCGCAGCTCCCGCCCGAATACCGCGCCGAGCCCACCCTGGCCCTGGCCGGCGGCAGCGACGGCATGGACTTCATCCGCCGCCTGCTGCGCGAGGCCCCGGCAGTGATGAGCGAAGACGCCGTGCTGGTGCTCGAAATCGGCAACGAGCGTGCGCACTTCGAGGCTGCGTTTCCCCAACTCCCCGTCTTCTGGCTGGACACCAGTGCCGGATGCGACCAGGTGCTGCTGATTGAGCGCGCCGCCCTTTCCCGCTTTTTCCCTTCCTGAATGATCATTCTCAAAAACATCACCTTGCGCCGCAGTGCCAAGGTGCTGCTGGACAGCGTCAGCGTCACCATCAACCCCGGCGAACATGTGGGCCTGATCGGGCGCAACGGCGCGGGCAAATCCAGCCTGTTTGCCTTGCTCAATGGCTCGCTGCATGAAGACGGTGGCGACTTCCAGGTGCCCGCACACTGGCGCATGGCGCAGGTGGCGCAGAACATGCCCGAGACCGACGAGTCGGCCACCGATTTCGTCGTCGCCGGTGACACCCGCCTGGGCGAACTGCAGGCGCAATTGGCCCGTGCCGAGGCCGACGACGACGGCATGGCCATCGCCCATGCCTACACCGACCTGCATGATGCCGGGTCCCACGACGCCGTGCCCCGTGCCCAGGCGCTGATCCTGGGCCTGGGGTTCAAGGTGTCTGAACTGGACAAGCCGGTCAACAGCTTCTCCGGCGGCTGGCGCATGCGCCTGCAACTGGCGCGCGCGCTGATGTGCCCGAGCGATCTGCTGCTGCTGGACGAGCCCACCAACCACCTGGACCTCGACGCCCTGGTCTGGCTGGAAGCCTGGCTGCAGCGTTATGCCGGCACGATGATCGTCATCAGCCACGACCGCGAATTCCTCGATGCGGTGACCAACGTCACCCTGCACATCGACAACGCCCAGCTCACGCGCTACGGCGGCAACTACAGCAAGTTCGAGGACCTGCGCGCCGAGCAGCTCGAACTGCAGCAGGCCAGCTATGCCAAGCAGCAGGAAAAGATCGCCCACCTGAAGAAGTTCATCGACCGCTTCAAGGCCAAGGCCAGCAAGGCCAAGCAGGCGCAGAGCCGCGTCAAGGCGCTGGACCGCATGGAGAAGATCGCGCCCGTGCTGGCCGAGGCCGAGTTCACGTTTGAATTCAAGGAGCCGACCAATCTGCCCAACCCCATGCTGGCCATCACCGACGCCTCTTTTGGCTACCGGACCGAGGACGGCAGGGAAACCACCATCCTGCGCCAGGTGAACCGCTCGGTGCAGGCCGGCCAGCGCATCGGCATCCTGGGCGCCAACGGCCAGGGCAAGTCCACGCTGGTCAAGACCATCGCCCGCGAGATGAAGCCGCTGGCCGGCACCATCACCGAGGGCAAGGGCCTGTCGATCGGCTACTTCGCCCAGCAGGAACTGGACGTGCTGCGCCCCTGCGACAACCCGCTGGAGCACATGGTGCGCCTGGCCAAGGAGCTGGGGCCCAACGCGCGCGAATCGGGGCGCGAGCAGGACCTGCGCAACTTCCTGGGCACGTTCAACTTTACCGGCGACATGGTCAAGCAGGCCGTGGGCACCATGAGCGGCGGCGAGAAGGCGCGCCTGGTGCTGGCCATGATCGTCTGGCAGCGCCCCAACCTGCTGCTGCTGGACGAGCCGACCAACCACCTGGATTTGGCCACGCGCGAAGCGCTGTCGATGGCGCTCAACGAGTTCGAGGGCACCGTCATGCTCGTGAGCCACGACCGGGCGCTGCTGCGCGCGGTCTGCGACGAGTTCTGGATGGTGGGCCGGGGCGCGGTCGGGCCGTTTGACGGCGACCTGGACGACTACCAGCGCTACCTGCTCGACGAAGCCAGGCGCCTGCGCGAGGAGGCTCGCGCCGCAGGTCTGGCGGAAGGCGAAGCCACTGCAAACGCTACACAAACCATAGCGCCCAGCGCACCATCTGCAAGCGCTGAGGGCCAAAAAAGCTCGGAAGTTTCGGCACCTCCGCCCATGCGCGATGCACGAGAGCAACGCCGCCAGGACGCCCAGGCCCGCCAGGCGTTGGCGCAAAAGCTGCGCCCCCTCAAGCAAGAGCTCGAGCGCATTGACCGCCGCCTGGCCGAACTGGCCCAGGAACGCCAAACCCTGGAGCAGCGCCTGACCGAACCCCTGGCCCCGGCCGACATCGCCGACTGCGGCCGCCGCCTCAAGGCCGCCAGCGACGAAACCGCCACGCTGGAAGAGCGCTGGTTGGAGCTTTCCACCGAGCTGGACGGAGCCAGTGCCTGAGTTTTTTGGATGTTTTTGGCGTTTAACGCATTAAACACAAGCGCTGACAGCTATTATTTTGATAGCAAAAATGTGGTGCAAACCTCTGAAATTTTTTTGCACCGCACTGTCAACCACGGCGCAAAGCCCCGCGTTGTAGAACCATCAACGGAGCTTATTGCCATGAACACCTTCTCCATCCTGACCGCCTGGCCCGAAGACGAACGCGATCGCAAGCGCGCACCCGCACGCTTCTGAGTTCAGCGCCCCAGGGCCTGGAGCTGGCGACAGCTCCCACAAAAAACCCCGCTTTCGCGGGGTTTTTTTGTGGTGCGGGCCGTAATCAACCCATATGCAGACCACCGTTGACCGAGAAGTCCGCTCCCGTGGCATAGCCGCCCTCTTCCGAGGCCAGCCAGGCGATGATGGACGCGATCTCGCTGGGCTCGCCCAGGCGCTTGACGGGCACGGTGGCGACAATCTTCTCCAGTACGTCTGGGCGGATAGCCTTGACCATGTCGGTGCCGATGTAGCCCGGGCTCACGGTGTTCACCGTCACGCCCTTGGTGGCCAGCTCCTGCGCCAGGGCCATGCTGAAACCGTGCATGCCGGCCTTGGCGGCCGAATAGTTGGTCTGCCCAGCCTGGCCTTTCTCACCGTTGACCGAGCTGATGTTGATAATGCGGCCCCAGCCCTTTTCCACCATGTCGGCCACCACCTGCTTGGTGACGTTGAACATGCTGTTCAGGTTGGTTTCGATCACCTGGTCCCAGTCCTCGCGGGTCATCTTGAGGAACATGCGGTCGCGCGTGATACCGGCGTTGTTCACCAGCACATCAATGCTGCCGTGCTCGGCCTTGGTCTTGGAAAAGGCCTCGACGGTGGAATCCCAGTCGCCCACGTTCCCCACCGATGCGTAAAAGGTGTAGCCCAGGGCCTTTTGTTCATCCAGCCACTTCTGGAAGTCGCGCGTAGGGCCGCAACCTGCGATGACCTTGAAGCCTTCCTTGTGTAAACGCTGGCAGATGGCGGTGCCAATGCCCCCCATGCCGCCCGTGACATACGCTACTTTCGTGCTCATCTGACTTTCTCCTTGTTGCTTCGCGGTACTCGATTCGACTCTACCCAACATTTGCGCCCATGCGGATGAGGAAAACACCAACACCGCATTTTTTGGTAAAGATTTGTCATGGGTATGACTCTGCAAAGACCGTGCACCGACAAGGCGCACATCGCGTCCCCAGATCTACAACCCGCCCGCGAGAGGAAGCGACTCCCAGCCCGGCCGGGCAAACAGATAGCCCTGCTGATAACGGATTCCCAAAGATTGCAGGTATTGCGATTCAGCCTCGGTCTCGATGCCCTCGGCAATGATGACGATCCCCAATCGCTTGCAGACCAGTTCAATGCCACCCGCAATGGCCTGGCGCACCGGGTCCTGGTCGATGTTTCGGATCAGTTCCATGTCGATCTTGAGCACATGGGGCTGGAACCTCGTGAGCATGTTCAGTCCTGCATAACCCGCCCCAAAGTCATCAATCGCCGTGATCAACCCCTGGCGGCGATACTCGTTGAAGATGGCTTTGAGATGCTCACCATGGTTCAGGGGCTCGTTCTCCGTCACCTCGAACATGATGCGACCGTGCGGAAACGAAAACTCCCGCGCCGCTTCCAGGGTGGCCCGGATACAGGTTTCGGCCCGATACACCGCATTGGGCAAAAAGTTGATGCTCAGACGGCAATCGGGCAGCGCTGCCAGGCCCAGACGGGACGCGAGTTCAATGGCTTTGACACGACAGGCCTGGTCGAAACGATAGCGGTTGCCGTCATCGACCCACGACAACACGCTGGCAGCCGATTCGCCATTGACTCCGCGCACCAGCGCCTCGTAGGCAAACGGACGGCCCGTTTCCATATCCATGATCGGCTGGAAAGCCATGGTGAACGCGAAGGGCAGCAGCGACTTGTCCTTGCACGCCGCACAACCCACCGGATCAAAGGGCTGGGCAAAAATGGTGGTGGTCATGTGCGATCGATCGTAACGCAGTGTCACGCACAGCGATACCATCACGCCCCACAAAAAAGCCGCGTCACAACGCGGCTTTTCTCGTGAGCAACAAAGAGACGGCTCAGCGTTCCAGCGCCAGAGAAACCCCCATGCCGCCGCCAATGCAAAGCGCAGCCAAACCTTTTTTGGCGCCGCTGCGCTGCATTTCGTGCAGCAGCGTCACCAGAATGCGGCAGCCGGAGGCACCAATGGGGTGGCCGATGGCAATGGCGCCACCGTTCACGTTGACCTTGGCCGGGTCGATGCCCAGCTCCTTGTTCACCGCGCAAGCCTGGGCAGCGAAGGCCTCGTTCAGTTCGAACAGATCCACATCCGCGGCGTTCCAGCCTGCGCGCTGCAGCGCCTTGCGCGACGCGGGCACCGGGCCCATGCCCATGGTGGCGGGGTCCAGGCCGCTGGTGGCATAGGCGGCAATGCGCGCCAGCGGGGTCAGGCCCAGGGCTGCGGCTTTCTTGGCGCTCATCACCACCACGGCAGCGGCGCCGTCGTTGATGCCCGAGGCATTGCCTGCCGTCACCGTGCCCGCCTTGTCGAACGCGGGGCGCAGCCCGGCCAGCACGTCGGCGTTGGTCTTGCGGTTGAGGTACTCGTCCACATTGAAGAGGATGGGATCGCCCTTCTTCTGCGGCAGGCTCACACCCACGATTTCATCGGCGAACTTGCCGGCATCCTGCGCGGCAGCAGCCTTTTGCTGGCTGGCCAGGGCGAGTGCGTCCTGCATCTCGCGCGTGATGCCGTACTGCTTGGCCACGTTCTCGGCGGTGATGCCCATGTGGTACTGGTTGTACACGTCCCACAGGCCGTCCACGATCATGCTGTCCTGCATCTTCCAGTCGCCCATGCGTTGGCCATCGCGTGAACCCATCAATACGTGGGGCGAGAGGCTCATGTTCTCCTGCCCGCCAGCCACCACGATCTCGCTGTCGCCCGTGGCCACCGCCTGGGCGGCCAGCATCACGGCCTTGAGGCCGGAGCCGCACACGGCGTTGATGGTGAGCGCCGGGGTTTCCTTGGCCACACCGGCCTTCATCAGCGCCTGGCGCGCAGGGTTCTGGCCCACGCCCGCAGCCAGCACCTGGCCCAGGATGACTTCACCCACCTGGTCCAAACCCACGCGCGCGCGCGCCAGGGCTTCCTTGACGACGATGGCACCCAGTTCGGTGGCCGGCGTCTTGGCCAATGCGCCGCCAAACTTGCCCACAGCGGTGCGGGCGGCCGAAACGATGACGATGTCTTCCATGGTGATTCCTTCTTGCTGCTACTTCAAAATGGGCCTACTGCGCACAGCGAACCCGATAGGGGTGACACACCGATTCTGACGGCGTCGCGTGTCAGGATTTTTGCTTCACGTAACGACCGGGCGCAGGTTCAATGGCCTTGAACTGCGCGCCCTTGCCGTAGGTCTTGGGCGCGGCCACCTGCTTGCCCGCATGGCTGCGCAGCCAGTCGGACCAGTCGGTCCACCAACTGCCAGGGTGCTCGGTGGCGCCGTCGAGCCAGGCGTCCAGCGTGGAGGGCAGTTTGCCGTCGGCGCGGATCCAGTGGCTGCGCTTGCCCTTGGCCGGGGGGTTGATGACGCCCGCAATGTGGCCCGAGGCCCCCATCACAAAGCGCTTCTTGCCCGGCAGCACCTGGGTGGAGGCGTACGCGGCCTTGATGGGCACGATGTGGTCCTCGCGCGAGCCGTAGATGTATGCCGGCAGGCGCACCTGGCCCAGGTCGATCTTCTCGCCGCACACCGTCAGCGCCCCCGGCTTGACGAGCTTGTTTTCCAGGTACATGTTGCGCAGGTACCAGGCATAGAACGGCCCAGGCAGGTTGGTGCTGTCGCTGTTCCAGTAGAGCAGGTCGAACGGGGGCGGCGTCTCGCCCTTGAGGTAGTTGCCCACCACGTAGTTCCAGACCAGGTCGTTGGGCCGCAGGAAGCTGAAAGTGGACGCCAGCTCCTGCCCGCGCAGCAGACCGCCTTCGCCCATCTGCATTTCGCGGAACTGCACGAAGGCCTCGTCGATGAACACATCAAGGATGCCGGTATCGGTGAAGTCCAGCAGCGTGGTGAGGAAGGTCGCGCTGGCCACCACGTCCTGCCCGCGCGCGGCCAGCACCGCCAGCGCGTTGCCCAGGATCGTGCCGCCCACGCAAAAGCCCAGGGCGTTGATCTGCGGCGCACCGCTGATCTTGCGCACCACCTCGATGGCCTCGATGGCGCCGTGCTCCACGTAGTCGTCCCAGGTCTTTTTCGCCAGCGATTCGTCGGGGTTGCGCCAGCTCACCACAAAGGTGCGGTGGCCCTGCTCCACGGCGTAGCGGATGAGCGAGTTGTCAGGCTGCAGGTCCAGGATGTAGAACTTGTTGATGCACGGCGGCACCATCAGGAAAGGCTTTTCAAACACCTTGGCCGTGAGCGGCTTGTATTCGATGAGCTGGAACAGCTCGTTCTCAAATACCACCGCGCCCTCGGTGGTGGCCACATTGCGGCCCACCTCGAAAAGGCGCTCGTCGGTCATGGACACATGGCCCTGGCGCAGGTCGTGCAGCAGGTTGGCCATGCCTTGGGCAATGCTCTCGCCCTGGGTGTCCAGCGCTTTCTTCTGCGCCTCGGCATTGAAGACCAGGAAGTTGCTCGGCGCCATGGCGGCGATCCACTGCTCCACGGCAAAGCGGATGCGGGCACGGGTCTTGGCGTCGGTCTCCACCGCATCGGCCAGGCCCATGAGCGTGCGTGCGCTCAGCAGGTAGGCCGCCGCCGTGTAGGCCGCCATGGGGTTGGCGGCCCAGCCGTCACCAGCAAAACGCTTGTCACTCCCAGGAGCCTGCGGTGCGCCCTGCAGGGCCTGCTGCCAGAGCTTGCCGGCTTCTTGAACATATTCCTGCTGCAAGGCCTGCAGCTTGTCGTTGGAAAAGCGGATCTCGGGCAACTTGGCTCCCGGTGCAGCGCCTGCCCCGGTGGGTTGCAGGGTTTGCAAGGCCTGCGCCCAACCCTCACCCCACATCTTTTGCCATTGCTGAGCGCCTTGCGCCCAGAGCGATTCCTGGTCCATGCTGTCTCCTGGTGCGGTTCCACGGCCCCGCCGTTGCAGGGCCATTGTGCGGATGGTGCAACCCTCACAGGTTGTGCTGGTATGGTAACGCGCCATCGCTTACACCATCTGACAGCTGCTGCAGCCCATGTACCTCGTTCTCATCGCCTGGCTTTACGTGACCCTGATGATGGCCCTGGCAGAGGCCACCAGCCCCACCGGCTCTGTGTTGGGCGCAGTGGTCACGTTTGTTTTGTACGGGCTGCTGCCCATGGGCATCGTGGGCTACATCCTTGGCACCCCGGCGCGCAAGCGTGCACTGCGTGCCAAGGCCCTGGCCGAACAGGCTTCTGAACAGGCTCCCGCCGATGCTCCTGCCTCAGCCGAGCCAGATGCAGGCAGCCATGCGCCCGCTGCCGCCCAGAGCAGCGCTGTCGCGCCGGTGCGAAAAGAACCGTGAGCCTTGTGCCACCGTGCACCAGGCGGCGCTGGAATCGTTGCCGTAAATGTGCTTAATGCCCAGCGCCTGCAGCCGCTGGCGCGCCAGGCCCGCCAGGTCGGCCAGGTACTTGCCCGCACCGTGGGGCTGAAAATACGGCGCCGCCGCTGGGTTGTGTGCGCAGAACGCAGCCCGCACTTCGGCCCCCACCTCAAACGCCTGCGGCCCAATGCACGGCCCCAGCCAGGCCAGGGTCTGGCTTGCGCACGCACCAGCGCCCTCGTTTGCTATGTTTTTGATAGCTGCTTGCGCTTGATAGACGTGCCTTAGAGCCGAAAATCGTTCAAAAACCACCTCCAGCACCCCCACACCGCCCTGCCCCGCCAGCCCGCGCCAGCCCGCATGTGCAGCCGCCACCACGGTACCCGCACCGTCGGTCAGCAGCACGGGCAGGCAGTCGGCCACCATGATCGTGCAGGCCAGCCCAGGCTGCGCGCTCACGCAGGCATCGGCCACCACGCCATCGGCGGTGCCGGGCTTCAGCACCACCACCTGCGTGCCATGCACCTGCTGCAGAAACACGGCCTGCGCCTGCGGCGTGACGCTTTGCAGCGCCGCCTGCAACACACCCCGGTTGGCGGCCACGGCGTGCGGGTCGTCGCCCACATGGTCGCCCAGGTTCATACGGTCGTACGGCGGCTGGCTGTGGCCCCCGGTGCGGGTGGTGCACAGCGCGTGCACATGGGCGGGAGCGGGCCACTGCGGCCGCAACCAGTCGGGGGGAATGTGCGTCATGCGTGCCAGTGTATCGGGGGCATGGCACACTCAAGGGCACTCCCTGGACCCGCCTGAAATGCCACCCGCCATGAGCTTTGTCTTTGCCCCGCCCACCGTACCCAGCGTCCCCGTGCACGGCAGCGCCCAGCGCTTTGCGGTGCACCGCATCTACTGCGTAGGCCGCAACTACGAAGATCACGCCAAGGAGATGGGCTTCACCGGCCGCGAGCCACCGTTCTTCTTCCTCAAGCCCGCCGATGCCGTGCTGCCTGTGGACGCCGGCCAGACCGGCCTGCTGCCCTACCCCAGCCTGACCGCCAACCTGCACCACGAGGTGGAACTGGTGGTGGCCATTGGCCAGGGCGGGCGCGACATCCCCGCCGCGCAGGCGCTGCAGCATGTGTACGGCTACGCCGTGGGCCTGGACATGACCCGGCGCGATCTGCAGAACGACATGAAGAAACAGGGCCGCCCCTGGTGCATTGGCAAGGGCTTTGAGCACAGCGCCCCCATTGGCCCCATCACGCCCGCCACACAGGCAGATGGTGTTGCCAAGGCCGCCATCTGGCTACAGGTCAATGGCCAGGACCGCCAGCGCAGCAGCACCGACAAGCTCATCTGGAACATTGCCGAAACCATTGAGCACCTCTCCCACGCCTGGGAGCTGCAACCCGGCGACCTGATCTACACCGGCACCCCCGAAGGCGTAGGCGCCGTAGTCAGCGGCGACCTGATCGAGGCGGGCATCGACGGACTGGATGGCCTGCGCCTGCGCGTGCAATGACCAGCGCCAGCGCCCCCACCGGCTTTCACAGCCAGATCAAGCACTGCCGCGCCTGCGGCACCGCCGTGGTGTACCGCGTGCCCGACGACGGCGACACCCGCACCCGCGCCATCTGCCCGCAGTGCCACACCGTGCACTACGAAAACCCGCTCAACGTGGTGGGCACCGTGCCCGCGCTGCCCGATGGCCGCGTGCTGCTGTGCAAGCGCAACATCGAGCCGCGCTGGGGCAAATGGACCCTGCCCGCGGGCTTTATGGAGCTGAACGAAACCACCGCCCAGGGCGCCGAGCGCGAGACCGACGAAGAGGCCGGAGCCCACATCGCCATGGGCCCGCTGTTTGCCGTGCTGAACGTGCGCCGCGTGGGCCAGGTCCACCTGTTCTACCGCGCCACCTTGCTGAGCGAGGCCTTCAACCCCGGCTTCGAAACCCAGGAGGCCCGCCTGTTCACCGAAGCGGAAATTCCCTGGGACGAACTGGCCTTCCGCACCGTGAAGGAAACCCTGCTGCGCTTCTTTGCAGACCGCAAGGCGGGGGCGTTTGGCATGCATTGCGTCGATATCGAATAGCGGCGCGGCGCCCCCTCCTCAAGGGCGCGTTTCCACAAAGAACGGCGGGTTGCCCTGCACCGGCCCAGGCACCACCACGCCGGGCTGCACCGGCATGTCGAGCACGATGCCCGGCTGCGGCGCAGGCGCTGCGTCGGGGGCTTCGGGCACGTTGCCGTAGGAGCCCGGCACAAAAGGCGGCGCCTGGGGCGTGGCGTTCTCCAGCGGCACCAAGGGCGCTTCGGTGATTTCGGGCTGCTCCGCTGCGGCGGGCGGCGGCGGGGCTGGCGCGGTATCGGGGTTGTCCGGCCCGCCAGTGCGGCGGCCGAACAGGTCGTACACCCAGTTGCGCACACCGGCCACGGCGGTGCCCACCCAGCTGGACTCTTCCTCGTCGATGAAGCGTTCGCGGGCGTCGATCACCTTCTGCCGCAGCGCCTGCTGGAACACCTCGCCCACCATGGGCAGCGCGCTGCGCGCGCCCTGGCCCCAGTAATCGCTGCGCAGGGTGATGCGCCCGTCGTTGAAGCCCACCCACGCACCGGCCACCAGTTGCGGGTGCATCAGGATGAACCAGCCGTCGGTGTTGTCCTGCGTGGTGCCGGTCTTGCCCGCCACATCGGCGCTGATGCCGTAGCGGCTGCGGATGGCCACGCCCGTGCCCTTGTCCACCACGCCGCGCAGGGCGTCGCGCAACTGCTGCGCGGCCGTCAGGCCCAGCACGCGCTCGGGCGCGGCGGGGGCGAATTCTTCCAGCACCTTGCCGTTTTTGTCTTCGATGCGCGTGATGACCCGGGGCGCGTGGTAGCTGCCGCCGCTGGCGATGGCGCCGTAGGCCGCCACCATTTCCTTGAGCGTGACCGGGCTGGTGCCCAGCGCTAGCGAGGGCACCACGTCCAGCTTGGATTCGCGCACGCCCATGGCGCGCGCCAGTTGCGCCACGCGCATGGGGCCCACCTGCTGCATGAGCTGCGCGGTGATGGTGTTCTTGGAAAACGCCAGGCCATCGCTCAGCGTCATGGGCTGGTCGCTGGGCGGCTTGTTGCCGTCCGTGGGGCGCCACACCTGCTTGTTGCCCAGCGGGATTTCCACCGCGGTGTCCATCAGCGTGTCGGTGGGCAGCAGGCCCTGGTCGAACGCGGCGCCGTACACAAAGGGCTTGAAGGTGGAACCCGGCTGGCGGCGTGCAGCCTGCACGTGGTCGAACGGGTCCTGCGCGAAGTCGCGGCTGCCCACCCAGGCGCGCACCTCGCCCGTGCGCGGGTCCATGGCCATGAAACCGGCCTGTACGCGCGTCTTTTCTTGCCGCAGCGTGCGCATGAAGGCGGGGTCGGCCAATAGGTCCTTCAGCGCATCTTCCGGCGCCGCGCCCTTGGCCACGGCGGATTCGTAGCGCGCCGATTCGCGCACCAGTTGCCGCACCAGCGGGTTCTTGGGGTTCCAGGCGTTGCGCGCGGCCCAGGCCCCGTCGGCCACGCCCTGCAGCGCCCGCCCCTGGCGCGCCACGGCCTGGTTGGCCAGTTGCTGCAGGCGGGAATCGATGGTGGTGCGGATCACCAGACCGTCGGCATACAGGCTGTAGCCGTTGCGGTCGGCCCAGTCGATGAGCTGCTTGCGCAACTGCTGCGCCAGGTGCGGCGCGGGGCCGGCCGTTTCCACCTGCCGCTCGAAGCGGATGCGCAGCGGGCGCTTGGTGAGCGTGGCGAACTCGGAGTCCGACAGCTTGCCGCGCTTCTTCATCTGCGCCAGCACGGTGTTGCGCCTTGCTTGAGCCCGCTCGGGTTTCAGCACCGGGTTGTAATAGGCCGTGCCCTTGAGCATGCCGATCAGCGTGGCGCTCTCCAGCACGTTGAGCTCGTCGGCCGACTTGTCGAAATAGGTGCGCGCCGCCATCTCGATGCCGTAGGCGTTGTAGAGGAAGGGCACCGTGTTCAGATAGGTCTCCAGGATCTCGTCCTTGGAGTACAGCGCCTCGATCTTCAGCGCCGTGATGGCCTCCTTGATCTTGCGCGTGAGCGTGGGCGCGCGGCCGATGTCCTCGGGGTAAAGGTTGCGCGCCAGCTGCTGCGTGATGGTGGAGCCGCCCTGCTTGTCGCCCCCCAGCGTGCGCACCAGCGCCGACGCCGTGCGCCGCCAGTCCAGGCCCCAGTGGCCATAGAAGCGGTGGTCCTCGGTGGCGATCAGCGCGTCCACCACCGGCGGGGCAATCTCGCTGAGCGGCACCCAGGCACGGTTCACCCAGCGGTACTCGGCCAGCAGCTTGCCATCCGCTGCCACCAACTGCGCCGGCTGCTCCGTCTTGGCCTTGCGGATATCGCGGATGCCCGGCGTGAAGGGGATGAGCACCAGCACATGCAGCAGCAGCGCCAGCCCGGCCGCCATCAGCGCCCAGAGCAGGCTGTGCAGCGACAGCAGCTTTTCGGGCCGCTGCAGCATGCGCGCCCACACCGGCCGCAGCGCGGCCCAGCGCGTGCGCAGGAAATCGGGGAAAGACATGGGGTTTGGAGTCAAAAGTGGCTCAAACGCTTGATGGGTAAGCGCGAGCAGCTATCATATTGGGAGTTTGCAGGCGGGATGGATGGCTTGCAGGCCCCTTCGCATGGAGGGCGGGAGGTGCGCAGTTATACCGCCAATCGGCGGATAGCGCGGTTTGGAGTTGTAGCAGCCAAGACGGGTTCAGGGTGCTTGCTAGCGATGTGACGTGGTGCGACTTTCGACCCATTGCTGCCAGCAAAAAGTTGAGAAAACAGACTTCCACCCAGCTGGTTCAGGGGCGCCTGGTCGACCTACCGGCGGGGTGTCTCTTCAGAGCGACGGGATATTCGTGGTGTCAACCACAGATTTTCTACTTTATCAAGTCAAGCGCTCTAAATACAAACTGCGCTTCATCAAATCGATTGTTCTTGTCCAAGGGACCGCAAAACTTGAGATCTTCATGTGATACCGCATATGCCATTTTTGCTAAAGGTTCCTCGACCCCCTTTTGCCGCACTACAAGCTCGCGTCCCGACAACGCCAGTTCCTTTGGCATGCCTTGAGTAAGGTCTGTTATTACAACAAAATAATTGCTTCGCAGTTCTGAAACTAACTCGTCTTTTGCGCCAATGTCCTTACCTCGGATGTATGGTTGTGCTGGA
Organism: Simplicispira sedimenti; assembly: GCF_022760965.1. Taxonomy (NCBI): domain Bacteria; kingdom Pseudomonadati; phylum Pseudomonadota; class Betaproteobacteria; order Burkholderiales; family Comamonadaceae; genus Simplicispira; species Simplicispira sedimenti. The sequence continues at coordinate 220,781 of NZ_JAKVIJ010000005.1, forward strand.
TTGGTGCCGTCATTAATACGCTCAATCAGTGGAATTGAGTCAAGACCTCTCGATGAAAACATGCCATAGCCCATCGATCCAGTAATCTTTCCTTCGTGCACTTTTTCGTAATACGCACCACCCGATGCGTTGAAATATATACCCAAGATGGGAGACGTCCGCTTGGCATAAAACTGCTCCCCAGCAATTTTGCATAACTCCGAGAAGCGTCGTTCTCTTTCTTTGAGTAATGCCCAATGCGAATTAGCCGAAAAGAAATAGATATAGAAAAAACCCAACAGAAGAATTGAAATCGCCAAATAAACCAGATTAACGATAGTTTTTTTTGCTTCGATTTTTTCAAGTGCTGAACTAAAAAAAAACCAGAAAAGACGAAAGCCAAAGCACGTATCCCCACCCGACACCTGTTATCCGTTCCGTTCCTCCCCCTCCATCGATCAAAATTCTTTTATGGACGATAAACTCGAGGGCAACTAAGAATCCAATGAGCGCAAAAACCGCAGCCTGACCTGGTTTCCTGTTTTGGCGTAAAATGGCAATTAGGAAAAGTGGATTCGCGAGCCACGCAAAATGACCGGCAAACAGCCCTAACCACCCTGTCAAGAGGAGCGAAAGACCAAGATTTTCACGCTGTGTATCCCCAACATAAAACCCAGGTAGAAGAAGGCAAGCTACGAAAACAAGGATGCTTAAGCCATCTGCGTTGAGCTTGAGTTGGTTTAATATCGATTTCATTTTTCGCGACGTCTTCCTGTCTTTAAGTAGCGACTGGATTTAGAGTCATATTGAATGTCTGCTCTGGAACCTGTCGCAGAACGTCCACCACTGGCCGATTGCAGCCCTCAGCGCATACTACTCGTGCGGTAAATCTCGCCTCCAGATCGACACACGGCCCAACCGACTACACCGCCCCCAACCCCAACTGCTGCAAAAACGGCAGCGTTTTCTCCGCCGCACGTTGCCCCTCGGCAATGGCCTCCTCAGCGCGGTAGAAGTCCATCAGCCCCAGGTGCGCCAGTTGCGGGGCGATCACCACCTCGGGCGGGTCGCCGGCCATGCGGCTGCGGGTGATGCGCACCTGCATGATGTTGACGCTGGCCAGCACCACTTCCAGCAGCGATGGCGTGGGCACGCGGGCCGGGTCGGGGGTGGGCAGCATGGAAGCAAAGCCGTCCTGCAGGCGGCTGAGCCAGCCGGCCGCTTCCTCATCGTCCTCCGGTGCCTCAGCGGGCGGCTTGACCGTGCCGTTGGCGCCGGGTTTGCGCAGGTGGCGCCCCAGGATGTCGGCGTTCAGGTCCACGGCGATCACGATGTCGGCCCCCATGGCGCGCGCCAGCGACACGGGCACGGGGTTGACCAGCCCGCCGTCGACCAGCAGGCGGCCTTCACGCTGGGCCGGGGTGAACAGGCCGGGCAAGGCCATGGAGGCGCGCACGGCGTCGGCGGTGGAGCCGGTGCGCAGCCACACTTCGCTGCCCGAATGCAGGCCGGTGGCCACGGCGGCGAAGGGAATGTCCAGCGCCTCGATGGGGCGGTCGGAGAAGCGAGAGCGGAAGAACTCGATCACCCGCTCGCCCTTGAGCATGCCGCCCGCCAGCTTGAAGTCCATGAACGAGAACATGGTGCGCCCGGTCAGGCCGCGTGCCCATTGCTCGAAGCGGTCCAGCTCGCCCAGCGCGTAGGCCGCGCCCACCACGGCGCCAATGGAGGCGCCGCACACCAGGTCGGGCTGGATGCCCGCCTGCTGCAGCGCGCGGATCACGCCGATGTGTGCCCAGCCGCGCGCCGAGCCGCTGCCCAGAGCAAGGCCGATGACAGGTTTGCGGTTCATGGCTGCGGCCCCGTGGGTGCCGGCGCGGCCAGCAGGGCCAGCATGCCGGCTTCGTCGAGTACGGGCACGCCCAGCTCCTGGGCCTTGGTGAGCTTGCTGCCGGCCTCCTCGCCGGCCACGACGTAGTGCGTTTTCTTGCTGACCGAGCCGGCCACCTTGGCGCCGGCGGCCTCCAGCAGGTCCTTGGCGGCATCGCGGCTGAGCGTGGGCAAGGTGCCGGTGAGCACCACCGTCTTGCCCGCCAGCGGCAGCGTGGCGCGCTCGGCCGGGGCGCCCTCTTCCCAGGTCACGCCGCAGGCGCGCAGTTGCTCGACCACCTCGCGGTTGTGCGGCTGGGCGAAGAAGGTGTGGATGGCCTCGGCCACCACGGGGCCCACGTCGTTCACCTGCAAAAGCTGATCGACCGTGGCGTCCATGATGGCGTCCAGGTTGCCGAAGTGGCGCGCCAGGTCCTTGGCCGTGGCCTCGCCCACGTGGCGGATGCCCAGGCCGAACAAAAAGCGCGGCAGCGTGGTGCGCTTGGACTTTTCCAGCGCGGCCAGCACGTTCTGGGCCGATTTTTCGGCCATGCGGTCGAGCGCGATGAGCGCGGTGAGGCCCATGCGGTACAGGTCGGGCAGCGTGCGGATCACGCCCTGGTCCACAAGCTGGTCCACCAGCTTGTCGCCCAGGCCCTCGATGTCCATGGCGCGGCGCGCGGCGAAGTGCAGGATGGCTTCCTTGCGCTGCGCGGGGCAGAACAGGCCGCCGGTGCAGCGGTGGTTGGCCTCGCCCTTTTCGCGCACCACGGCGCTGCCGCACACGGGGCAGGCCTTGGGCATGTGGAAGTTGGCCACGTAGCCCTCGCGCGGGCCGGGCACCACGCCGACCACTTCGGGGATCACATCGCCCGCGCGGCGCACGATCACCTGGTCACCTACGCGCACGCCCTTCTTGCGGATCTCGAACAGGTTGTGCAGCGTGGCGTTGGTGACGGTGACGCCCCCCACGAACACCGGCGCCAGCCGCGCCACGGGCGTGATCTTGCCGGTGCGGCCCACCTGCACGTCGATGGCCTCGATGCGCGTGGCCATTTCCTGCGCCGGGTATTTGTGCGCCACGGCCCAGCGCGGCTCGCGCGTCTTGAAGCCCAGCTGGCGTTGCAGCGCCAGGCTGTTGACCTTGTAGACCACGCCGTCGATGTCGTAGGGCAGCGCGTCGCGGCTGGCTCCGACTTGCTGGTGGAATGCTACCAATTCAGTAGCGCCAAGGGCAGTTCGCACCTGCTCCGCGACCGGAAAACCCCATTGTTTGAGGGCCTGCAGCAGTTCAAAGTGCGTGGCAAACGCCGGGCCGCCCTCGGCCTCAGGCGTGACGGCGCCCAGGCCGTAGGCAAAAAAGCGCAGCGGCCGCTGGGCGGCAATGCCCGAGTCGAGCTGGCGCACGGCGCCGGCGGCGGCGTTGCGCGGGTTCACGAAGGTCTTGCCGCCCTGCACGCGCTGGCGCTCGTTGAGCGCGTCGAAATCGGCGCGGGGCATGTAGACCTCGCCGCGCACTTCCAGCAGCGGGGGCACGCCGGCCGGTAGCAGCAGCGGAATCTGCCGGATGGTGCGGATGTTGTGCGTGACGTCCTCGCCCACCTCGCCGTCGCCGCGCGTGGCGGCCTGCACCAGCTTGCCGTGCTCGTAGCGCAGGCTCATGGCCAGGCCGTCGAACTTGGGCTCGGCCACGTATTCGACGGGCGGGTCACTCTCGGCCAGGCCCAGCTCGCGGCGCACGCGCGCGTCGAAGGCCTGGGCGCCGCTGGCCTCGGTGTCGGTCTCGGTGTGGATGCTGAGCATGGGCACCGCGTGGCGCACGGGGGCCAGGCCGTCCATCACCGCGCCGATCACGCGCTGCGTGGGCGAGTCGGGGGTGACGAGGTCGGGGTGCTCGGCCTCCAGCGCCTGCAGGCGCTGGAAGGCGCGGTCGTACTCGGCGTCGGGCACGCTGGGGCTGTCTTGCACGTAGTACTCGTGCGCCCAGGTGTTGAGCTGCTGGCGCAGCGCTACTATTTCGATAGCTGCTTGCGCCCGTCCATCGGGCGCTGGAGGCGGAAAAAGCTCCAAGTTTTCAGTCATGGGCGGCAGGCCCCATCAACTGAAGAGGCGGCGCGCTTGGGGCGAGCCAGCGGAGAGGTCGCGGCCGTCGAGCTGGTCATAGAGCTGCTCCAGGTCGGCGGCGATGGGGTCCATGGCCATGGCGGGCAGCGGGTTGCCGTTCTGGTCACACAGCACGCCGTCCATGCTCTCGCACAGGGCAGCGGCCACCTGGCGCAGGCGGGCAAAGGGCTGTTCGGCGCGGGCCACATGGGCCACGTCCAGGCTGAGCGACAGCTCGCGGATGGCCGATTGCTCGGGGTCGTCCGACAGGGCGGCCTGGGTGTCGTAGCCCAGGCCCAGCACCGGGGGCTGGCCGGCAGTGCCTGCGGGCAGCACCAGGCGGCCAGGCAGCGCACCGGGCACAAAGCCCAGACGCGCGGCGTTTTGCTGCACGTAGCCGGGGCTCCAGGCGGCCTGGCGGGCGCGTAGCTGGAAGGCGAGCTGCGCGTCGTGGTCGCTGGCGAACTGGTCCAGTTCGCGGGCGCGGGCCACTTCCTGCAGCATGTCGGGGAACTCGGGCGCGGCGTTGATGGCGTCGGCAAAGGCCTGGGCCTTCATGACGAATTCAGAAAACTCGATTTCGTTGAGCGCACCCATGCGGTTGGCCAGTTGCACCCCGGCCTGGAAGGCGCGGTAGCGCTGGCCGGGCACGGGGGTTTCCCACTGGCCGCTGGCGTCGTTGAAGGCTTCGATGGCAAAGGGCTTGCTGCCCGCGCGCCGGGTGGGCGGCAGCGCGACCAGCGCGGCTTCGCCGGAGACGGGCTGCTCGGGCACGATGGGGGCGATGGCGTCGATCAGCGGGTCGAGCTGAAACCAGCGCTCGGGGCTGGCGTGTGCGGGCGGCACGGGCAGGTGCAGGGCGTCGTCCACATCCACGCCGTGGATGCTGGGCTCGGGGCCGTGGTCCAGGCCGTGCACGTGCGATACGGTGGGCACGCTGGCTTCAGATTCGTCCAGCGCGGGCTCCAGGCGCTGCGCGGGTTCGGCGGACGCGTCGCGCTCGGGCGGCTGGGCCTTGCGCGGGGCGTTGCGGTGGGTGGTCCAGGCGTTGTAGGCCACGATCAGGGCCAGCAACACGGCGCCAATGACGGCCAGGCTGATTTGCAGGTTGCTCATGGTGCGAAAAATGTATGGGTATCAGTTTCTCATGGAGTGCCACTTCACCCACGGCGCGTGAAACTGGCGCAGCCCAGGCCAGGGCCGCCGCGCAAGGGCCGCCCCGCCGCGCTGGCGGCGTTCCCCTGCCCGCATCGCGCAGCGAGGCGAGAGCGGAGGGAAGGCGCGCAGCGCCACAGGGGGTTGTGCTTCATGCATCCGCCATGGAGAGGGCGGACTCCATGTCCACCGCCACGATGCGCGAGACGCCCTGCTCCTGCATGGTCACGCCGATGAGTTGCTCGGCCATTTCCATGGCGATCTTGTTGTGGCTGATGAACAGGAACTGGGTGCCCTGCTTGCTCATGCTGGTGACCAGCTTGGCGTAGCGCTCGGTGTTGGCGTCGTCCAGCGGCGCGTCCACCTCGTCCAGCAAGCAGAACGGCGCGGGGTTGAGCTGGAAGATGGCGAACACCAGCGCGATGGCGGTGAGCGCTTTTTCGCCACCCGAGAGCAGGTGGATGGTCTGGTTCTTCTTGCCCGGCGGCTGGGCCATGACCTGCACGCCGGAATCGAGGATTTCGTCGCCGGTGATGATGAGCCGCGCCTGTCCGCCCCCGAACAGCTCGGGGAACATGCGCCCGAAGTGCTGGTTGACGGCGTCGAAGGTGCCCGAGAGCAGGTCGCGCGTTTCGGCGTCGATCTTGCGGATGGCGTCTTCCAGCGTCTGCATGGCCTGCTGCAGGTCGGCGGTTTGCGCGTCCAGGAAGACCTTGCGCTCGCGCGCGGCGGCCAGTTCTTCCAGCGCGGCCAGGTTGACGGCGCCCAGCGCGGCAATGTCGCGCTGCAGGCGGTCGATCTCGCCCTGCAGGCCCGCCAGGCGCACGCCGCCTTCGGCCACCGATTGCGCCAGCGCCTCCAGGTCGGCCTGCGCATCTTGCAGCAGGGTGCTGTACTGCTCCAGCCCCAGGCGGGCGGCTTGTTCCTTGAGCTGCAGTTCGGTAATGCGCGTGCGCTGGGGCTCCATGGCGCGCTCCAGTTGCAGGCGGCGTTCGTCGCTGGCGCGCAGGCGGGCGGTCAGGTCGTCGTACTGGCTGCGCTGGGCAGCAAGCTCTTGCTCGCGTTGCAGCTTGAGTTCCAGCACCTGCTGCAGCCCGCCCTGGGCGGCGGCGTCGGACAGGCGCTCCAGCTCGCCCTGGGCGCGCTGGCGTTCGTCCTGCAGGGCCTGGGTTTGCTGGGCGGCGGTGTCCAGGGTGCGCGAAAGCTCGGCACGGCGGGCCTCCAGGCTGCGCTGCGAGAAGGTGGCCTCCTGCGCCTGGCGCTCCAGGCTGCGCTGCTGCTCGCGGCACTCCTGCAGGCGGCGTTCGGCCTCGATCACGCGGTCGCCCAGTTGGGCGTGGCGCTCCTGGCTGTCGGCCAGTTGCATGTCGAGTTCTTCAAAGCGGGCTTCGGCGGCCACGCGGCGCTCTTGCAGGTCGTCCAGCTGGGCCTGCACTTCGGCCAGGTCGGCACCAATCTGCTCGCTGCGCGCGCGCGCCTGCTCGGCCAGTTGCGACTGGCGCAGGTGCTCCACCTGCAGCTCGTGGGCGCGCGACTGGGCCTCGGCGGCCTCGCGGCCCAGCGTGGCCAGGCGCTGGGTGGCGTCGGCGTAGGCGGCTTCGGCGCGTACCAGCGCGGTGCGGGCCTCTTCGCCGATGAGGGCCTGGGCGCGCAGTTCCTTGTCGAGGTGCTCGATCTCCTGGGCGCGCGCCAGCAGGCCCGATTGCTCGGAGTCCTGCGCATAAAAACCCACGCTGTGCGCGGTTACGCAGTGCCCCTGCGGCACGTAAATGGCGCTGCCGGGCGCAAGCTGGGCGCGGCGGTCCAGCGCCTCGTCCAGCGTGGGGGCGGTGTGGCAACCCACAAGCCAGTCTTCGAGCACGGCGCGCAACCCTGCGTCGTGCACACGCAGCAGGTCCGACAGGCGCGGCAGGCCGTTTGCTGCGTTCGGCGTGGGTGCCTGCGGCGGCGTGAAGAAGGCCAGCTTGGCGGCGGGCGCATCGCCCCCGCCGGCGCCCAGAAAGCCGCGCACCATGTCCAGGCGGCCCACTTCGAGCGCGCCCAGGCGCTCGCGCAGCGCGGCTTCCAGCGCGTTTTCCCAGCCGGGTTCGATGTGGATGCGGCTCCACAGGCCCTGCAGGCCGTCCAGGCCGTGCTTGGCCAGCCAGGGGCGCAGTTTGCCGTCGGTTTTGACCTTTTCCTGCAGCGCCTTGAGGGCCTCCATGCGCGCCGAGAGGTCGGCCTGGCGGGCGGTCTCCTGGTTCACGGCCTGCTGGCGGGCGCGGCGGTCTTCGTCCAGGCGGGGCACGGCTTCCTGCAGTTCTTCCAGCCGGGCGGCGGCCAGTTCCTGGGCCTCGGTGGCGGCCTCGCACTGGCTGCGCAGGTTGGCCAGGCGGGCTTCGTCGGGCGCGGCCAGGGCGTTGCGGTCGGCGCGCAGGCGCTCGAAGCGGGCGTCCGCCTGGCGGCTTTGTTCGTCGATGCTGCGCTGCTCTGCCGCCAGCACCTGGATTTGCTGCTGCACCTGCACCACGCTGGCACGCTGGGCGTCGGCCTGGCCCTGGGCCTGGCGCAGGGCTTCTTCCAGGTCGGGCAGGCGCATGGCCTGTTCTTCGACCTGGGCGGCCAGCAGCTCGGCCTTTTCCTCGGCATCGACCCCGGCCCCGGCAAGGTGCTCCAGCTCGGCGTCGGCTTCTTCGCGGCGCGCCTGCCACTGGGTGATTTGCTCGGCCAGTTGCACCAGGCGCTGCTCCACGCGCTGGCGCCCTTCGAGCACGTAGCGGATTTCGGCCTCCAGGCGGCCGACTTCGGCACTGGCCTCATAGAGCTTGCCCTGGGCCTGGTTGACCTGATCGCCCGCAGCGTAGTGCGCCTGGCGGATGGTTTCGAGCTCGGCCTCAACATGCCGCAGGTCGGCCATGCGCGATTCCAGCTCGTTGACGGCGGCCAGCCCTTCGCTGCGCACGCGGGCCTGCTCAGCCTCGGCCTCGGTGCGCTTGAGGTACCACTGCTGCTGCTGGCGCAGCGTGGCCTGGGACTGCAGTTGCTTGTAGCGCTCGGCGATCTCGGCCTGCTTTTCGAGCTTTTCGAGGTTGCTGCCCAGTTCGCGCAGGATGTCTTCCACGCGGGTGAGGTTCTCGCGCGTGTCGTGCAGGCGGTTTTCAGTCTCGCGGCGGCGCTCTTTGTATTTGGAGACGCCCGCGGCCTCTTCCAGGAACAGGCGCAGCTCCTCGGGGCGCGACTCGATGATGCGGCTGATGGTGCCCTGGCCGATGATGGCGTAGGCGCGCGGCCCCAGGCCCGTGCCCAGGAACACGTCCTGCACGTCGCGCCGGCGCACCGGCTGGTTGTTGATGTAGTAGCTGCTGTTGCCGTCGCGCGTGAGCACGCGCTTGACGGCGATTTCAGTGAACTGGTTCCACTGGCCACCAGCGCGGTGGTCGGCATTGTCAAAGACCAGCTCCACGCTGGAGCGGCTGGCGGGCTTGCGCGAGGTGGTGCCGTTGAAAATCACGTCCTGCATGGACTCGCCGCGCAGTTCGCTCGCCTTGGACTCGCCCAGCACCCAGCGCACCGCGTCCATGATGTTGGACTTGCCGCAGCCGTTCGGCCCCACCACGCCCACCAGTTGCCCTGGCAGCATGAAGTTGGTCGGTTCGGCAAACGACTTGAAGCCGGAGAGTTTGATGGAGTTGAGACGCACGGATCACCCTGTCAGACGCCAGCACCCGCTGCCCCTGTGGAGGCAGGGCTGGCTCACACGCCGGGCCGGGGCAGTCAAAGCCCCGCCGACAAGGCGCAGATGTTACCCGAGCGCCGTGTCCCGGTTCGGGTGTGGCATGGGCCTGTAAATAATTGAAACAACCACAGGTTTGCGTTACCAATATCCCCGACGAGCGCATGGGCATGACAGACTTGCACACACCGTCAAGAACCCCTTGGAACGCACCCATGAACGCCCCACCCACGCCCCAGGAAACCCAGGCACTTACCACAGCCGAAGAAGCTGCCAACCTCCCCCTTCCCGGCCGCAGTGCCGCCCTTTCGGCACTGGGTGCAGCAGCACTCGCGGCCTGCGGCGGTGGCAGCGATGACAGCCCCTCCACACCCGGCACGCCGGGTAACCCTGGCTCACCGGGCGACCCCGGCGATGGGCCAGGCGACAACCCTGGCACCCCGGCCACCCCGCTGACGCACGAGGAAAGTGCCCGCTTCCTGGCGCAGGCGACGCTGGGCGCCAGCCGCGCAGACATTGAAACGCTGACCAGCAAGGGCCTGGCCACCTGGCTCAACGAGCAGTTCGCCATGCCGGTCAGCATGCGCCTGGTGGACTGGCTCTACGCCAAGGGGCTGGACGCGGAAGAATTCCGCTTCAGCCAGCGCGGCCTGGACAACGCACTGTGGCGCACACTGATCACCAGCCCCGACGCCCTTCGCCAGCGCGTGGCGCTGGCCCTGTCGGAGATCTGCGTGGCATCGGTGCTGGGCGTGGACAGCAGTTACCGCCAGTTTGCGCTGGCGTATTACTACGACATCCTCCAGACCCATGCCTTTGGCAACTACCGACAGTTGCTGGAAGACATCTCGCTGAGCCCGGCCATGGGCTACTACCTCACCTACCGGGGCAATTCCAAGGCCAACCCCAAGACCGGCAGCCAACCCGACGAGAACTACGCACGCGAACTGATGCAGTTGTTCACCATCGGCCTGGTGCAGTTGCGCGCCGACGGCACGCCCGTGGTCAACAACGGCCAGTTCGTGGAAACCTACCGCTCCGACGACGTGATGGGCCTGGCCCGGGTGTTCACGGGCTGGGACCTGGACACGGCAGGCCTGTCCAAACCCTACCCTGCGGCGCAGATGTGCCGGCCCATGGCACAGGTGGCCTCGCGCTACGAGACCGGCGCCAAGCAGTTCCTGGGCACCACCATCCCTGAGGGCACCGATGCCCTCGCGGCCCTGCGCCGCGCGCTGGACGCCCTGTTCGTCCACCCCAATGTGCCGCCGTTCATCAGCCGCCAGCTCATCCAGCGGCTGGTCACCAGCAACCCCAGCGGGGGTTATGTCGCCCGCGTGGCGGCCGTGTTCGCCAACAACGGGCAAGGCGCGCGAGGTGATCTGCGCGCCGTGGTGCGCGCCATCCTGCTGGACCCCGAGGCGCGCGATCGCGGCCAGTTGCAAAACCCCAACTGGGGCAAGCTGCGCGAGCCGGTGCAGCGCTTTGTGCACTGGGCGCGGGCCTTTGGCGCCACGTCCACCGGCGACGCCTGGGACGTGGGCGACCTGTCCGACCCCGGTTCGCGCCTGGGCCAAAGCCCGCTGCGTTCGCCCTCGGTGTTCAACTTCTTCCGCCCCGGCTACATACCGCCCAACACGGCACTGGCGGCACAGGGCCTGGTGGGGCCGGAGTTCCAGCTCACCAACGAGTCCACCGTGGCGGGCTATGTGAACTTCATGCAGAACGCCGTGGCGGGCCGCAGCGTGGGCGACCTGCGCGCCAACTACGCCGCACTGCTGGCCAAGGCGGGCGATCCCGCCGCGCTGGTGGCCGAGCTGCAACTGGTGCTGGCCGCTGGCCAGCTCTCGCCCGCCACCGTGGCCACACTCACGGCGGTGCTGGGCGGCATGCCCGGCAAGACCACCACCGAACTGCAAAACCGGATGTATGCCGCACTCACGCTGGTGCTGGCCTCGCCCGAGTACATCGTCCAGAAATGAGGCCCCGCATGTCTGCACTTCCCCCCATCAGCACCCACGACGCATCGCGCCGCGCCTTTCTGCGCCGCAGCAGTCTCTTGTCCATGGCAGCGGGGGCCGCTCCGTGGGCGCTGACGCTTTCGGCCATGGGCGACGCCGCCGCCCAGACGGCCGACGACTACAAGGCCCTGGTCTGTGTGTTCCTGCAAGGCGGCAACGACAACTGGAACACCCTGGTGCCCTACGACAGCACGCACCACGCGCTGTACCAGGGCCTGCGCAGCAACATCGCCTTCACGCGCGAAGCGCTGGCGGGCAGTGTGCTGACGCCTGCGGGCGGCAGCACCGACGGGCGTGCCTTTGCCCTGGCCCCCAACCTGGGCACAGGCCTGCTGCCACTGTTCCAGCAAGGGCGCATGGCCGTGCTGCACAACGTGGGCACCCTGGTGCAGCCCACCACGCGCGAGCAGTACATGGCACGCTCGGTGCCGCTTCCGCCCAAGCTGTTCTCGCACAACGACCAACAGTCGTACTGGCAGGCATCGGCCGCCGAGGGCGCCACCACCGGCTGGGGCGGGCGCATGGGCGACCTGTTCATGTCGGCCAACAGCACCTCAACCTTCACCTGCATCAACGTGACGGGCAACGCGGTGTACCTATCGGGCAACACCGCCATTCCCTACCAGGTCACCCCCAGCGGGGCGGTGCCGGTCAATGGCATCAAGAACCGCCTGTTCGGCTCGGCTGACGCATCCCAGGTGCTGCGCCAGTTCATGACGCAAGGCTCCTCGCACTGGCTGGCCAACGAGCATGCGCGCGTGGCGCAGCGCTCCATCGAGGCGGGCGAGCGCATCACTGCAGCGCTGGCAGGCAACCCGGCGCCCGTCACCTTTCCCACCAGCAACCGGCTGGCCGACCAACTTGCCCTGGTGGCGCGTCTCATCAGCGCCCGTGGCAGCCTGGGTACCAAGCGCCAGGTGTTTTTTGTGTCGCTGGGCGGGTTCGACACACACGACAGCCAACTGGGCGCCCACGCCACCTTGATGACCAACCTGGGCAATGCGCTGGCCGCGTTCTACCGCGCCACCGAGGCGCTGGGCGTGGCCTCGCAGGTCACCACCTTCACGGCCACCGACTTCGGCCGCACGCTGGTGAGCAACAACGACGGCACGGACCATGGCTGGGGCTCGTCGCAGTTCGTGATCGGTGGCGCCGTGAAAGGTGGCAGCTTTGTCGGCGCCGCCCCGCTGCCCGCCAACAACGGCCCGGACGACGTGGGCCGGGGCCGCCTGCTGCCCTCGGTGTCGGTCGAACAATACGCCGCCACGCTGGGCCGCTGGTTCGGCATCTCCGCCACCGACCTGCCCCTGGTGCTGCCGCGCCTGGGCAATTTTGGTTCTGCCGACCTTGGATTCATGCAGATTTAGGCGCCAAACGCTCGTGGAATAAGCGCCACAAGCTATTGATTCGATAGCAAAACTCCCTCTCCCCTCGCGGGAGAGGGGGTCAATACAGGCACCGCAAGCGATCAATTCGATAGCATCCGCTGCAACACCGGGTACGGCGCCAGCGTGCTGCGCCGCTCGTCCACCTCCAGCGCGCGGCCCACGGGCGGGAAGGCGCGCTGCGGGCAGCTGGTGCGCTCGCACACCTTGCAGCCCATGCCGATGGGCACGGCGGCGGCCGGATCGGCCAAGTTCAGGCCCTTGGAATACACCCAGCGCGGCGCGTGCTCGATGTCGCAGCCCAGCGCCACCGCGTGCAGCTTGCCCGGCGCGCCCCAGGCGCCGCCGCCGTGCTGCACGGTGCGCGCCACCCACAGGTAGGTGCGCCCGTCGGGCATGCGCGCCAGTTGCGTGACGATGCGGCCGGGTTGCGCGAAGGCCTCGTACACGTTCCAGAGCGGGCAGGTGCCGCCGATGCGCGAGAAGTGGAAATGCGTGGCCGACTGGCGCTTGGAGATGTTCCCTGCGCGGTCCACGCGGATGAAGATGAACGGAATGCCGCGCGCCTGCGGCCGCTGCAGCATCGACAGCCGGTGGCACACCGCCTCGAAGCCCACGCCGAAGCGCTGGCCCAGGCGCTCGATGTCGTAGCCCTCCTCCTCGGCCGCGCGCAGAAAGGCCGAATACGGCATGAGCAGCGCCCCGGCAAAGTAGTTGGCCAGGCCGATGCGCGCGAGCTGCCGCGCCTCGCGGCTGGACAGGCGCGCGTCCTGCGCCAGGCGGCGCAGCACGGGTTCCATCTCCAGGAAGGCCAGTTGCGTGGCCATGTGGAAGTTGCGCTGCCCGCCCTCCAGCCGGTCCGACAGGTAGAGCACGCTGGAGGCGGCATCGAACAGGCGCAGCGTGCCGCCTTCCAGCACCGGCATCTCCGGCCCCGGCGTGACCACGCGCACGCCGTGCTGCTGCTCCAGCCGCTGCAGCAGCAGGCTTTCGGCGCGGCGCGGCTCCATGCCCCACTGCGCGGCGCAGTGCTCGGCGGCGGCGTCCAGCTCGGCCATGTGGTTGTGGTGGGCGAAAAAGTAGTCGCGCACCTCCTCGTAGGCCATGGGCGGCGGCGCTTCGCCACCCTGGCCCGAGCGCTCGTCGCCCCAGGGCGCGGCCAGCGCGTCGAGGCGTTCGAGCGCCTGCCGGTAGCGCCCATGCAGGCCAATGAGGGTGCGCGCCACGGCGGGCATGCTGGCGGCCAGCTCGCGGATCTCCGCCAGCGACACCTGCTCCTGCCCCGCGCCGCCCGGCGGCTGGTCGGCCAGCACCTCGTTCAGGCCGGCGATCAGGCGCGCCTCCTCGTCGTCGGAAAAGCGCTGCACGTCCACGCCCAGCGCGGCGCTGATCTTCAGCAGCACCGGCACCGTCAGCGGGCGCTGGTTCTGCTCGATCTGGTTCAGGTAGCTGGCCGACAGGCCCAGCGTGCGCGCCAGCGCCACCTGCGTGAGGCCACGTTCCTCGCGCAGGCGGCGCAGCTGCACGCCCATGAAGGTCTTGCGCATGGGGTTGCCTCCGGGTTATTCGCAAACTTCGCAATTTACTGGTTTTTTCTTCGCAAACCTTCGCCAATTCAGTGCTTACGCTGGAGAGGCGGCTTGCGTACATTGCGAATCATGCACCGGACCACGCGGCTGCACAAACACTTTTTGCAAGGAAAACAACGCCATGAGCGAAACAGCCCCCCCCGCCGTCAAGGCCAAGAAATCCGTCGCCCTCTCGGGCGTGACCGCCGGCAACACGGCCCTGTGCACTGTCGGTCGCAGCGGCAACGACCTGCACTACCGGGGCTACGACATCCTCGACATCGCCGAGGTCTGCGAATTCGAGGAAATCGCCCACCTGCTGGTGCACGGCAAGCTGCCCACGCGCGCCGAGCTCAAGGCCTACAAGGCCAAGCTCAAGGCCCTGCGCGGCTTGCCCGCCAGCGTGAAGGACGCGCTGGAGAAGCTCCCGGCCAGCAGCCACCCCATGGACGTGATGCGCACCGGCGTCTCGGCCCTGGGCTGCGTGCTGCCCGAGAAGGACGACCACAACACGCCCGGCGCGCGCGACATCGCCGACCGCCTGCTGGCCAGCCTGGGCTCCATGCTGCTCTACTGGTACCACTGGAGCACGCAGGGCAAGCGCATCGGCGTCGAGACGGACGACGACTCCATCGGTGCGCATTTCCTGCACCTGCTGCACGGCCAGAAACCCAGCGCCGCCTGGGAGCGCGCCATGCACACCTCGCTGAACCTGTACGCCGAGCACGAGTTCAACGCCAGCACCTTCACCGCCCGCGTGATCGCCGGCACCGGCAGCGATATGTATTCGAGCATTGCCGGCGCCATCGGCGCGCTGCGCGGCCCCAAGCACGGCGGCGCCAACGAGGTGGCCTTCGAGGTGCAAAAGCGCTACGACACGCCCGACGACGCCGAGACCGACATCCGCCGCCGCGTGGAGGCCAAGGAGGTGGTGATCGGCTTCGGCCACCCGGTGTACACGGTGAGCGACCCGCGCAACGTGGTCATCAAGCGCGTGGCGCTCCAGTTGTCCGAGGAAGCAGGCAGCACCAAGATGTACGACATCGCCGAGCGGCTGGAATCCGTCATGTGGGAAACCAAGAAAATGTTCCCCAACCTCGACTGGTTCAGCGCCGTGAGCTACCACATGATGCAGGTGCCCACGGCCATGTTCACGCCGCTGTTCGTCATTGCGCGCACCAGCGGCTGGGCCGCGCACACCATCGAGCAGCGCATCGACAACAAGATCATCCGCCCCAGCGCCCACTACACCGGCCCCGACGACCTGGCCTTCGTGCCTATCGAGAACCGCACCTAACCCCTCGCAGCGCTCCACGCCATGAACACCCTCTACCGCAAGAACCTGCCCGGCACGCTGCTGGACTATGTGGATGCCCGCGCCGCCGTCGAGCACCTGCGCCCCGGCGCCTGGGCCGAGATGCCCTACACCGCGCGCGTGCACGCCGAGAACATCGTGCGCAAGGCCGACCCGGCCCAGCAGGACGGCTACCTGCTGCAACTGATCGAGCGCCGCCGCGAGCGCGACTTTCCGTGGTACCCGGCGCGCGTGGTGTGCCACGACATCCTCGGTCAGACGGCCCTGGTGGACCTGGCCGGCCTGCGCGACGCCATCGCCGCCGAGGGCGGCGACCCGGCCCAGGTGAACCCCGTGGTGCCGGTGCAGCTCATCGTGGACCACTCGCTGGCCGTGGAGTGCGGCGGCTTCGAGCCCGAGGCTTTCCAGAAGAACCGCGCGATTGAAGACCGCCGCAACGAAGACCGCTTCCACTTCATCGAGTGGACGAAAAAAGCCTTCGCCAACGTGGATGTGATCCCGGCGGGGAACGGCATCATGCACCAGATCAACCTGGAGAAAATGTCGCCCGTGGTGCACGCCGAGGGCGGCCTGGCCTACCCCGACACCTGCGTGGGCACCGACAGCCACACGCCGCACGTCGACGCGCTGGGCGTCATCGCCATCGGCGTGGGCGGTCTGGAGGCCGAGAACGTGATGCTCGGCCGCGCATCAATGATGCGCCTGCCCGAGATCGTGGGCGTGCACCTCACCGGCCAGCGCCAGGACGGCATCACCGCCACCGATGTGGTGCTGGCGCTCACCGAATTCCTGCGCAAGGCCAAGGTGGTCGGCGCCTACCTGGAGTTCCATGGCGAGGGCGCGCGCAGCCTCACCATTGGCGACCGCGCCACCATTGCCAACATGGCGCCCGAATACGGCGCCACCGCCGCGCTGTTCGCCATCGACGAGCAGACGCTGGACTACCTGCGCCTTACCGGCCGCGCCGCCAGCCAGGTGGAACTGGTCGAAACCTACGCCAAGGAGGCCGGCCTGTGGGCGGACAGCCTGCAAGACGCCGTGTACGAGCGCACGCTGGAGTTCAACCTCTCCAGCGTGGTGCGCAACCTGGCCGGCCCCTCCAACCCGCACGCCCGCGTGGCCACCGCCGACCTGGCGGCCAAGGGCATCGCCGGCCCCTGGACCATGCCCGCCGCCGAAGAAGGCACCCTGCCCGACGGGGCCGTGGTCATCGCCGCCATCACCAGCTGCACCAACACCAGCAACCCGCGCAACGTGATCGCCGCCGGCCTGCTGGCGCGCAACGCCCGCCGCCTGGGTTTGAACCGCCAACCCTGGGTCAAAACATCCCTCGCCCCCGGTTCCAAGGCCGTGGAGCTGTACCTGCAGGAAGCCGGATTGCTGGGCGACCTGGAGGCCCTGGGCTTTGGTATTGTGGGTTTTGCCTGCACCACCTGCAACGGCATGAGCGGCGCATTGGACCCCGCCATCCAGCAGGAGATCATCGACCGCAAGCTCTACGCCACCGCCGTGCTCTCGGGCAACCGCAACTTCGACGGGCGCATCCACCCCTACGCCAGCCAGGCCTTCCTGGCCTCGCCGCCGCTGGTGGTGGCCTACGCGCTGGCCGGCACCGTCCGCTTCGACATCGAGCGCGACGTGCTCGCCGTGGTGGACGGCCGCGCGATCCGCCTGCAAGACCTGTGGCCCAGTGATGCCGAAATCGACGCCGTGGTGCAAACCGCCGTCAAGCCCGCGCAGTACCGCGCCGTGTACGAGCCCATGTTCGCCCTGCGGCGCGACGACGGCCAGCGCGTGAGCCCGCAGTACGCCTGGCGCGCGCAGTCCACCTACATCCGCCGCCCGCCCTACTGGGACACCGAGGGCGTGGGCGCGCTCGCCGCCCACCCGCGCACGCTCAAGGGCCTGCGCCCGCTGGCCATCCTGCCCGACAACATCACCACCGACCACCTCTCGCCCTCCAACGCCATCCTGCCGAACAGCGCGGCGGGCGAATACCTGGCGCGCATGGGCGTGCCGGAGGAAGACTTCAACTCCTACGCCACGCACCGGGGCGACCACCTCACCGCCCTGCGCGCCACCTTCGCCAACCCACAGCTGGTGAACGAGATGGCCGTGGTGGACGGCCAGGTGCGCAAGGGCTCGCTGGCCCGCGTGGAGCCCGAGGGCCAGGTGGTGCGCATGTGGGAGGCCATCGAAACCTACCTGGGCCGCCGCCAGCCGCTCATCATCATCGCGGGCGCCGACTACGGCCAGGGTTCCAGCCGCGACTGGGCCGCCAAGGGCGTGCGCCTGGCGGGCGTGGAGGTGGTGGTGGCCGAGGGCTTCGAGCGCATCCACCGCACCAACCTCATCGGCATGGGCGTGCTGCCGCTCGAATTCCAGCCCGGCACCACCCGCCACACCCTGCAGCTCGACGGCACCGAAACCTTCGACGTGGCGGGCGCACTGCAGCCGCGCGCCGTGCTGTCGCTCATCGTGCGCCGCAAGAACGGCGAAGTGCTGCAGGTGCCCATGCAATGCCGGCTCGACACCGCCGAGGAAGCCTCGGTGTACGAAGCGGGCGGTGTGCTGCAGCGCTTTGCGCAGGATTTTTTGGCCAAATCAGCCTCCAGCGCCCCACCAGCAAGCGCTGTCAGCTATGAAAACTGAAGTGAAAGCCATGGCACCGCAAACCAAGATTCCCGCCCTCTACATGCGCGGCGGCACCAGCAAGGGCGTGTTCTTCCACCTGCAAGACCTGCCCGAGGCCGCCCGCCAGCCCGGCCCCGCACGCGACGCGCTGCTGCTGCGCGTGCTGGGCAGCCCCGACCCGTATGGCAAGCAGATCGACGGCCTGGGCAACGCGTCGTCCAGCACCAGCAAGGCTGTCATCCTGAGCCGCAGCACACGGCCCGGGCACGATGTGGACTACCTGTTCGGCCAGGTCTCCATCGACCGCCCCTTCGTGGACTGGAGCGGCAACTGCGGCAACCTCTCGGCCGCCGTGGGGCCCTGCGCCATCCACTGGGGGCTGGTGGACCCCGAGCGCATTCCCCGGCAGGGCAGCGTGGCGGTGCGCATCTGGCAAGCCAACATCGGCAAGACCATCGTGGCCCATGTGCCCATCGTGGGCGGGCATGTGCAGGAAACGGGCACATTCGAGCTGGACGGCGTGGCCTTCCCCACCGCCGAGGTGCCGCTGGAGTTCATCGCCCCGGCGGACGAGGGTGAAGGTTCCATGTTCCCCACCGGCAACGTGGTGGACCAGTTGGAAGTGCCCGGCGTGGGCCGCTTTGCCGCCACCCTCATCAACGCCGGCATCCCCACCATCTTCCTCAACGCGCAAGACCTGGGCTACACCGGCACCGAGCTGCAGGGCGCCATCAACGGCGACGCGCAGGCCCTGGCGCGCTTCGAGGCCCTCCGCGCGCACGGCGCGGTGAAGATGGGCCTGATCCGCAGCGTGGAGGAAGCCGCCCAGCGCCAGCACACGCCAAAAATCGCCTTCGTGGCCCCGCCCATCCGCTACACCGCGTCCAGCGGCAAGCACATCGAGGCCGGCGACATCGACCTGCTCGTGCGCGCCCTCTCCATGGGCCAGCTGCACCACGCCATGATGGGCACGGCGGCCGTCGCCATCGGCACCGCCGCCGCCATTCCCGGCACGCTGGTCAACCGGGCGGCCGGCGGCGGCACGCGCAACGCCGTGGTGTTCGGCCACCCCTCGGGCACCCTGCGCGTGGGCGCCGAGGCCGCGCAGGTGGGCGGCCAATGGCAAGTGACCAAGGCCCTCATGAGCCGCAGCGCCCGCATCCTCATGGAAGGCTGGGTGCGCGTTCCGGCGGACAGTTTTTAAGCCAAATAGGCCTCCAGAGCTTATGCAGAAAGCGCCAACAGCTACCAATTCAATAGCATTTTGATCGGCACCCCATGAACACCAAGCAACAACTCAAGGCCCTGGCCCATGCCCGCCGGGGCGTCATCGTGCCCGGCGCGTTCAACGCCCTCTCCGCCCGCGTGGTGGCCGACCTGGGCTTCGAGGCCCTCTACGTCACCGGCGCTGGCGTCACCAACATGTGGTTCGGCCTGCCGGACCAGGCCTTCATGGGCCTCACCGACATCGCGGACCACACCGCCCGCATCCGCGACGCCGTGGACCTGCCCCTGATCGTGGACGCCGACACGGGCTTTGGCAACGCGCTCAACACCTACCACGCCGTGCGCACCCTGGAGCGCGCAGGCGCCGACTGCATCCAGCTCGAAGACCAGGTTTCACCCAAGCGCTGCGGCCACTTCGCCGGCAAGGACGTGGTGGAGGCCAGCGAAATGATCGGCAAGATCAAGGCCGCGTGCGACGCCCGGCGCGACAAGGACCTGCTCATCATGGCCCGCACCGACGCCGCCGCCGTGCACGGCTTCAACGCCGCCGTGGAGCGCGCCCAAGCCTACGCCGAGGCCGGCGCCGACCTGCTGTTCGTTGAGGCCGTCACGGAGCTGGAGCATGTGCGCGCCCTGCCCCAGCGCCTGAGCACGCCCCAGCTCATGAACATGGTCATCGGCGGCAAAACCCCCATCACCAGCGCCCAGGAGCTGAGCCAGCTCGGCTACGGCCTGGTGCTGTACGCCAACGCGGCGCTGCAGGGGGCGCTGGCGGGCATGCAGCGGACGCTGACGCAATTGCGCGAGACGCAGCGGATTGATGAAGACCCGGGGCTGGTGACGCCGTTTGCGGAAAGGCAAAGGCTGGTGGGCAAGGGGGTTTGGGATGGGTTGGAGGAGAAGTATTTGGGGTGAGGCCCCTGTGGTAGGGCTCCCGCCCGCATGGGCCAAATCCTGTGAATTCACTGTGCGCCGCGTCATACGCGCCAGCATTGGCAACCGCGCCAAGGAAGACTTGGTAGTGGAATTTATCAACCAGACAGCAAGGAGGTTGGGATCGCACGTAGGGCTGTGTGACCCCCATCCTGCAGCGTGACCTGATTGGGTCAAGGCCGAGTTGTCATGCAGGCAGTTTGGCTGCAAGCAGTTCGACCTTCTCGATATTGGGCGGAGAACTGAGCAAGGTCGCTGCGTTGGCCATCAAGGCCGCGGCGATCTGGCCGTTCAGATGTGCCTGGCGACCTGCCTCATCGGCAAAGGCATCGAACACACCAAACGTCGAAGGGCCAAACTTCAATGCGAACCAGGCCGTGGTGCCGGACTCGGCGTTGGCGAGCGGCAGTGCGCTGGCCAGGAAGTCGGCAAGCGCAGCCTCCTGGCCGGGTTTGGCTTCGAGGCGAACAAACAGGGCGAGCTTAGTCATGGTGTATTCCTTTGGGTAAATGGAAAAGTGGGTGAAGGGATCGACGAGACTGCAGTCTAAGTTTTCATGACAGACATCTCTATAGGCAATAATGACAACATTGATATCATTGTTGCCATGAAACTGCACCTCCTTGTTTGTGATGGCGTGTTTGATCTGGGGCTTGCGGCGCTCACTGACACAGTGGGCTTAGCCAATGCGATGGCGGGCTCGCTGCCACAGGCTCCCGCGCACATAGAGCTCACGCTGGTGGGCGTGCGGCGTCGCATCCGAACTGCGCAAGGCTTGACGGTCCCCGTGGTCACTGCGCATGGTGTGCCCGAACCAGACGTCGTGCTCGTGCCAGCGTTTGGCGACAAGATGCCTGACACGCTCTCGGCTCGACTCACAAGCCCCGATGTGCCCGACGCGGTCGCGGCGCTACAGCAGTGGTCCACCGCTGGCGCGCACCTTGGTGCCGCTTGCTCCGGTAGTTTCTTGCTTGCAGAGAGTGGCCTGCTTGATGGGCATCGTGCGACGACGTCATGGTGGCTGGGGCCGATGTTTCGGCAGCGCTATCCGAACGTCACGCTGGACGAGTCACGCATGATCGTGAACTCGACACGCTTCACCACCGCGGGTGCCGCTTTGGCCCACGTCGACTTGGCCTTGCGCATCATCCGAGGGCGCAGTCCGGCGCTGGCGGCCCTGGTGGCACGCTATCTGCTGGTCGAGACACGCAGTTCGCAAGCCGAGTTCGTGATTCCCGACCACCTTGCGCATGCCGACCCGATGGTGGAGCGCTTCGAGTGCTGGGCCAGACGTCGGCTCGCGCAGGGGTTCTCGCTCGCCGAGGCGGCCAGCGCCGCGGGCACAAGCGAGCGCACCTTGGCGCGGCGGCTGCAAAGCGTTTTGGGAAAGACACCGCTGTCGTATTTCCAGGACCTGCGCGTGGAGCATGCCGTCCATCTCTTGCGCACCGGGAACGCCAGCGTCGACCAGGTCGCCGCACAGGTCGGGTACTCGGATGGGGTGACCCTGCGGGCCCTGTTGCGCCGCAAGCTGGGCCGGGGTGTCAGGGAGTTGCGACGCGGTGGATGATCAAAGGCGTTGGGTGCAAAAGCACCAGCCGTGCCAAAGCAGTCTGAACCGCCCCGGGTATCGAGGAGGCCGGTTGGTTTAAGTTGACACCTTTGTCGAGGTGTCGCTG